>NZ_JBEYTP010000004.1:0-301535 GCF_040643125.1 Micromonospora sp. NPDC047465
CGCGGTCTCTCCACTCGCCCCCCCCCCCGGGGGGGGCCGGGACGCTCCCCGCGTCCCGGCCCGCCGGGCTGCGGCCGCGCTGGCTCGTCGCCGGCGTCGCCGCCGTGCTGGTCGCCCTGGTCGCCGGGGTGTCGCTCGGCCCGGTCAGCCTGCCGCCGGGCAGCGTCGCGGCCGAGCTGCTCAACCTCGTCCCCGGGGTACGCATCGACAGCGGGCTGACCGAGCGGGAGATCGCCATCGTCACCGAGCTGCGGCTGCCCCGGGTGGTGCTCGGCCTGCTGGTCGGCGGGCTGCTCGCCCTGGCCGGCGGCTGCTACCAGGGCGTGTTCCGCAACCCGCTGGCCGACCCGTACCTGCTCGGGGTGGCGGCCGGGGCCGGGCTGGCGGTCACCGCCGTGATCACCCTCGGGGTGGGGGCGGGCGGCGCGCTCACCGGGCTGCCGCTCACCATCCCGCTGGCCGCCTTCGTCGGCGCGCTCGGCGCGGTGGCGATGACCTACCTGCTCGGGGCGTCCGGCGGGCGCGCCCGCTCCACGGCGACGCTGATCCTGGCCGGGGTGGCCGTCTCCGCGTTCCTCTCCGCCGGGCAGACCTACCTGCTGCAACGCAACTCCGACAGCATCCAGCAGGTCTACTCCTGGCTGCTCGGGCGGCTCGCCACCGCCGGCTGGCACGACGTCCGGCTGGTGCTGCCGTACTTCCTCCTCACCGCCCTGGTGGTGCTGCTGCACCGGCGGGAGCTGGACGTGCTCTCCGTCGGCGACGACGAGGCGACCGGCCTCGGGCTGCACCCGCAGCGGTCCCGCTACCTGCTGATCGCCGCCGCCTCGCTCGGCACCGCCGCCGCGGTCTCCGCCTCCGGGCTGATCGGCTTCGTCGGGATCATCGTGCCGCACACCGTACGGCTGCTGGCCGGGTCGAGCTACCGGGTGATCCTGCCGCTCTCGCTGCTCTTCGGCGGCGCCTTCCTGGCGCTGACGGACGTGGTCGCGCGTACCGTCGCCGCCCCGGCGGAGGTGCCGATCGGCGTGGTCACCGCGCTGCTCGGCGGCCCGTTCTTCGTCCTGGTCCTGCGCACCTCCCGGCGGGTGCTCGGATGAGCGCGCGACGTGCGCCGGCGCCGCGGCCGGCGGACGGCGGGGCGCGCGTGTCCGCCCCGCAGCCGGCGGACGGCGGCGACCGGACGACCGTCCCCGCCGTCCCCGCCGTCGAGGTCCGCGACCTGCACGTCCGCCTCGACGGCACGCCGATCCTCGGTGGCGTCGACCTGACCGTCGCCCCGGGCGAGTGGGTCACCGTGATCGGCCCGAACGGCGCCGGGAAGTCGACCCTGCTGCGCGCCGTCGGCGGCCTGCTGCCCGCGCCGGGCGCCATCTCCCTCTTCGGTACGCCGAGCGAGGCGCTGCGCCGCCGCGACCGGGCCCGGGTGGTGGCGACCGTGGCGCAGTCCCCGGTCGTGCCGGCCGGCATGTCGGTGCTCGACTACGTGCTGCTGGGCCGCACCCCGTACATCCCGCCGCTCGGCCGGGAGTCGGCCGCCGACCTGGCCGCCGCGTACGACGTGCTCGACGGGCTGGACCTGACCGGGTTCCAGGACCGGGAGCTGGCCACCCTCTCCGGCGGCGAGCGGCAGCGGGTCTTCCTGGCCCGGGCGCTGGCCCAGGGCGCGACCCTGCTGCTGCTGGACGAGCCGACCAGCGCCCTGGACATCGGCCACCAGCAGGAGGTGCTGGAGCTGGTCGACCGGCTCCGCCGCGAGCACGGCCTGACCGTGCTCGCCACCATGCACGACCTCTCGATAGCCGGCGAGTACGCCGACCGCATGGTGCTCCTCGCCGACGGCAGGGTGGTCGCCGCCGGCACTCCGCGCGAGGTGCTGACCGAGCAACTCCTCGCCACCTGGTACCGCGCCACCGTCCGCGTCATCGACGGCGACCACGGCCCCCTGGTAGTCCCCGTCCGCCCCCTCCCCTGACCCCCTGTCCCCTCCCCGCTCCTTCCCGGGCCCCCTGCCGTTGATCATGAAGTTGTTGTCGCGTCGCCCGGCTTGTCGCCGCACCTTCATGATCAACGTGGAGGGGTGGGTGGGTTAGGGGCGGGTGAGGATGTTGAAGAGGGCGCCGTGGGGGTCGCGGAGGGCGGCGAAGCGGCCCGCCGGGGCGTCCTGGGGCGGGACCAGGATCGTGCCGCCCAGTTCGGCGGCGCGGGCGGCGGCCGCGTCGGCGTCGGCCACCGCGAAGTACACCGACCAGTACGCGGGCGTGTCCGCCGGGAACCCGTCGCCCAGCGGCGGCACCATGCCGGCCACGATCCGGGTGCCGAGCCGCCAGCCGGTGTAGGTGACCGGCCCTGCCGGCTGGTCGTCCGGGTGCCAGCCGAAGACCAGCTCGTAGAAGACCTTGGCGCCGTCCGGGTCGGGGGTGACCAGTTCGGTCCAGGTCAGCGCGCCCGGGGTGTCGAACACCTCGGCCCCGGGCATCGCCATCGGCTGCCAGACGCTGAAGGCGGCCCCGGCCGGGTCGGTGAAGACCGCCATCCGCCCCCGGTCGAACACCTCGAACGGCGGCACCACCACCTGCCCGCCGGCCCGCTCGACCCGGCCGGCCACGAGGTCCGCGTCGTCCGTCGCCAGGTACGTCGACCAGATCGGCACCTGGTCGGGGATGGCCGGCGGTCCCGCGCCCGCCACCGCCCGTCCGCCGAGCAGGAAGACGGTGTAGCCGCCCGCCTCGGGCTCCGGGTCTATCCGGCCCGTCCACCCGAACAGCTCCGGGTAGAACCTTCGCGCGTCGGCGAGACCGGGGGTGGCGAGGTCGGCCCAGCAGGGCGTGCCCGGCGGGACGGTGCTCACGTCGACCCCTCTCGGCGGGGGGCGACCACGACGGTGCCCCTGCCGGCATCGTGGCACCGACCTGCCGCGCGACGGGGCGGATCGGACGAAACGTCAGCTGAACCGTCGACCCTCGTCGCGCCGGCACGCCCGCGCGGCCAGCGCCGTCAGCAGCACCACCCGGACCACGAGCATGCCCATCGACAGCGGGTTCGGCGGACAACGGGGCGTCGCCGCCGCTGGCCCGGTCACCTGTGAACCGATCCACCCCCGGTGGGTCGCCGATGGCTGAAACCGTCGCTGGCCGTCGTGCGCCTGTACGGTGTCGCCCGCTTTCGACGGCGGGCGGGAGCGGAGTAGGCATGACAGGCCGGACAGCGCTCGCGGACGTCGCGGACGACGTCTTCGGGACGACGTACGAGCGGCACTTCCGCGGGATGGTGGCGTTCGCGTACCTCACCACGGGTAGCGCCGCCGCGGCGGAGGACATAGTGCAGGAGGCGTTCATCGACCTGTACCGCCGCCGCGCCCAGGTGCGGGAACCGGAGCGCTGGCTGCGGCGGGCGGTGGCCAGCCGCTGCACCTCCTGGGTACGACGGCGCATCCTCGAACGGCGGCACGCCTTCGCCGACCCGACGCGCCCGGTCACGGTGCCGCACGAGTCCGCGTCGGTACGGGCGGCGCTGCGCCGGATCCGGCCCCGGCAGCGCGCCGCGTTGTTCCTCCGCTACTACCTCGACCTGCCGGAGCGGGAGATCGCCGAGACGCTCGGCTGCCCCGCCGGCACCGTCAAGACCCTCCTGCACCGTGGACTCGCCGCCCTCAGGGAGCACCTCGATGACTGACCCGACGCAGCAGGTCCGTGACGCTTTCGACCGGTTGCTCGCCGACGAGCGGCTGCCGGTCACCCCGCTGGGCGAGATCGTCCAGCGGGCCGAGGGCCCCGCCCGACGCGGCTGGCCGGGCATCCTGGCCACCGCGCTGGCCACCGCGTTCGTGCTGGTCGTCGGGGTCGGGTTGTGGCAGGTCGGGCCGCGACTGCTCGGCAACGCCGGACCGGGCCGGCCGCTGACCGCGATGGCGGAGCCGGAACGCGCCGATGTGCTGACCCAGTGCCGGGTGGACGGTCCGGGCGACCGACTGGTCAACGCCGTCGAGTGGCCCGACGGACGCCGAGCCGCCATCGTCGTCAACGGCACCGGAATCGCCCACTGCCTGGCCCGTCCCGGGGGCGACCTCAGGATTTCGAGCGGCAGCCGGCTGGACCCGGGGCAGGACCCGCTGTACTGCCCGCCGCGCACCTGCGCTGTTGCCGGCGGCGTAACCGTGCTCACCCTGAGCGATCTCCCCCTGGGTCACGCGAGCGTGATGGAGGGGCTTGCGCCCGAGGGCGCGACGCGCGTGCGGGTGCGGACCGACCGCGGGTACAGCGTCGAGGCGCCGGTGGTCAACGGGACGTACATCGTCCGGGCCGACAGTTGGACCACCAGCGAGGTCGAGTTCACGGAGATCACCGTGCTCGGCGCCGACGGCGCGGTGCTGATGCGGGTGCCGGTTCGCTGACGCGCCCGTCGTGGCCCGTCGTGACGAGCACGGAGCCAGCAGCGAATCACCGAGATCCGGGGCGGGCGTGCCCCGCCGGCACACCGCCCCGGACGACCGCCGCGCTCACCGGCAACCGCGCCGCCCGGCGGCCGGTCAGGCGAGCGGCGCGGGCAACGGCGCGGCGTGCAGCACGGCGAGGCGGGAGACGGCCCGGGTGAGCACCACGTAGAGCCGGTGCAGGCCGCGCGGCTCGGCCGCCACGATCGCCGCCGGCTCGACGACGATGACATGGTCGTACTCCAGGCCCTTGACCAGCGTCGCCGGCACCACCGTGACGCGCGCCGCGGCGGCCGGGTCGTCGACGGTCGCGGCCTCGACCCCGGCGGCGGCGAGGGCGGCCCGCAGCCCGTCGACCGCGTCGTCGGCGGCGATCACCGCGACCGAGCCGTCGAACGCCAGCGCCGCGCGCACCTCGGCCACCGTCGCGGCGGTCAGGTCGGTGACGGTACGCACGTCGAGCGCGCCGTCGCGGCGCAGCGACTCCGCCGGCGGCACGTCGACGGCGAGCGCCGGCAGCAGCCGGTTGGCGAACGCGACCACGGCGGCGGGCACCCGGAAGCCGACCGTCAGCGGGACCACCACCGCGTCCGGCTTGCCCAGGTGGCGCAGGGACTCCCGCCAGTCGGCGGCGGCCCACGGCGCGGTGCCCTGGGCCAGGTCGCCGAGGAGCGTGATCGACCCGTGCTCGCTGCGTCGGGCGATCACCCGGCACTGCATGGGCGACAGGTCCTGCGCCTCGTCGACCACCACGTGGCCGAAGCCGGCCGGCCGCTCGACCAGCCCGGCGGCCTCGTCGATCAGCACCGCGTCCGCCGCCGTCCACTTCGTGGCCTTCGGGGTGCGCCCGAGCTTCGTCCCGGCTGCCGCGGCGCGGCGCGCCGGACGCGGGGCATCCGCCGCGCCGCCTGCCGCCACCAGATCGGGCGTCCCGCGCAGCAGCGCCTGCTCGTCGGCAGTCAGCAACCCGTCGGCGCTGGCGGCCAGCAGCTCGGCGTCGGTGAGCAGCCGGTGGACCAGCCCTTCCGGGGTCAGCGCCGGCCAGACCGCGTCGAGGAAGGCGGCGACCGGCGCGCACCTGCCCATGCGGCGCAGCCAGGCGTCGCTCGGCGACTCGGCGCGCCGCGCCTCGGCCTGCCGCTGGAGCAGAGCCACCACCCGGGCCCGGACGCGTTCCCGCCCGGTGGCGTACGGCAACCGCTCCCGGCGGGTCTCCTCGACCAGCCGGTGCAGCGGGTCCAGCCCGATCCGCCACCGGTAGGAGCCGTCCGAGACCATGATCGGCTCGGTCGGCTCGCCGATGTGCGCGTCGATCGCCCGGCGCAGCACCTCGGCCATCCGCACGTCGTGCTTGACGGCCGCCACCGCCGGGTCGTCGACCGCCCGCACCGGCACCCGGGCGACCAGGTCCTCCACCGTGGCCTGCTCGACCTCGACCTCGCCGAGCGCCGGCAGCACCGCCGCGATGTACGACAGGAAGGCCCGGTTCGGCCCGACGATCAGCACACCCGCGCGGCGCAGCCGCTCCCGGTGCAGGTAGAGCAGGTAGGCGGCCCGGTGCAGGCCGACCGCCGTCTTTCCGGTGCCCGGCGCGCCCTGCACGCAGATCGAGTCGGCCAGGTCGGCCCGGACCAGCTCGTCCTGCTCCGGCTGGATGGTGGCGACGATGTCGCGCATCGGCCCGACGCGGGGCCGCTCGATCTCGGCGGTCAGGATCCGGCTGGCCGTGCCGAGTTCCTCGCCCCGGTCGAGGTGCTCGTCCTCGAAGCTGGTGAGCGTCCCGCTGCTGAACCCGAAGCGGCGTCGTACCGCCACGCCCTGCGGGTCGCGGGCGCTGGCCCGGTAGAACGACCGGGAGACGGGTGCCCGCCAGTCCAGCACCAGCGGCTCGCCCCGCTCGTCGGTGACGTGCCGCCGCCCCACGTGGTAGCGCCGGCCGGCGTGGTCGGGGTGCCCGGGGCCCGCCCCGTCGTCGCTGCCACCGGGCGTGCCGTCGGGGGACGAACTGTCGGTGGCCGTGCTGGCGGGCCGGCCGTCGGCTGGTGCGGCGTCGGTGACCGGGCCGGCGGCGGGTGCGGCGCCGGTGGCCGGGCCGAAGTCGAGGCGGCCGAAGAAGAGGGGCGTGGTCGGGTCGTCGGCGAGTTCGGCGACCCGGCGGGCCAGGGTGCGCCCGAGCGTCTCGGCGGCGTAGGCGTCGCCGGCCACCTGGTCGCCGGTGGCGAAGAGGGCCTCGGCGCGTTCCCGCATCCGGGCCAGGGCGGCCCGGGAGGTGGCGAGGTGCTCGCGCTCGGCGGCGAGGTCGGTGTCGAGGTCGAGGTCGAGGTCGACTGCGGTCACGCTGAATCCCATCGAGGTCATCTGCTGATCGCTCGCGTGTCCGGCGGGCGGATGGCCGGCCCCCGGCGCGGGACGTCCGATGCGGTGCTCACCTCACCCTGGCCGTCAAGCGACCTGCCAGCCTACGCGCACACCGGCTCCCGCTCCACCGAATTTCACCGCCCTCCGCGCCCGGCGCCCACGCGCTGGCGTGCTGACCGGTCGTCGCCGCCGGCTCCGGCGCACCCTCCTGTCGTTGCCGGTGGTGGCCGACCACCGGCGGCCGGGATCATGGGGGGATGACCGAGCCGCCTGCCGAGCGACCCCGGGTGACCATCAGCGATCCGCAGGTGATGCGGGCGCTGGCCCACCCGGCCCGACTCGCGATCACGGAACACCTCAGCTCGATCGAGGCCGGCGCGACCGCCACGGAGTGCGCGGAGATCGTCGGCCTGTCGCCGAGCGCCACCAGCTACCACCTGCGGGAGCTGGCGAAGGCGGGCCTGGTGGAGCAGGCACCGAACCGCGGCGACGCGCGGGAGCGAGTCTGGCGGGTGGTCAGCCCGAGCTGGACCGTCGACGCCGGGCGCGGGACGGCGCCGGAGGCCCGGGCGGCCGAGCGTGCGCTGGTGGAGGCGTGGCTGGCCCGCGACCTGGAGCGCAGCCGCGACTGGTTGCGGCGCGCGCCCGACGAGCCGGCCGAGTGGTACGAGGCGAGCCGGCTCGCCGACTCGCAACTGCTGCTCACCGCGGCGGAGCTGAGCGAGCTGAACGAGGCGGTGGACCGCCTGTTCGAGCCGTACCGCAAACGGTCGCGGGTGGACCCGCCGGCCGGGGCGCGCACCGTCTCGGTGCACTACAAGGCGTTGCCGGTCGACTGAAAGGGGATTGCACCCGCCAGATGTGAAGGATTATTTTCGAAGTATGTCCTTCACATCTGGTCCGTCGCGCTGGCCGGACGTCTGGCTCGCCACCACCGCCCGGGGCGTGGCCACCTGCGGTGACTTCCTCGCCGCCAGCACGCTCACGTTGGCGCTGCAGTCGGCCGGGGCGGGCGGGCTCGCCGTGTCCGGCCTGCTGCTCGCCGCGACCCTGCCGCTGGTGGCGTTCGCGCCGTTGACCGGTCGCCTCGCGGACCGGGTGGACAGCCGAATCCTGCTGGTGACCGCGGGGCTGGCCCAGGCCGGCATCTGCCTCACGCTCGCGTACGCCGGGCACCCGCTTCTGGTCATCGCGCTGGTGGCGCTGCTCGCCACCGGCCTCGCCGTCACCCAGCCGGTGCTCTCGGCGCTGGTGCCGGCGATGGTGCGGGCCGAGGACCTGCCCCGGGCCAGCGCGCTCAACCAGTCGGCCGGCACCCTGGGCTCGCTCGCCGGTCCGGCGCTGGCCGGGCTGCTGGTGGGCGAGTTCGGCACGCGCCTGCCGCTGCTCGTGGGCGCCGGCAGCTATCTGGCGCTGGTGGCGGCCGGACTGCTGATCCGTACCCGCAGAGGAAGCCGTGGGCCGACGGCGGCCGGCGACGCGGCGGTGCCCCCGGCCTGGCGGCTGCGACACGATCCGCTGCTGGTGGCGATGGTCGCCAGCGTCGCCGGGGTGTTCGGCGCCGTCGGGGCGATCAACGTGATCGAGGTGTTCTTCATCCGGGAGACGCTGGGCAGCTCGACCACGATGTACGGGCTGGTGACCGGCGCCTGGACGCTCGGCGTCCTGGCCGGCGCGTGGCTCTTCGCGCGGGTGGTCCGGCGGCTCGACCGCGACGCCAGGCTGGTCCGGGCCAGCCTGGCGCTGCTCGGCGCGTGCTGCGCGATGGTGCTGGCCTCGGCGGCCGTGCCGACGGCCCTGCTGCTGGTGCCGATCTGGTTGACCGGCGGCATCTTCAACGGCGGCAGCAACGTCTTCAACAACGTGCTGCTGGCCCGCCGGGTGCCGGAGGCGGCGCGGGGCCGCGCCTTCGCCTCCTTCGGCGCGGCGGTCCAGGGCGCCGCGATGGTCGGCTTCCTGGCCGGCGGCCTCCTGCTGGAGGCGGCCGATCCCCGGCCGCTGGTCGCGGGTTGCGGGCTGGCCGGCCTGCTGGCGGTCGCCGTCGTCTCGGTTCCCCTCCGCCGCGCGGCCCGTGCGGCCCCCGCGCGGACGCCTGCCGGTGCACCGGTCGCGGGCGCCGCCCCGACAGGAACCGGTTCGGGCGCCCCCGCCTCCGACGCCGCGGTGGATGCGGGGTTGGCCACTCCGACGCCGACCCGCTGAGCCCCGGGCGAATGGCGGGGATACGGTCGGGGCATGGCTGAGCACGTCGCGCGCCCCCGGGTCGGGCACATCCAGTTCCTGAACTGCCTGCCGATCTACTGGGGGCTGATGCGCTCCGGCGCCCTGATCGACGTCGACCTGCACAAGGACTCGCCGGACCGGCTGAGCGCGGCGCTGGTCGCCGGTGACCTGGACATCGGCCCGATCTCGCACGTGGAGTACCTGCGCCACGCCGACGAACTGCTGCTCCTGCCCGACCTGGCGGTCGGCAGCGACGGCCCGGTGCTGTCGGTCAACATCGTCTCCACCCGCCCGCTGGCCGAGCTCGACCACGGAAAGGTGGCGCTGGGCTCGACCTCGCGGACCGGGGTCCTCCTGGCCCAGCTCCTGCTCGGCGAGCGGTACGGGGTGAACCCTGAGTACTTCCGCTGCCCGCCGGACCTGACCCAGATGCTGCTGGAGGCCGACGCCGGGGTGCTGATCGGCGACGTGGCGCTGCGCGCGCTCTACGAGGCGCCGAAGCGCGGGCTGGAGGTCACCGACCTCGGGCAGGCGTGGCGGGAGTGGACCGGCCTGCCCATGGTCTTCGCCGTCTGGGCCGTACGCCGGGACTTCGCCGCCGCCCACCCGGGGCTGGTCAAGGAGGTGCACGACGCGTTCCTGCGCTCCCGGGACCTGTGCCTCTCGGAGCTGGACCAGGTCGCCGAGGCCGGCGCGCGCTGGGAGCCGTTCGACGCGGAGACCCTGGCGACGTACTTCCGGGCGCTGGACTTCTCGCTCGGCGACCGCCAGGTGGCCGGCCTGCGCGAGTTCGCGCGCCGCGCCGCCGCCCTCGGCGCCGCCCCGTCCCTCCCCGACACCGGCCCCGACTTCTTCACGGGCTGACCCCGCCCGCCCGCGACCGCCACGATCGGCGGCGAGGGTCAGACGGGGTCGCGGAGGAGGGCTTCCGTGATCTTCTGGCAGTTCTTCATGCCGTACTCGTAGCCCTTGCCGATCGGGTAGCGGACCATCACGCCCATCGTCCAGGTGTCGCCGATGGCCAGGCAGTTGATGTGCATCTCCTGCTCCCTGGTCCGGTCGATCCAACCGTTCTTGATGGCGATGGTCTTGCGCTCCGCGGCCGGGAACGCCTTGCGGATGCCGAAGTCGCCCGCCCCCCGGACCAGTCGCATCTCCTTGATCAGCCACGTCGTCCACTTCGGCCCGGCGGCCCGGCCGTCGGCGATGCAGGCCCCCATCCGGGCGGTGTCGCGGGGGGAGAGCGCCGTGCGGCTCCAGCCGCCGTCGGGGGCGACCTTGCTGTCGGTCAGCTCGCACAGCGAGATCAGCCGCTTGATCGAGGCGGACCGGCCGACGGTGTTGTAGAACTGCTCGGCCCGGGTGTTGTCGCTGTCCCGGATGATCCTCGTGGCGTCGGCGAGCTTGGCGTCGCTCGGCGTCTGGCCGGCATCGGCGGCGCGGCGCAGGTAGTCGGCCACGATCCAGGCCTTGATCAGCGAGGCGGTGGTGCTGGTCTCGTCCATGTTGTCCGAACCGATGATCTCGCCGGTCCGGCGGTCGAGGACGCTCCAGGAGTACCAGCCCTCGATGTCCATGTCGAGGTCCCTCGCCTCGAACGGCAGCGGCTCCGGCGTCGCGCTGGGCGACGGCGACGGCGATGGCGACTGCCGCGAGCTGCGGTCGCCCGGCGCGCTCGCACCGCGGTCGGCCGGCACGGCGGGCTCGCCCCACCGGGCGGCGGCGGTGGACTCGAACGGCGAGCCCGGCAGCAGCCGCAGGGACACGAGCACCAGGCCGACCAGGACCACCGCGACGGCGATCAGCTTGGCGGGGGAAGCGTCGCCGCGCCGGTCGTCCCGGCGCTGCCCGGCCATCAGAGCTTCCCGACCGGCTGCTGCGGCACCTTGAGGGCGGCGCCCGGCTGCGGGGTCACCAGCTGGCTGGCGACCGAGGCGCAGGTCTGCGCGCCGTAGTCCAGCCCGCTCTTCTGCGGGTAGCGCAGCATCACCGCGAGGCTCCACTTGTCGGTGACCGCGAGGCAGTTCACGTGCCAGTTGCCGTCGTAGTTCAGCGGGGTCCAGCCGTTCTTGATGCTGACCGGGCCCTGGCTGAGGATCGACTGGGGGAGCCCGTCGATGATGCCCCAACGGCCGCCGCCCGACCGGGCCTTCTGGTCCTTGGCGGCGGTGGTGCCCTTGACCTTGCTCATCTCGTCCAGCAGGTAGTTGGTCCACGTCGGGCCGGCGGCCGTGCCGTCGCCGATGCAGTCGCCGAGCCGGACGGCGTCGCGGGGGGACATCCGGGTGAAGCTCCACCAGCCCACGTAGCCCGGCACGTTGCCCGGCTTGGTGTCGGTCAGCTCGCAGGTGCTGGTCATCCGATTGATCGTCTCGGCGCGGCCCACCGCGTTGTAGAGGGCGTTGGCGGCGTCGTCGTCGCTGTTGCGGATGGCGGCGGAGATCTGCTTCTTCCGCTCGGCCGGCACGGGCTTGTCGCCGAGTCGGCGGAGGTAGTCGGCCGCGAACCATGCCTTGATCATCGACTCGGTCGAGCTGGTCGAGGCCATGTTCTTGGCGCCGGAGATCTCGCCGGTCTCCCGGTCCATCAGGGCCCACGAGAAGAACTCGCCCTTGAAGTTCACCGACACCGGGCCGGCGGCCAGGGTCGGCGGCGGGGGCGGGGTGGGCGCCGGCGCCGCCACGCTTCCGCCGCCGCTTCCGCCGCTCGCGGCGTCGTCGCCGGCGAGTCGGGCGTACGCGGCGGGCACGAGCAGGCCGCCACCGAGGAGGACCGCCACGACGGCGAGCACCAGGGTCACGCGGGATCGCATGAGTGGGTGAGCTCCAGATGTCAGGGCCGGGGGGACCGGCTTGTTGTCCGGACGGATCGGCGGCTCGCCGAGGCCGGGGGATGCGGCCTCCGTGTTCGTGGGGCGATAGTCGGCAGCCGATGGTGTGACCGGGGGAAGTCTACGTGCGGATCGGCCGCACGCCAGAACATGACACCTGGCAACTTGCCATGAAGGCGGGATATCGGGCCGCTATGCGGCTATTGGGGGAATTCGTTTTCGCCGCGTGATCCAAGTCATAGTTTGCCGCCCGCTGGGAGTCGCTGTCGCGTCCCGAACTGTCCTCGGAAACCTGTTACACACCTCTGGTGCGGCGAGTTGCAAGCTGTAACACTTGACCCCATGTATGGCAACGACTTCTCCGCCGAGGACGCACCCGGCGGTGGCCTGCTCGGCGAGGTCGAGGCGGCGGAAGCGGCGCTGCGGGAGGCCGCCGAGCGGGGACGGCGCGCCGGTGCCCCCGGCCCCGACGAGGACCTCGCCGCGTACTTCGCCGCGGTCATCGACGCCGACCAGAAGATCGAGCCGCGCGACTGGATGCCCGAGGCGTACCGCAGGACGCTGATCCGGCAGATCGCCCAGCACGCGCACTCCGAGATCATCGGCATGCAGCCGGAGGGGAACTGGATCAGCCGAGCCCCCTCGCTCAAGCGCAAAGCGATCCTGCTGGCCAAGGTCCAGGACGAGGCCGGCCACGGCCTCTACCTCTACGCCGCCGCGGAGACCCTCGGGATCAGCCGGGACGAGCTGGTCGAGCTGCTCCTCAGCGGCCGGCAGAAGTACAGCTCGATCTTCAACTACCCGACGCTGACCTGGGCGGACGTCGGCGCTATCGGCTGGCTGGTGGACGGCGCCGCGATCGTCAACCAGGTGCCGCTCTGCCGCTGCTCGTACGGTCCGTACGCCCGCGCGATGATCCGGGTCTGCAAGGAGGAGTCGTTCCACCAGCGGCAGGGCTACGAGATCCTGCACACCCTGGCGCACGGCACGCCCGCGCAGAAGGCGATGGCGCAGGACGCCGTCGACCGCTGGTGGTACCCGTCGCTGGCGATGTTCGGCCCGCCGGACACCGACTCCACCCACTCGGCGCAGTCCATGGCCTGGAAGATCAAGCGGTTCTCCAACGACGAGCTGCGCCAGCGCTTCGTGGACATGTGCGTACAGCAGGCCGAGATCCTCGGTCTGACCATCCCCGACCCGGGTTTGCGCTGGAACGAGTCCCGGCAGTCGTACGACTTCACCCAGCCGGACTACGACGAGCTGATGCGGGTGATCAAGGGAGACGGGCCGTGCAACCGGCAGCGGGCGGAGCACCGCCGCCGCGCCCACACCGACGGAGCCTGGGTGCGTGAGGCCGCCGCGGCGTACGCCGCCAAGCGGGCGGAGAAGAAGGAGAGGGTGGCGGCGTGAGCGAGCGTAGCGAGCGAACGGATCAGCGCGGTGCGAGCGATCCGTCGCCGTTGTGGGAGGTCTTCGTGCGGGCGCGGCGCGGGTTGTCGCACACCCACGTCGGCAGCCTGCACGCCCCAGACGCCGAGTTGGCCCTGCGCAACGCGCGGGACCTCTACACCCGCCGCCAGGAGGGCGTCTCCATCTGGGTGGTGCCGGCGGGCGCGATCACCGCGTCCAGCCCCGACGAGAAGGACGCCTTCTTCGACCCGGCGGCCGACAAGGTCTACCGCCACCCCACCTTCTACGAGGTGCCGGACGGGGTGGCCCACCTGTGAGCGAGCGCAGCGAGCGAACCATTCGGCTCAGCACCGGGGCGCGTCGCGCCGCCGCCGAGCGGAGCGAGGTGGCGGCGTGACCGGCCCCTTCGACTTCACCCTCGCCCTCGGTGACGACGCGCTGATCGCGGCGCAGCGGCTGGCCGAGTGGACCACCCGCGCGCCGGAGATGGAGGAGGACATCGCGCTGGCGAACATCGCCCTCGACCAGCTCGGCGCGGCCCGGCTCCTGCTGTCGTACGCGGGCGAGCTGGAGGGCGCCGGCCGGGACGAGGACGCGCTGGCGTTCCTCCGCGACGACCGGGAGTTCCGCAACTGCCTCCTCGTGGAGCTGCCGAACGGCGACTTCGCGGTCACCATGGCGAAGCTGCTCTTCCTCTCGGCCTACCAGCTCCCGCTCTACACCGCGCTGGTCGGCTGCGCCGACGAGCGGCTGGCCGCGATCGGGGCCAAGGCCCGCAAGGAGTCGGCCTACCACCTCGACCACGCCTCCCTGTGGGTGCGGCGGCTGGGTGACGGCACCGAGGAGTCGCACCGGCGCATGCAGGCCGCCGTCGAGCAGGTCTGGCCGTACGCGCACGAGCTGTTCGCGGCGGACCCGGCGGCGCCGGTCGACCCGGCCACCCTGCGGGCCGACTTCGACGCCACCGTCTCCGCCGTGCTCGACGAGGCCACGCTGACCCGGCCGGAGGGCGGCTGGGCGCCGGCCGGCGGGCGGGACGGGGTGCACACCGAGCACCTGTCCTACCTGCTCGCCGAGATGCAGGTGCTGCACCGCGCCCACCCCGGGGCCAAGTGGTGACGAGCGCCAGGGACGCCGTGGCGGCGGTGGTGGACCCGGAGATCCGGGTCGTCACCATCGCCGACCTCGGCATCCTGCGGGCGGTCGACGAGGACCCGGCGACCGGCCGGGTCGTCGTGACCATCACCCCCACCTACACGGGCTGCCCGGCGATGGACGTGATCCGCGCCGACATCCGCCGGGCCCTGGCCGCCGCCGGCCATCCCGACGCCGAGGTGCGCACCGTCTACAGCCCGGCGTGGAGCACCGACTGGATCTCCGCCGCCGGCCGGGCCAAGCTCGCCGCCGCCGGCATCGCCCCGCCGGCCCCCGTCCGCACCGGCGGCGTGGTGCCGCTGGCCCTCGCCGTACGCTGCCCGCGCTGCGGCTCACCGGAGACCGAGCAGGTCAGCCGCTTCGGCTCCACCGCGTGCAAGGCGCTCTGGCGCTGCCGTTCCTGCCGTGAACCCTTCGACCACCTGAAGGCGCTGTGACTGTCACCATCACCCGCCCGGTCCGCCGCCGGCCGGTCTTCCACCCGCTCTCCGTCGCCGCCGTCGACCGGCTCACCGACGACGCCGTGGCGATCACCTTCGCGGTGCCGCCGGAGCTGCGGGAGACCTTCGCGTTCTCCGCCGGTCAGCACCTCACCGTCCGGCGCGGCACCGAGGCGGGGGAGGACGTGCGGCGGTCGTACTCCATCTGCTCCACTCCGGAGGACCTGGCGCGGCACGGCCGGCTGCGGATCGGCGTGCGGGAGATCCCCGGCGGGGCGTTCTCGGCGTACGCCTGCGGCGCCCTGCGGGGCGGCGACACGGTCGAGGTGCTGCCGCCGCTCGGGAACTTCACCACGGCCTTCGCGCCGGACCGGGCCCGCCACTACGGCGCGGTGGTCGCCGGCTCGGGGATCACCCCGGTGCTCGCGCTGGTCGCGACGGCGCTCGCCGTCGAGCCGGCCAGCACCTTCACCCTGGTGTACGGCAACCGCACGGCCAACACGGTGATGTTCGCCGAGGAGCTCGCCGACCTGAAGGACCGCTATCCGACCCGCCTGCACCTGGTGCATGTGCTCTCCCGCGAGCAGGGCGAGTCCCCGCTGCTCTCCGGCCGGATCGACGCCGACCGGCTGGGCCGGCTGCTGGCCACCATCGTCCCCGGCGACGCCATCGGGGAGTGGTTCCTCTGCGGCCCGTACGGCATGGTGGTGGACGCCCGGGAGGTGCTCACCGGGTGCGGGGTGCCGGAGTCGGCGGTCCACACGGAGCTGTTCCACGTCGACGAGGCCCCGGCCCCGCCGCGACGCCCGGCCGACGAGCCGGGGGCCGGCGCCGAGGTGACCATCGTGCTGGACGGCCGTTCGTCGAGCTTCACGATGGGCCGCGACGAGCGGGTGCTGGACGCGGCGCTGAAGGTCCGCGGCGAGCTGCCGTACGCCTGCAAGGGCGGGGTCTGCTCGACCTGCAAGGCCAAGGTCGTCGACGGTGCGGTCACGATGGCCCGCAACTACGCCCTGGAGCCGGACGAGGTGGCCGCCGGCTACGTCCTCACGTGCCAGTCCAGCCCGACCACCGACAGGCTGACGGTCGACTACGACGCCTGAGGTGGCTGGCTGCTCACCGGTGACGTCGACCGAGTCCCTACCGTGCACGCTTGTACGGATCGACGATTTCCCTGGGACGTAGTGCTGGAGCGGCGAGTTCGCGCAGTGCTGCCGAGGCTATGTAGTACCTGCCGCGGGTCTGGCCATGCTGTTCGAGCAGATCTGCCCGCACCAGGGCACGGAGATCGCGGACGGCTTGGTCGTCTGTGAGCGACTCGTCATGCTGATAGACCGTACGGCGCACCTTGCCGCCGGTGGCCGCCAGCTGGAGCGCACTGACCACGCGCTCTGGCAGGTTGCGCCGCCTGACCCAGGTGTCGAGCAGGTCCCAGAGGCGGGCGGCCTGGTCGATCCGCTGCCGAACCAACTGGGCCTGTTGGTGGTGGGCGCTGAGGCAGAAGCGGATCCACGGCCCGGTGTCGTTCTCCGGCTGCCAGATCGGGCCGCCGACCTCAGCGAGCACGTCGTAGTAGGCGTAGGTGTTGCGGCCCACGCCGAGCCATTCCTCGATAGAGGAGAATTCGGGCGCCAGAACTCCGTCGCGGGCCAGGACGAGTGTGTGCAGGCACCGTGACATACGCCCGTTGCCGTCTCGCCATGGGTGGATCTTGACCAGGTTCAGGTGGGCCATGGATGCGCGGACCAGGAGAGGGGTGTCCGACTGCTCGTGAGCGAGCCACTCGACCAGTTCGCCGACAAGGGCCGGCACCTCGTCGGCATCGGGTCCCGTGTAGACCAGACGGCCGGTGTGCGCCTCGTCGGCGTAGATGTCGCCCGGTCTGTAGCGGCCCGGCCACTTCGACAGGTCGTGGCGCATCATCATGAAGTGCAGGGCGTTGAGCAGCATGTGGTGCCAGGTGAATTCCGATGAGTGCCCGAGCTGCTGCACGTAGGTGAGGGCGTCCCGATAAGCCGTGATGACGTCCCACGTGCCCGGACTGGTTTCCATGGGTTCCTCGCCGGCGACCGCGGCCACCGCGTCGTCCAGCCCGACCTGATAGCCCTCGATCGAGTTCGATCCCTGGATCGCATGCGCGATCAGTGTTCGACGGAGTTGTCCTGTCCAGCGTCGCGGTTCGGCAACCTGGTAGCGAAGCGTCTCGCGCATCCCCTCCAGTTCGTTGAGGACGTGCTTGTCGTCATCGGTCAAGAGGGGTGTCGAGTAGAGCATGGCAACATCATAGAATCATTCAGGGGCAATGCCGTAATCATTCAGGCATTCGGGTGTGTCGGGCCACCCCTCGCGTCCTCTTTTCGGCGTTGGTCACACGGTCGGATGCCGCCGACCAGAGCCGTGCGGAGCGACGTAGGCTCGGAGGCGTGACGGTGAGCCGGGAGATCGACGACATCCTGCAGCGCGGCGCGGACGGCGGGCGGATCACGCCCGAGGAGGGCCTGCTGCTCTACACCGAGGCGCCCTTCCACGCCCTGGGCGAAGCGGCCGACGCCGTACGCCGGCGGCGCTATCCGGACAACATCGTCACGTACCTGATCGATCGCAACATCAACTACACCAACGTCTGCGTGACGGCGTGCAAGTTCTGCGCGTTCTTCCGGGCCCCCAAGCACAAGGAGGGCTGGACCCACCCGACCGAGGAGATCCTGCGCCGCTGCGGCGAGGCGGTCGAGCTGGGCGCGACCCAGGTCATGCTCCAGGGCGGGCACCACCCGGACTACGGCGTGGAGTACTACGAGGAGCTTTTCTCCTCGGTCAAGAAGGCGTACCCGCAGCTCGCCATCCACTCCATCGGCCCGAGCGAGATCCTGCACATGGCCAAGGTCTCCGGCGTCAGCCTGGACGAGGCCATCGCGCGGATCAAGGCGGCCGGGCTGGACTCGATCGCCGGTGCCGGTGCGGAGATGCTGCCGGCGCGTCCCCGCACGGCGATCGCGCCGCTGAAGGAGTCGGGTGAGCGCTGGCTGGAGGTCATGGAGCTGGCGCACCGCCAGGGCGTCGAGTCGACCGCCACGATGATGATGGGCACCGGCGAGACCGCCGCCGAGCGGATCGAGCACCTGCGGATGATCCGCGACGTGCAGGACCGCACCCGGGGCTTCCGGGCGTTCATCCCGTGGACGTACCAGCCGGAGAACAACCACCTCAAGGGCCGGACCCAGGCCACCACGCTGGAATACCTGCGGTTGGTCGCGGTGGCCCGGCTCTTCTTCGAGACGGTGCCGCACCTGCAGGCGTCCTGGCTCACCACCGGCAAGGACGTCGGGCAGCTCGCCCTGCACATGGGCGTGGACGACCTCGGCTCGATCATGCTGGAGGAGAACGTCATCTCCTCCGCAGGCGCGCGGCACCGCTCCAACCTGCACGAGCTGATCGGCATGATCCGCTCGGCGGACCGGATCCCCGCCCAGCGGGACACCCTCTACAACCGCTTGGCCGTGCACCGGACCCCGGCCGACGACCCGACCGACGAGCGGGTCGTGTCGCACTTCTCCTCGATCGCGCTGCCGGGCGGCGGCGCCGGGAAGGCCCTTCCGCTGGTCGACGCCCGCTGAGCTACCGCCGCACCACCCGACACCCCACCGTCGACGGACGGTGGGGTGTCTGCCGTTGGTCGACCGGTCGGTGAACACGGAGTTGACCGAGCGTGACCGGCGGCGATGTCGCCGACCAGCCGATCGGGTGAGTGGTTGCCGGCCGTTGATATCGATTCGAGTGCCGTTCCAGCGGGCCGACCGGTGCCTGAGGGGCAGCAAGACATATCAATCCGGGCAATCCTTAAGCGATTCTTAGCCGCACTGTTCAACGCGGCCGACGGCGGGGTGGCAAGGGTGATCGCGGACCGCTAACGTCCCCGGCCGTACCGTTCCTGCACCCCACGGGGGGAACTCTCCAATGATCTTCCGTAACCGTGCGCTGGCCGTCGCCGGCGCCGCCGGGATCCTGGCCGCGGGCCTCTTCGCCGCCCCGGCCCTGGCCGACACCTCGGCCGACCTGGCCATCGAGGCCACCGGCACCAGCATCGCGGTCGGCGCGCCCGGCAAGATTTCGACCGTCTCCCTGCTCAACAAGAGCAAGGTGGACGCCAAGGGCGTCCTGGTCGGCCTCGACATCAGCAAGCTGGACACCACCAAGGTCGACATCGACGAGAGCGGCTGCAGCCCCCGCGAGGACGGCCTGATCCTCTGCGGCATCGAGGGCGACGTCCTGCCCGCCGGCCGCGACATCGACTGGGGTTTCCCGCTGACCCGCAAGGGCGAGGCGACGGGTGACGCCGGCCAGATCAGCGCCATCATCCTGCACGAGGGCGCCGACCCCGACGAGTCCAACAACGAGGTGACCGTCAAGGTCAAGGTCGAGGGCACCGGCCCGGACCTGACCGTGGTGGCCAATGACGTGACCAAGGCCGTCACGGTCGAGGGCGACAAGATCAAGGTTGGCGGCGACCTGCGCGCCGGCGACACCGCCCAGCTCATCTACTCCGCCTTCAACCAGGGCGACGCCACCGCCGCCGGGCTGAAGATCAGCGTCAAGCTGCCCAAGGGCGTGACCTTCGCCGAGGCCGAGGACGGCTGCGAGTACAACTCCGGCAAGACCTCGCTCGTCTGCACCTACCGGGACGCCGACCTGATCCCGGTCTCGCAGGACAAGGACGGCGACGACCTGATCTCGGGCGGCCGCTTCTACCACCTGCTCTCGGTCGGCAAGGACGTCAAGGCCGGCAGCCTGACCGGTGGCCAGGTCACCGTCGAGGCGCTCGGCAGCCAGGCGAGCACCGTCCGCGCCGCGGGCAAGAGCGCCCTCCCGGCGAACGCCGAGGCCGTGGCGGCCACCGAGGTGGACGCCACCGACAACACCGACGCGTACGCTGTCGTCGTGACCGCCAAGGGCGGCGCGGGCGGCGGCGGCGAGGAGCCGGGCCTGCCGCTGACCGGTCCGCAGACCGGCCTGATCGGCGGGATCGGCGGCGCGGTGCTGGTCGCGGGCGCGGCGATGTTCGTGATCGCGCGGCGGCGTCGGGTCGTCCTGGTGACCCCGGGCGACGAGAAGCCGACGGCCTGACGGTCGTCCTCCATCGACCCGCGAGGGTCGTTCACATAACGCACGGCAGTGGGGGCGGGATGGGTGACCATCCCGCCCCCACTGTCCGTTCCGTGCGCCGGACGCGGGCAGGGTCCGGCGTCGGGTCGTCCTGGTGACCCCGGGCGACGAGAAGCCGACGGCCTGACGGCCGGCCCCGTCGGCCCGCACCGGCCGGGCGCACGACCCTGGAGACGGGGCGGGACGGGCGACCGTCCCGCCCCGTCCGTCCGTTCGACCGAACCGGACGGATGGATGAAAGATGATCCGCCCTGCTGGCGCACCACGTCATGCTTCGATACGGTCCGCTCGGTTCCGCAACCATCCGTTTCTTCCCTAACCCCCGGGGGACCGATGACCCTGTTCCACCGCTCGGCCCTGGCCCGCGCCGGCGCCGTGGCGCTCCTCGCGGCGGGCGGCCTGACCACCGTCGCCGTTCCGGCATACGCCGCCGACCAGGCTGACCTCGCCCTGACGCCGACCAGCTACCAGCTGGCCAAGGGCGTCAAGGCCGCGAAGGCCAAGCCGTTCAAGTTCACCGTCCAGAACCTCACCGACGGCGTCGACGCCAAGGCCGTCACGGTGGAAGTCGACCCCAGCGGCCTCAAGGCCAAGCGGGTCGGCTACGTCGTGCCGGACGGCTGCGAGGTGACCGGCAAGACCTTCACCTGCCTCCTCGGCGACCTGCGGGGCGGCACCAGCGAGGACTTCGGTATCCCGTTGTTCAGCACCGGCGGCAGGGGCGACGGCGGCGTGCTGAAGGTGACGGTCAGCTCGGCCACCGGCGACCCCGACCTGGAGAACAACAAGGACATCGAAGTGCCGGTGACCGTGACGAAGCCGGGCTACGACCTCACCGCCTGGGTGCAGGACGTCCAGGCCAACGTCGTGGTCAACGGCGCGGTGGCCGACGAGCCCGACCTGAAGCCCGTACGCCGGGGCGAGACGGTCCCGCTGGACTGGGCGGTCTACAACGACGGCAGCCGGCCCGCGACCGGTCTCTTCTACGGCCTCATGCTCCCGTCGGGTGTGAGCTTCGTGACGCTGCCGGAGAGCTGCGTCGAGGACGATTTCCTCGGCAGGGCGCGGGCGCTGTGCGAGGACGCCGGCGCGATCATCCGCCGGGGGCAGTACTACACCGCCGACGTGACGGTGAAGGTCGGCGACGACGTCACCGAGCC
This sequence comes from Micromonospora sp. NPDC047465, assembly GCF_040643125.1. Classification (NCBI taxonomy): domain Bacteria; kingdom Bacillati; phylum Actinomycetota; class Actinomycetes; order Micromonosporales; family Micromonosporaceae; genus Micromonospora; species Micromonospora sp. NPDC047465. The sequence goes on from NZ_JBEYTP010000004.1 coordinate 21,169, forward strand.
GGTGCTCCGGGAGGGCGACCTCTTCGCGTACGGACTGGACGCCGCCGAGGGCGAGCCGGAAGCGGAGGCGCAGGTCGCCAGCCCGGCGCAGCGGAAGAGCTTCACCGAGGCCGAGCCGATGGACAACCACGCGACCTTCGAGGCGTTCGTGGACCTGTCGGCGCAGCCGACGCCGAACCCGACCCCGACGCCGACCCCGAGCGGCGAGCCGACCCCGACCCCGACCACGACCCCGGGCGGCGGCACGGGCGGCGGCGACGGTGACGGTGACGGCGGCGGGCTGCCGGTGACCGGCGTGCAGGCCGGCCTGATCGGCGGCATCGGCGCCGCCGTGCTGCTGGCCGGCGGCGCGCTGTTGCTGATCTCCCGGCGGCGCGACGTCGTCCTGGTCAACCCCGGCGACGAGAAGTCCACCGACTGACGTACGCCGCGCAGGGGCGGGGTGGGCTCCTCCCCGCCCCTGTCGCGTACCCGCCGCTCGGCCGACCCGCCGGGCGTCGGCCGGAGCCGGGCTGGCAGAGTGGAGGGGTGAGCCGTACCCCGCCGGGCCAGCGCGCCGGCCTGGACAAGCAGCCGCACGAGGTCGCCGCGATGTTCGACGGCGTGGCGGCTCGTTACGACGTGACCAACACGGTGATGACGGCCGGCCGGGACCGGGCGTGGCGCCGGGCCACCCGGGAGGCGCTCGGGTTGCGCCCGGGCGAGCGGGTGCTCGACGTGGGCGCGGGCACCGGCGTCTCCACCGAGGAACTGGCCCGCTCCGGGGCGTACGCGGTCGGCGCCGACCTGTCGCTGGGCATGCTGCACGCCGGCAAGCGCACCCGTCCGGCGGTGCCGCTGCTGGCCGGCGACGCGCTGCGGCTGCCCTTCGCCGACGGCGTCTTCGACGCGGTGACCATCTCGTTCGCGCTGCGCAACGTCGTCGACACCGAGGCCGCGCTGCGGGAGTTCGCCCGGGTCACCCGGCCCGGTGGCCGGCTGGTGATCTGTGAGTTGAGCCACCCCACCAACGCCGTCTTCCGCACCGCCTACCTGTCGTACCTCATGCGGTGGCTGCCGGCGGCGGCGCGGGTGGTCTCCAGCAACCCCGACGCGTACGTCTACCTGATCGAGTCGATCCGGGCGTGGCCGGACCAGGCCGCGCTGGCGCAGCGGATCCAGGCGGCGGGCTGGGGCTCGGTGGCCTGGCGGAACCTGACCGGCGGCCTGGCGGCACTGCACCGGGCGGTCCGCGACTAGGCGGGGCACGGCGCCGGCCGGTCCCGCGTCATGAGCGGCGGCGCCGCGCCGGACGGTCCGCTTCCGGGCGGCGGCCGGTGCCGACGGGAGGCCGATCGGCGCGCCGCACCCGCCGAGAAAGCGGCTGTTTCGTGAATATCCGTTTTTAGTCCACTTTGCGCCGTTAAGCTCGCCCCCATGACGGGACCAGAGCAGCCAGCCGGTGTGGAGGCCACCGACGACGACGCCGCAGAACTTATCGCGCAGCTCAGGGAGCTGGCCGGCGCGGATCCCGCCGACGTCCGGCAGGTGGTGGCCGAGGTGCTGGCCGCGCTGGACCGCGCCGCCGGCGGCGCGCTGCGCGAGCACCTGCCCGAGACGATCCGGCTCGACGCCGGCCTGGGCGCGGCCGCTCCGGCCCGGCACTGACGCCCGGCGCCGACCCCCGTCGGCATCCGGTCCCGACCCCGACCGACGCCCGGTCCCGACCCCGACGGGTGGGTTTCCGGCAAGTTAGGTACCCCTGATCAGGCGTGGTTATGACGCCGGTCATAGACTCCCTCCGTCTGGCTTGTGAAGGATTTCACGAGCATGCGGGAGGAGGCGCGAGATGACCGCGGTGGAGCATGACGCCGACGTGATCGTCGTGGGCGCCGGTCCCGGTGGGTCGGCTACCGCGTACCACCTGGCTCGGCACGGCGTACGGGTGCTGCTGCTGGAGAAGACGGAGTTCCCCCGGGAGAAGGTCTGCGGCGACGGGTTGACCCCGCGTGCCGTGCGACAGCTGATCCGGATGGGCGTGGACACCTCGCCGGAGGCGGGCTGGCTCCAGAACAAGGGCCTGCGGGTCATCGGCGGCGGCGTCCGGCTGGAGCTGGACTGGCCCGACCTGGCGAGCTTCCCCAACTACGGCCTGGTGCGCACCCGGCTGGACTTCGACGACCTGCTCGCCCAGCGGGCCGTCGCCGCCGGCGCCAAGCTGCGCACCAGCGTGAACGTCACCGGCCCGGTGCTCGACCCGGACGGCCGGGTCGTCGGCGTCGAGGCGGAGGTCGGCCCGGACAAGGAGCCCGCCACCTTCCACGCCCCGCTGGTGGTCGCGGCCGACGGGGTCTCCGGCCGCTTCCCGCTCGCCCTCGGGCTGGCCAAGCGGGAGGACCGGCCGATCGGGGTCGCCGTCCGGCGCTACTACCGCTCGCCCGCCAAGCACGACGACAACTACCTGGAGTCCTGGCTGGAACTGCGCAGCAAGGACAGCGGCGACAACCTGCTGCCCGGGTACGGCTGGATCTTCGGGCTCGGCGACGGCCGGGTCAACGTCGGCCTCGGCGTGCTCAACTCCTCCTCCGCGTTCGGCAAGACGAACTACCGCCGGCTGCTCACCGACTGGCTGGCCAACACCCCGGCGGACTGGGGCATGACCGACGAGGCCAACGCGGAGGGGCCGATCCTCGGCGCCGCGCTGCCCATGGGTTTCAACCGGGTGCCGCACTACACCCGCGGCGTGATGCTGGTCGGCGACTCCGGCGGCATGGTCAACCCGTTCAACGGCGAGGGCATCGCGTACGCGATGGAGTCCGGTGAGATGGCCGCGGAGATCGCCGTGCAGGCCCTCGCGCGCCCGGCCGGCGCCGAGCGCGAGCGCGCCCTGACGGCCTACCCGGCGGAGCTGAAGGCCCGCTTCGGCGGCTACTACCGGCTCGGCGGTGTCTTCGTGAAGCTCATCGGCCGTCCCGAGATCATGCGGATGGCCACGAAGCACGGCATGCCGCACCCGATGTTGATGCGCTTCGTGCTCAAGCTGCTGGCCAACCTGACCGACCCCCGTGGCGGGGACGCGATGGACCGGGTCATCAACGCGATGACGAAGGTGGCACCAGCCGTGTAGCGCGAGGAGTGAGCTTGCGAGCCCGCAGTCGCAGACGAAGGCGGGCTCGTGTGACGGCCGGGCCCGCGGCCGGCGACGACCGCGGCGCGGATAGAGATCGACCCCCCGGCGACAGCCGTCGCGGGGGACGTGAATAGTGTGATTTTCGTCAAGGACCAGGGGCAGGGAAGGACGAGCAGGAGAAAACGATGTCGCTCTCGCCTTACGCACCGATCATCGGGCTGTTCGCCCTCGCCGCGGGGTTCGCGCTGTTCTCCGTGGGCGCCGCCCGCTTCGCCGGTCCCCGGCGTTACAACAAGGCCAAGCTCGAGGCGTACGAGTGCGGCATCGAGCCCAGCCCGCAGCCGGTCGGCGGCGGCCGGTTCCCGATCAAGTTCTATCTGACGGCGATGCTCTTCATCGTCTTCGACATCGAGATCATCTTCCTCTTCCCCTGGGCGGTCTCGTTCGACGCCCTGCCGATCTTCGGCTTCGTGGAGATGGTCCTGTTCATCGTCGCGGTCTTCGTCGCGTACGCCTACGTGTGGCGGCGTGGCGGCCTGGACTGGGACTGAGGGAGGAACCTCAGATGGGTATCGAGGAGAAGCTCCCCGCCGGTGTCCTGCTCACCTCGGTGGAGAAGCTGGTCAACTGGTCGCGGAAGTCGTCGGTCTGGGGCGCCACCTTCGGCCTGGCCTGCTGCGCGATCGAGATGATGGCCGCCGGTGGCCCGCACTACGACATGGGTCGCTGGGGCATGGAGGTCTTCCGGGCCTCGCCCCGTCAGGCCGACCTGATGATCGTGGCCGGCCGGGTGAGCCAGAAGATGGCCCCGGTGCTGCGCCAGATCTACGACCAGATGGCGGAGCCCCGCTGGGTCATCTCGATGGGCGTCTGCGCCAGCAGCGGCGGCATGTTCAACAACTACGCCATCGTGCAGGGCGTCGACCACGTCGTCCCGGTGGACATGTACCTCCCCGGCTGCCCGCCCCGGCCCGAGATGCTCATCGACGCGGTCCTCAAGCTGCGCGAGAAGATCATGCACGAGCCGCTCGGCCCGAACGGCCGCAAGATGCTCGAGGCGCGCAAGGCGCGCGGTGACGTCCCGGTCGTCCCGTACGGCTCGATGCCGTCGTCGTACCGCAGCGACAAGGCCCGGCGGGCCGAGTGGACCAAGGCGGTCCGCGAGGGCCGCGAGGAGCAGCTGCGGATCGAGAACTGGATGAAGGCCCAGAACCACCTGCAGCACGGGGGCGTCAAGTGACCGCACCTAACCACAAGGCGAACGACGGCGGCGTGCCGGTGCCGGTGACGCCGGCCGGCGCCACCAGCGGGGCCCCGGCGGAGCACCCGCCGGCCAGCCCGGCGGGCCGGGGCATGTTCGGCAACCAGGGCTCCGGCGACGTCTCCGGATTCGGCGGCCTGGTCCGGCAGCGCCGGACCATCGAGGACGCCCCCCGGCCGTACGGGAGCTACTTCGACGAGGTCCGCGACGCGCTGGAGGAGGCATACCCGGCCTTCGGCGACGCCATCGAGAAGGTCGTGGTCGACCGGGGCGAGCTGACCCTGCACGTACGCCCCGAGCGGATCGTCGAGGTCTGCCAGGTGATGCGGGACGACCTGGCCCTCCGCTTCGAGCTGTGCTCCTCGGTGTCCGGTGTGGACTACCTGGGCGCCGACTCCCGCCGGCTGCACGTCGTCTACCAGCTCACCTCGATGACCTACCGCCGCCGCGTGCGGCTGGAGGCCGCGGTCCCCGCCGAGGACCCGCACCTGCCGAGCGTCACCTCGGTCTACCCGACGGCGGACTGGCAGGAGCGCGAGACGTACGACATGTTCGGCGTCGTCTTCGACGGCCACCCCAGCCTGACCCGGATCCTCATGCCGGACGACTGGGAGGGCTTCCCGCAGCGCAAGGACTACCCGCTCGGCGGCGTGCCCGTCGAGTACAAGGGCGCTGAAATTCCACCGCCGGACCAGCGGAGGTCGTACCAGTGACCACGTCGAACTACGCCACCGAGCGCGACACCACCGAGGGCAAGGTCTTCACCGTCACCGGTGGCGACTGGGACAGCGTCGTGTCGGGCACCGACCCCATCAACGACGAGCGGATCGTCGTCAACATGGGGCCGCAGCACCCGTCGACGCACGGCGTGCTCCGGCTGATCCTGGAGCTGGAGGGCGAGACGGTCCGCGAGGCCCGTTCGGTCGTCGGCTACCTGCACACCGGCATCGAGAAGAACCTCGAATACCGCAACTGGGTCCAGGGCAGCACCTTCGTGACCCGGATGGACTACCTCTCCCCGCTGTTCAACGAGACGGCGTACGCGCTGGCGGTGGAGAAGCTGCTCGGGATCGAGGAGCAGGTCACCGAGCGGGCGACCACCATCCGCGTGCTGATGATGGAGCTGAACCGGATCTCCTCGCACCTGGTCTGGCTGGCCACCACCGCCATGGAGCTGGGCGCGATCAACATGATGCTCTACGGCTTCCGCGAGCGTGAGTACATCCTGGAGATCTTCGAGATCATCACCGGGCTGCGGATGAACCACGCGTACGTCCGGCCGGGCGGCGTGGCCCAGGACGTGCCGGACGAGGCGGTCGTGAAGATCCGCGAGTTCCTGAAGCTGCTGCCGAAGCGGCTCAAGGAGTACGAGGACCTGCTCTCCGGGCAGCCGATCTGGCTCGAGCGGACGAAGAACGTCGCGGTGCTCGACGTGACCGGCTGCCTCGCGCTCGGCGTGACCGGCCCGGTGCTGCGCTCCGCCGGCCTCGCCTGGGACCTGCGCAAGACGATGCCGTACTGCGGCTACGAGACGTACGAGTTCGACGTGCCGACGCACACCGACGGCGACGTGTGGGGCCGCTACCTGGTCCGGCTCGCCGAGATCCGGGAGTCGCTCAAGCTCGTCGAGCAGGCGCTGGACCGGCTCCGGCCGGGCCCGGTGATGGTGGCCGACAAGAAGATCGCCTGGCCGGCGCAGCTCGCCATCGGCGTCGACGGCATGGGCAACTCGCTGGAGCACGTCGCGAAGATCATGGGTCAGTCGATGGAGTCGCTGATCCACCACTTCAAGCTCGTCACCGAGGGCTTCCGGGTGCCGCCGGGCCAGGTCTACGTCGGCATCGAGTCGCCGCGCGGCGAGTTGGGCGTGCACGCCGTCTCCGACGGTGGCACCCGGCCGTACCGGGTGCACTACCGCGAACCGAGCTTCGTCAACCTCCAGGCCCTCCCGGCGATGGCCGAGGGCGGCCTGATCGCCGACGTGATCGCCGGCGGCGCCTCGCTGGACCCCGTGATGGGTGGTTGTGACCGATGAGTGCTTTCACCGAAGAGACCCGCGAACGGGCCCGGGAGATCATCGCCCGGTACCCGGCCGACCGGTCCCGGTCGGCGCTGCTGCCGCTGCTGCACCTGGTGCAGGCCGAGGAGGGCTACGTCTCGCCGGCCGGCGTGGAGTTCTGCGCCGAGGTGCTGGGCCTGAACAAGGCCCAGGTCGGCGCGGTGGCCACCTTTTACACCATGTACAAGCGCCGGCCGACCGGCGACTACCTGGTGAGCGTGTGCACCAACACGATGTGCAACGTGCTCGGCGGCCAGGAGGTCTACGACACCCTCGCCGAGCACCTCGGCGTGGGGCACGACGAGACCACCACCGACGGGAAGATCACCCTGGAGCACGCCGAGTGCCTGGCGGCCTGCGACTACGGGCCGGTGATGACCGTCAACTACGACTTCTTCGACGGAGTGGACCCGCAGACCGCGCTCGGCGTGGTCGACGAGCTGCGCGCCGGGGGCCGGCCGATGCCGACCCGGGGCGCCCGGCTCTGCACGCTCAAGGAGATGGCGGTGCAGCTCGCCGGCTTCGCCGACGAGCGCGAGGGCGCGGTGGCCGACGGCGGGCCGGGAGAGCCCACCCTGCGCGGGCTGCGGCTGGCGCAGCAGCACGGCATCTCGGTGCCGGGCTTCGACCCGAACACCCCGATCCGCAGCAAGGCCGAGGCCGACAAGGCCGCCGCCGAGGCGAAGGCCAGGAGCGAGGCCGCCGCGAAGCCGGCTCCCGCCCCGGCCGCGAGTGGCAACGGCGCCGGGCCCGCCGGCAAGGCGGGCGCCGGCGAGCCGGCCCCGGCGGCCGAGGCAGCCGGCAGCACCACCCGGGACGTGAAGGCGCCGGACGACAAGTCGCCCGAGGTGCGGGCCGCCGAGACCCGCCAGCCGGACGCGCGGACGGCCGTGTCGGACGCCCCCGGCACGAAGGTCCCCGCCGACAGCGTGCCGCCGGCGCCCCGCGACGCCCAGGCGGCGGAGGCCGCCGGAGCAGCGGCCAACGCGCCGGCCGGCGACGGCAAGCCCGCCGGCGACGAGGCCGGGGCGCAGGAGCGCAACCTCAAGGAAGCCGAGGCGGGGGCCGGCGCCGGTGGCGCGGGCTCCGCCCGCGCGAGCGAGACGGGGGTCCAGAAGTGACCACTCCCCGGCCGGAGACCCTGGCCAAGCTGACGCCGGTGCTCACCAAGCGCTGGCTGTCGCCGGACGCGTGGCGGATCGGCACCTACGAGAAGCTCGACGGCTACGCGGCCCTGCGCAAGGCGCTCAAGGCCCACCCGGACGACCTCATCCAGCTGGTCAAGGACTCCGGGCTGCGCGGTCGCGGCGGCGCCGGCTTCCCGACCGGTCTCAAGTGGGGGTTCATCCCGCAGGGCGACGGCAAGCCGCACTACCTCGTGGTCAACGCCGACGAGGGCGAGCCGGGCACCTGCAAGGACCTGCCGCTGATGACGCACGACCCGCACTCGCTCGTCGAGGGCGTGATCATCGCGTCGTACGCGATCCGGGCCAGCCGCGCCTACATCTACATCCGGGGCGAGGCGGTGCACGCCGCGCGCCGGCTGCGCAACGCCGTGCAGGAGGCGTACGCCCGGGGCTACCTCGGCCGGAACATCCAGGGCAGCGGCTTCGACCTGGACCTGGTGGTGCACTCGGGCGCCGGGGCGTACATCTGCGGCGAGGAGACCGCGCTGCTGGACTCGCTGGAGGGCTTCCGGGGCCAGCCCCGGCTGCGCCCGCCGTTCCCGGCGACCCACGGCCTGTACGCGAGCCCGACCGTCGTCAACAACGTCGGCACCATCGCGAGCGTGCCGTACATCGTGCTGGGCGGCGCGGACTGGTGGAAGACCATGGGCACGGAGAAGTCCTCCGGCCCGATGATCTACTCGCTCTCCGGCCGGGTCGCCAACCCCGGCCAGTTCGAGTGCACCATGGGCGTCACCCTGCGGGAGCTGATCGAGCTGGCCGGCGGCATGCAGCCGGGCCACAACCTGAGGTTCTGGACGCCGGGCGGCTCGTCGACGCCGCTGCTCACCGCCGAGCACCTGGACGTGCCGCTGGACTTCGAGGGGGTGGCGGCGGCCGGTTCGATCCTCGGCACCACGGCCACCCAGATCTTCTCCGACCAGGACTGCCCGGTCTACGCGACCTACCGGTGGCTGGAGTTCTACCACCACGAGTCGTGCGGCAAGTGCACCCCGTGCCGCGAGGGCAACTACTGGATGGTCCGGGTCTACCGGCGGATCCTCGCCGGCCAGGGCACCCACGAGGACCTGGACACCCTGCTCGACACCTGCGACAACATCCTCGGCCGCTCGTTCTGCGGCCTGGGTGACGGTGCGACCAGCTCGGTGACCTCGTCGCTGAAGTACTTCAAGCAGGACTACCTCGACTACATCGAGGGACGTACCGCGCCGAAGCTGTCGGACAAGCAGCTGGTGGGAGCGCACTAATGACTGACGTCGTCAAGCAGACCGAGACCGTCACCCTCACCATCGACGGCGTCGAGGTCACCGCCCCGAAGGGGGCGCTGCTGATCCGGGTCGCCGAGCAGCTGGGCACCGAGATCCCCCGGTTCTGCGACCACCCGTTGCTGGCCCCGGCCGGCGCGTGCCGGCAGTGCCTGGTCGAGGTGGAGGGGCAGCGCAAGCCGGTCGCCTCCTGCACCCAGACCGTCGCCGACGGCATGGTGGTACGCACGCAGCTCACCTCCCCGGTCGCCAAGAAGGCGCAGGAGGGGGTCATGGAGCTGCTGCTGCTCAACCACCCGCTCGACTGCCCCATGTGCGACAAGGGCGGCGAGTGCCCGCTGCAGAACCAGGCGATGTCGACCGGCCGCGCCGACTCGCGGTTCCACGAGCACAAGCGGGAGTACCCGAAGCCGCTGCCGATCAGCACCCAGGTGCTGCTCGACCGCGAGCGCTGCGTGCTCTGCCAGCGCTGCACCCGGTTCTCCGAGGAGATCGCCGGCGACAAGTTCATCGACCTGATGGGCCGGTCGTCCGCCGAGGAGATCAACATCTACCGGGACGAGGAGTACGGCGAGGAGGGCGACGCGGGTGACGTGCCGTTCAACTCGTACTTCTCCGGGAACACGGTGCAGATCTGCCCGGTCGGTGCGCTGACCGGCACGCAGTACCGGTTCCGTGCCCGCCCGTTCGACCTGGTCTCCACACCGAGCGTGTGCGAGCACTGCTCGGCCGGGTGCGCCCAGCGCACCGACTGGCGGCGGGGCAAGGTGCTGCGCCGGCTGGCCGGCGACGACCCGCAGGTCAACGAGGAGTGGAACTGCGACAAGGGGCGGTGGGGCTTCCAGTACACCCGCGCCTTCGACCGGCTCACCACCCCGCTGGTCCGCGACGAGCGCACCGGCGAGCTGCGCGAGGCGTCGTGGAGCGAGGCGCTGGCCGTCGCCGCCGAGGGGCTGCGCGCGGCGCGGGACGGCCAGGGCACGGCGGTGCTGACCGGCGGCCGGCTGACCGTCGAGGACGCCTACGCGTACGCGAAGTTCGCCCGGGTCGCCCTGAACACCAACGACATCGACTTCCGGGCCCGGCCGGTCTCCCGCGAGGAGACCGACTTCCTGGCCAGCTCGGTCGCCGGGGTCACGGACGTCACGTACGCCGACGTGGAGAAGGCGCCGGCCGTGGTGCTGGTCGGGCTGGAGCCGGAGGAGGAGTGCCCGATCCTCTTCCTGCGGCTGCGCAAGGCGTACCTCAAGAAGAAGCTGACGGTGTACGCGATCGCGCCGTTCGCCACCCGCGGCCTGGAGAAGCTCGGCGCCAAGCTGGCCCGGGTGGTGCCGGGCGAGGAGGCGACCGTGCTCGCCGAGCACGCCACGGTCGCCGAGGCGCTGAGCGCCGAGGGCGCGATCCTGATCGTCGGCGAGCGGCTGGCGAGCGTGCCGGGCGGCCTCTCCGCGGCGGCCGACGTCGCCCGGCGTACCGGCGCGAAGCTGGCCTGGGTGCCGCGGCGCGCGGGTGACCGCGGCGCGGTCGACGCGGGCTGCCTGCCCAACATGCTCCCCGGCGGCCGCCTGGTCACCGAGCCCGCCGCCCGGGCCGAGCTGGGCGAGGCGTGGGACATCGCGGCCGGGGTGATCCCGAGCCAGGCCGGCCGGGACACCGACGGCATCCTCGCCGCCGCCGCCGGCGGCCAGCTCGGCGCGCTGGTGGTGGCCGGGGTCGACCCGGCCGACCTGGCCGACCCGCGGCTGGCCGAGGCGGCCCTCGACGCGGTGCCGTTCCTGGTCAGCCTGGAGCAGCGGATGAGCGCGGTGGCCCGCCGGGCCGACGTGGTCTTCCCGGTGGCCCCGGTGGCCGAGAAGGCCGGCAGCTTCCTGGACTGGGAGGGCCGGCTGCGCACCTTCGAGGCGGTGCTGCGGACCGCCGCGATGACCGACGGCCGGGTGCTGGACGCGCTCGCCGCGCAGCTCGACGTGCAGCTCGGCACCGGCGACGTGCTCAGCGTCCGCCGCGAGCTGGGCGCGCTGCCGCGCACCCGCACCGACCGGCCCGCCGCCCCGGCGGTGGAGCCGGCCGCGGTGCCGCAGCCGGGCGCCGGCGAGGCTGTGCTGGCGACCTGGCACCAGCTGGTCGACCTGGGCAGCCTCACCGACGGCGACGAGCACCTCGCGGGCACCGCCCGCCCGCCGGTGGTCCGGCTGGGCAAGGGCACCGCGGAGGCGCTCGGCGTCGCCGACGGCGACCCGGTGACGGTGGGCACCGACCGGGGGGCGCTGACCCTGCCGGCGGCGATCACCGAGATGCCGGACGGCGTCGTCTGGCTGCCGACCAACTCGCCCGGCTCGACCGTGCGGCGCAGCCTCGGCGCGACGTCCGGCGCGGTCGTCCGGATCTCCGCTCCCGCCCGGACCGGGGCGGCGCCGGAGGCCGGAGAGGTCGCCGCGGACGCGGCCGGCCGTCCGGGCCCGCTCCTCAACGCAGGGGGTGCAATCCAGTGAACGCGGTCTACCTGGCCCAGGATCCGACGCTGGCCGACTTCGGCCGGGACCCCTGGTGGCTGGTCCTCGGCAAGATCGTCTTCGCCTTCGTCTTCGGTCTGCTCGCCACCCTGCTCGGCGTCTGGTTCGAGCGGCGGGTCGTGGGTCGCATGGCCGTGCGGCCCGGCCCCAACCAGGTCGGCCCGTTCGGCCTGCTGCAGACCCTCGCCGACGGCCTGAAGATGGCCTTCAAGGAGGACATCCTGCCGAAGGCGGCCGACAAGGTCGTCTACTTCTTCGCCCCGACCATCTCGGTGATCTGCGCGGTCACCGCGCTGTCGGTGGTGCCGTTCGGCCCGATGGTGAGCATCTTCGGCCACTGGACGCCGCTGCAGGTCACCGACGTGCCGGTGGCGGTGCTGGTGCTGCTGGTCTGCTCGTCGATGGGCATCTACGGCATCGTGCTCGGCGGCTGGGCCTCCGGCTCGACCTACCCGCTGCTCGGCGGCCTGCGCTCCACCGCCCAGATGATCTCGTACGAGGTCGCGATGGGCCTGAGCATCGTGGCGGTCTTCATGACCGCCGGCACGATGTCCACCAGTGGGATCGTCGCCGCCCAGGCGGACGGCACCCGGCTGAGCATCGCGGGCGTCGAGGTCCCGGCCCCCGGCTGGTACGCGATCCTGCTGCTGCCCAGCTTCGTCATCTTCTTCATCGCCACGGTCGGCGAGACCAACCGCGCGCCGTTCGACCTGCCCGAGGCGGAGTCCGAGCTGGTCGCGGGCTTCATGACGGAATACAGCTCGCTGAAGTTCGCGCTCTTCATGCTCAGCGAGTACGTCTCGATGGTCACCATGTCCGCGGTCACCACGACGCTCTTCCTGGGCGGCTGGCGGGCCCCGGCGCCGATCACCACCATCTGGGCCGGCGCGAACTCCGGCTGGTGGCCGATGCTCTGGTTCTTCGCCAAGGTCGTCCTGCTGGTCTTCGTCTTCGTCTGGCTGCGGGGCACGCTGCCCCGGCTGCGCTACGACCAGTTCATGCGCTTCGGCTGGAAGGTGCTGCTCCCGATCAACCTGGCCTGGATCCTGGTCCTGGCCGGCCTGCGCTCGATCGAGGACTGGGACTCGCGCAGCAAGCTGATCGCGGTCGGCATCCCCGCCGGCATCCTGCTGCTCGCCACGCTGCTGTGGCCGAGCCGGAAGCCGCAGCCGAAGCCCACCGTCCAGGAACAGGTCGACAACCGGCCGCACGGGAGCTTCCCGCTGCCCCCGATGGACCTGCAGGTACCACCGAGCCCGCGCACCAGGCGCGTGGTCGCCGAGCGGGAGCCGGCCAACATCGCCGCCGGCTCGGACTCCAGGGAGGTGTGACGTGGGCGCGATCACCGGAACGTTCAAGGGCTTCGGTGTCACCTTCTCGCACATGTTCAAGAAGGTCGTCACCACCGACTACCCGTTCAAGCCGCCGGTGTCGGCGCCGCGCTACCACGGGCGGCACATCCTCAACCGGCACCCCGACGGGCTGGAGAAGTGCATCGGCTGCGAGCTGTGCGCCTGGGCCTGCCCGGCCGACGCGATCTACGTCGAGGGCGGCGACAACACCGACGAGCAGCGCTTCTCGCCGGGTGAGCGGTACGCCAGCATCTACCAGATCAACTACGCCCGCTGCATCTTCTGCGGGCTCTGCATCGAGGCCTGCCCGACCCGCTCGCTGACGATGAGCAACGAGTACGAGCTGGCCCGGGACAGCCGGCAGGATCTGATCTTCACGAAGGAGCAGTTGCTCGCGCCGCTGCTGCCGGGCATGGAGCAGCCGCCGCACCCGATGCGGCTGGGCGACAGCGAGAAGGACTACTACGTGGGGGCGCTGACCAACCCGGGCACCTCGGCCGGCGCGGAGCACTCGGCCAACAACCCGGGCCGGTACCAGGTGGAGGAGCACCCCGGTGTGACCTTCCCCGGCGCCGAGCAGCACGCCCAGCGGGCGGCGGCCGCCAAGGGGGACGGAGCATGACCACGCAGACGGTGCTCGCCGCGGCGGGCGAGGTCTCCGGCGGGGAGCAGGTGACGTTCTGGATCCTGGCCCCGCTGGCGCTGATCGGCGCGATCGGGATGGTCGCGGCGCGCAACGCCGTGCACTCGGCGCTCTGGCTGGTGCTGACCATGCTCTGCCTGGGCGTGTTCTACGTGCTCCAGGCCGGGCCGTTCATCGGCATGGTGCAGATCATCGTCTACACCGGCGCGATCATGATGCTCTTCCTGTTCGTGCTGATGCTGGTGGGCCGGGACGCCTCGGACTCGCTGATCGAGACGCTCCGCGGCCAGCGGGTCGCGGCGGTGGTGCTCGGGCTCGGCTTCGCCGGCCTCGTCGGCGGCGGGCTCTGGCGCGCGCTGGAGGGCACCACGGCCGTCGGCCTGGAGCAGGCCAACGCCGAGGGCAACGTGCAGGGCATCGCCCGGCTGCTCTTCACCAAGTACGTCTTCGCGTTCGAGCTCACCTCGGCGCTGCTCATCACCGCCGCGGTCGGCGCGATGGTGCTGGCGCACATCGAGCGGCGCAAGCAGGACAAGCTGGACCAGCCGACGACCATGCGGGCGCGCTTCGCCCCGGGCAACTACCCCGGTCCGAAGCCCGGCCCGGGCGTCTACGCGACCTCGTCCTCGGTGGCCACCCCGGCGCGCCTGCCCGACGGCCGGCTGACCGAGGTGAGCACCCCCGACATCCTGCCGGTACGCGAGCTCACCGACCGGGAGACCTCGCTGAAGGGGACCGAGAAATGACGCCCGACTACTACCTGGTGCTGGCCGCGGTGCTGTTCACCATCGGCGCGGCCGGTGTGCTGATCCGGCGCAACGCGATCGTGCTGTTCATGTGCATCGAGCTGATGCTCAACGCGGCCAACCTGATGCTGGTCACCTTCAGCCGGATCAACGGTGACCTCAACGGCCAGATCATGGCGTTCTTCGTGATGGTGGTCGCGGCGGCCGAGGTCGTGGTCGGGCTCGCGATCATCATGGCGATCTTCCGGACCCGGCGCTCCGCGAGCGTCGACGACGCCAACCTGCTGAAGTACTGAGGGGTCCTGCGGTGGGAACGATTCTGACGAACGCCCCGGCTGAGCCGGCGGGCACCGTCGCGTACGCGACGGCGGACGGGCTGCTGGGCAGCGTCTGGCTGCTGGTGGCGATCCCGCTGGTCAGCGCGGCGATCCTGCTGCTGCTCGGCCGGCGGGCGGACCGCTGGGGGCACTGGCTCGGCGTGGCCGCCATCGGCGCCGCGTTCGTGCTGGGCCTGACCTACTTCTTCCAGCTGCGTGGCCTGGAGAACAAGTCGGTCGAGCTGAGCCTGTGGGACTTCATCACGGTCGGCGACCTGCGGGTGGACTTCGGCCTGCTCTTCGACCCGCTGGCCGCCGTCTTCGTGCTGCTGATCACCGGGGTGGGTTTCCTGATCCACCTCTACGCGGTCGAGTACATGGCGCACGACGCGGGGCGCCGGCGGTTCTTCGGGTACTTCAACCTGTTCGTCGCCGCCATGCTCCTGCTGGTGCTCGGCAACAACTACGTGATGCTCTACTTCGGCTGGGAGGGCGTCGGTCTGGCGTCGTACCTGCTGATCTCCTTCTGGTACGAGCGGCCGAGCGCCGCCACGGCCGGCAAGAAGGCGTTCCTGATGAACCGGGTCGGCGACGCCGGCCTGGCGATCGGCATCTTCATCATGTTCGCCACCCTCGGCACCACCCAGTACGACGAGGTCTTCAACGGCGTCGGCTCGCTGACCGCGACCACGGTGCTGGTGCTCGGCCTGCTGCTGCTGCTCGGCGCGACCGGCAAGTCCGGCCAGTTCCCGCTCCAGGCGTGGCTGCCGGACGCGATGGAGGGTCCGACCCCGGTGTCGGCGCTCATCCACGCCGCCACCATGGTCACGGCGGGCGTCTACCTGATCGCCCGCTCCAACCCGATCTTCTCGGCCAACTCCACCCTCCAGCTCGTGGTGGTGAGCGTCGGCGCGCTGACCCTGCTGATCGGCTGCGTCATCGGCGCGGCCAAGGACGACATCAAGCGGGTGCTGGCCTGGTCGACGGTGAGCCAGATCGGCTACATGTTCGTCGGCGTCGGCCTCGGTGGGGGCGCGTACGCGCTGGCCATCATCCACCTGCTGGCGCACGGCTTCTTCAAGGCCAACATGTTCCTCGGCGCCGGCTCGGTCATGCACGGCATGAACGACCAGGTCGACATCCGCCGCTTCGGTGGCCTCTCGAAGCACATGAAGGTCACCTGGCTGACGTTCATGATGGGCTGGCTCGCCATCATCGGCATCCCGCCGCTGTCCGGCTACTTCTCCAAGGAGCCGATCATCGTGGCCGCGTTCGGGCGGGAGGACTGGACCGCCTGGCTCTTCGGCGGCGCGGCCCTGCTCGGCGCCGGGCTGACCGCGTTCTACATGACCCGGCTCTTCGTGCTCACCTTCCACGGCCCGAAGCGCTGGACGGAGGACATCGAGCACCCGCACGAGTCGCCGAAGCTGATGACCGTCCCGCTGGTCCTGCTGGCGATCGGCTCCGTCGGGGCCGGCTACCTGCTCTCCACCTCGGTGCCGGACTGGCTGACCGCCACCGCCGGGCTGGGCGGCCAGGAGGCCGAGCACCACCCGGTGCTCTCGCACGCCGTGGTCACGATCCTGTCGATCCTGGTCACCGTGCTCGGTGCCGGGCTCGCCTGGTTCCTGTTCCGGGGCGGCACGGCCACCGCGCCGCAGCCGGCCGGGGTGCTGGTCACCGCCGCCCGGCGCAACCTCTACACCGACGCGTTCAACGAGGCGGTCTTCGAGAAGCCGGGCATCTTCCTCACCCGGGCGCTGGTCTACCTGGACAACCGGGGCGTCGACGGGCTGGTCAACGGCCTCGCGGCGGGGATCGGTGGCGGCTCGGGCCGGCTCCGGCGGCTCCAGACGGGCTTCGTCCGGTCGTACGCCACCTCGATCCTGGCCGGCGCGCTGCTGGTGGTGGCGGCGTTCCTGGCCGTCGAGGCGGGGTGGCTGGCGTGATCGACCTCTTCCAGGCGGCCGTCGTCGGCGGACCGCGCAGTGACGACGGAGGTAAGGCCGCATAATGTCCGACTTCCCGTTCCTCTCGGTGCTCACCGTGGCGCCGCTGGTCGGTGCCCTGGTGGTGGCCTTCCTGCCGCGCAGCCGGCCGGAACTGGCCAAGCAGGTGGCGCTCGGCTGGTCGCTGCTGGTGCTGGCGCTGTCGGTGGTCATGTGGGTGACCTTCCAGGTCGGCGGTGACCGCTTCCAGTTCCGCGAGTCGTACCCGTGGATCCCGAACTGGGGCGTCAGCTTCACCTTCGCCGCCGACGGCATCGCGCTGGTCATGCTGATGCTGATCGCGGTGCTGGTGCCGCTGGTGATCCTGGCGTCCTGGCACGACGCCGAGTCGTCGAAGCGGTCGGTGCCGGTCTACTTCGCGCTGCTGCTCGTCCTCGAGTGCACGATGATCGGCGTCTTCGCCGCCGCCGACGTCTTCCTGTTCTACGTGTTCTTCGAGGTCATGCTGGTGCCGATGTACTTCCTCATCGGCAGCTACGGCGGCCACCAGCGGCAGTACGCGGCGGTGAAGTTCTTCCTCTACTCGCTCGTCGGCGGCCTGTTCATGCTCGCCGCGGTGATCGGCCTCTGGGTCGTCGGCGGGAAGACCTTCGACTGGCAGGCGCTGTCCCAGGTGGATATCTCCACCGGCACGGAGCGCTGGCTGTTCCTCGGCTTCTTCCTCGCGTTCGCGATCAAGGCGCCGTTCTTCCCGTTCCACACCTGGCTGCCGGACGCCGGTGGCGCGGCCCCGGCCGGCGCGGCGGCGCTGCTCGTCGGCGTGCTCGACAAGGTCGGCACGTTCGGCATCCTGCGCTACTGCCTGCCGCTGTTCCCGGACGCGGCCAAGTGGTTCGCCCCGTGGGCGCTGGCGCTGGGCCTGATCGGCATCATCTACGCCGCGCTGCTGGCGGTGGGCCAGAACGACCTCAAGCGGCTGGTGTCGTACACGTCGATCGCGCACTTCGGCTTCATCGGGGTGGGCATCTTCGCCTTCACCACCCAGGCGGGCACCGGCGCGGTGCTCTACATGCTCAACCACGGCCTCGCCACCGGCCTGCTCTTCCTGGTGGTGGGCATGCTCATCGCCCGGCGCGGCTCGGCGCTGATCAGCGACTTCGGCGGCGCCGGCAAGCTGGTGCCGCTCCTGGCCGGGGTGCTCTTCTTCGCCGGTCTGGCCTCGCTCGCGCTGCCGGGCACCGCGCCGTTCGTCTCCGAGTTCCTGGTGCTGATCGGCACGTTCACGGTGAACAAGCCGGTCGCGGTGATCGCGACGCTCGGCATCATCCTGGCCGCCGCGTACGTGCTGTGGATGGTGCAGCGCACCACGCAGGGCACGCTCAATCCGGCGCTGACCGAGGTCGACGGCATGCGGCGGGACCTCAACCTGCGCGAGAAGTTCGTGGTCGCCCCGCTGATCGTGCTGATCGTGCTGCTCGGCTTCTACCCGAAGCCGGTGACCGACGTGATCAACCCGGCAGTGCAGGCGACCATGCAGGACATCGGCAGGACCGACCCCGCCCCGACCTCGGGCGGCACCGTCCAGGAGGCGGCAAAGTGAATGAGCTGAAACTGCCGTCGATCGACTACGCGGCGCTCGCGCCGACCCTGATCATGCTGGGTGCCGCGCTGCTCGGCGTGCTGGTCGAGGCGTTCGTGCCCCGCCGGCTCCGGCACGTGGTGCAGCTCTCGTTGGCCCTGCTGGCGGTGCTCGCCGCGCTGACGATGGTGGTGCTGGCGGCGGACGAGCGGTCGATCACCATCGGCGGGGCGATCGCGGTCGACGGGCCGACGCTCTTCCTCCAGGGCGCGATCCTGGTCCTCGCCGCGATGGCGCTGCTGCTCATCGGCGAGCGCTCGGTGGAGCGGGGCGGGGCGTTCGTCGCCCAGGCCGCGGTCACCGCCGAGTCGGCCGACGACCGTCGGCAGGCCGAGGGCAAGAACGGCCTCACCGAGGTCTACCCGCTGACCACGTTCGCGATCGGCGGCATGCTGATCTTCGTGGCGGCGAACGACCTGCTGACCATGTTCATCGCGCTCGAGGTCTTCTCGCTGCCGCTGTACCTGCTCTGCGCGCTGGCCCGCCGCCGGCGGCTGCTGAGCCAGGAGGCCGCGCTGAAGTACTTCATGCTCGGCGCGTACGCCTCGGCCTTCTTCCTGTTCGGCGTGGCCCTGGTGTACGGCTTCACCGCGGGCGTCCCGGGCCGGCAGGCGGGCGTCGACTTCGCCACCGTCCACGCGGCCGTGGCGAACTCCCCGGCCAGCCCGGTGCTGCTCTTCGCCGGCATGGCGATGCTCGCCATCGGTCTGCTCTTCAAGGCCGCGGCCGCCCCGTTCCACGTCTGGACGCCGGACGTCTACCAGGGCGCGCCGACCCCGATCACCGGCTTCATGGCCGCCTGCACCAAGGTCGCCGCGTTCGGCGCCCTGCTGCGGGTGTTCCACGTCGCCTTCGACGGGGCGCGATGGGACTTCACCCCGGTCCTCGGCGCGGTGGCGGTGCTGACCATGCTTGTCGGCGCGGTGCTGGCGGTCACCCAGACCGACATCAAGCGGCTGCTGGCGTACTCCTCGATCGCCAACGCCGGCTACCTGCTGGTGGGCGTGCTGGCGCCGAGCGCCGACGGCGTCTCGGGGACGATGTTCTACCTGGTCGCGTACGGCTTCTCGGTGCTCGCCGCGTTCGCCGTGGTGACCCTGGTGCGCGACGCCGACGGGGAGGCCACCCACCTGTCCCGCTGGGCCGGGCTGGGGCGGCGTTCGCCGTTCTACGCCGGCGTCTTCACCTTCATCCTGCTCGCCTTCGCCGGCATCCCGCTGACCAGCGGCTTCACGAGCAAGTTCGCGGTCTTCGGGCCGGCGCTCGACGGCGGGCAGGCGTGGCTGGTGATCGCCGGCGTGCTGACCAGCATGGTGCTGGCCTTCCCGTACCTGCGGGTCGTGGTGATGATGTGGCTCTCCGAGCCGGGCGAGTCGACGCCGACCGTCGCCGTGCCGGGCGGGCTGACCTCGGCCGCGCTGATGATCGGCGTGATCGCCACCCTGGTCCTCGGCGTCGCCCCGGCGCCGCTGCTCGACCTGGCCACCGGTGCCGCCGAATTTGTCAGATGACCGACGCTCTGGCCTGCGGGGGCCGGTACGCCACGGCGTGCCGGCCCCCGCGCCGTATCCCCCGTCCCGGGCAGGTCGGAGGGGTGTGGCATGGTTGAAGGCGTGGTGAATCCGGCTGGCGAGCGTTCAAGTGCCATCGGGTCCGGCGGCCGTCGGACCAGGGTGAGCACGAGTCAGTTCGGCGCGCTCGGCCTCTATCTCGCCGATCCCCGCGTCGAGGCGTCCGTGCTGGGCCTGCTGGAGGGCGTCGAGGTCGAGTTGCGGGCCAGTGTGGCCAGTGCCGACCCGTTCGTCACCGAGGCCGCCCGGCATCTCGTGGAGGCCGGCGGCAAGCGGTTCCGCCCGCTGCTGGTGGCGTTGGGCGCGCAGTTCGGCGACCCGACCAGCGCCCAGGTCGTGCCGGCCGCGGTGGTGATGGAGCTCACCCACCTGGCGACGCTCTACCACGACGACGTGATGGACGAGGCCGCCGTGCGCCGGGGGGCGCCCAGCGCCAACTCCCGGTGGACCAACTCGGTCGCCATCCTCGTCGGCGACTACCTCTTCGCCCGCGCCGCCGACATCGCGGCCGACCTGGGCATCGAGGCCGTACGCCTCCAGGCGCGCACCTTCGCCCGGCTGGTGCACGGCCAGATCGCCGAGACCGTCGGCCCCCGCCCCGGCGACGACCCGGTGGCCCACTACCTGGACGTGATCGCGGGGAAGACCGGCTCGCTGATCGCCACCTCGGCCCGCTTCGGCGGCATGTTCGGCGGCGCCGCCCCGGAGCACATCGAGGCGTTGGCCGGCTACGGCGAGACCATCGGGGTGGCCTTCCAGCTCTCCGACGACCTGCTCGACATCGCCTCGGAGTCGGTGGAGTCGGGCAAGACGCCCGGCACCGACCTGCGTGAGGGCGTGCCGACCCTGCCGGTGCTCTACGCGCTCGCCTCGGACGACGCCGACGCCGCCTCGGTGCGGCTGCGGGAGATCCTGGCCACCGGCCCGCTGACCGACGACGACCTGCATTCCGAGGCGCTCGGCCTGCTCCGCGAGAGCCCGGCGCTCAAGCGGGCCCGGGAGACGGTCCGCAGCTACGCCGAGGAGGCCCGGGAGCAGCTCGCGCCGCTCCCGGAGGGCCCGGCCCGCCGCGCCCTGGAATCCCTCTGCGACTACATCGCCGACCGCACGAGCTGACGCCCGTCCCGGCCGCCCCGCAGCAGGGGCGGCCCGGTGCGGCCGGTCAGTCGTGCTCGTAGTACTGGACCTGGATTCCCGCTCGACGGACGATCACGTCGGCGTGGTCGCCGAACGTCTCCAGGAGCACGTCGTCGAAACCACCCTGTTCGAGGGCCTCGGCGAAGGCGTACGCCCGCAGGTAGCGGGCCTCGTCGTGCCCTCGGTACGTGTCCCGCCGCGAGGAGGCCCAACCGCCCAGGCTGGGGTGCCGGTCGGCGTACTCGCCCACGCAGAGGTCGTCCGGGTCGGCCTGCGGCCCGTCGGCGGTGGTGCGTACCCACACGTC
This sequence comes from Micromonospora sp. NPDC047465, assembly GCF_040643125.1. Taxonomy (NCBI): domain Bacteria; kingdom Bacillati; phylum Actinomycetota; class Actinomycetes; order Micromonosporales; family Micromonosporaceae; genus Micromonospora; species Micromonospora sp. NPDC047465. Next base: position 42,224 of record NZ_JBEYTP010000004.1, read on the forward strand.
CTGGACGCCGAAGACGCACGGCTCCCCGTCGTTGAAGTAGGGCGTGAACTGCCGCCAGCCGAACTCCGTGACGGCCTCGTCGTCGAGCAGGGCGCGCAGGAGCGGTCGCAGCTCCTCCAGGGGCCGCTGCGGGACCCGGTGGCCCTGGGTGATCTCACCCTCGACCGGGATGCCGAGGAAACTGACGTGACTCACTGGTCGCCTCCGAGCAGGGTGGAGAGGGGCAGGTCCTTGCGCTGGGCGCCGGACATCCAGGGGCGGATCGGCATCCCGTCGAGGTAGTCGGCGGGGCTGGGCAGCCAGCCCAGGTCCTCCAGCACGTGTCGTTCGGCGATCAGGCGGACCGGGACGCGCTTGCGGCCGACCTGCAGGGTGTCGCCGAAGATCCGCTGGCAGAGGTAGATGCCGGCGGTGTGGTGGTACATCGCGCGGTGCCGGACGTCCCCGATGATCTGTTTGGAGGAGTCGATGAACTCCTCGATCGGCAGGTAGTCCTCCGGCGTGCCGCCCCACTTGCGCGCCGCCGACTGCGCGTGGTGCCACGAATTCATGATCGACAAACTAGCCGTCGGCACCGACAGGATCGGCCCGGCCCGCTCAGTGGCGGGTGAGCAGCCGGCTGCCGGTGAGCATCAGGGCGGCGGCGGCCAGCATGGCCGCCCCGGCGGTGAGCCACATCGCGGGGTAGCCGGCGTGGGCGGCAACCGTGCCGAGGCCCAGCGGGCCGAGGCACCCGCCCGCGTACACCCCGGTCTGGGTGATCGAGGTGGCGGCGGCCGGGGCCTGCGGGTGCAGCCGGACCACCGCGAACGTCATCAGCCCCGGCCACGCCCAGCCCAGGCCGAAGCCGAGCACCACGCCGAGGACCAGCGGCGCCGGACCGGCGACGGCGAGCAGGCCCAGCCCGGCCGCGCCGACCACGAGCATGCCGGCGATGACGGCCACGTGCCCGGTGGGGCGCCGGTCCGCCAGCCAGCCCGCGCAGACCCGCGCGGTGACGCAGACCGCGCTGCCGAGGGTCAGGGTCAGCCCGGCCAGTCCGGGGGTGAGTCCCCGGTCGACGGCGGAGTCCACCACGAAGGTGCCCAGCGCGTTCGCGGCCGCCGCGGCGAGCATCGCGGCGGCCCCGACCACCAGCAGGGCCGCCGTGGCGCGGCCGGCGCGGGCGGGGGCGGCCGTCCGGCCCGGGCGCGGCTCCCGCGCGGGTACGGCGGGCAGCGCCGCCAGGGCCGCCCCGGCGGCCACCACGAACGCCCACCGCCAGCCGGCGGTCAGCGCGACCGTCGGCACCGCCGCGCCGGCCAGCAGGGTGGAGACGGGGATGGCGGCCTGCTTCACCCCGAACGACAGCCCCTGCCGCCGCGCCGGCACGTGCCGGGCCAGTGCGGCGTTGCTGGCGAGCTGGCCGAGGGCGTTGGCGGCGGCGCTGAGCGCCAGCAGCCCCACCAGCACGGCGTACGAGCGGGCGAGGGCGGCGACGGCGAGCATCGCCCCGGCGGAGAGCAGGATGGCGCAGCGGGCCACCACGGCCGGCCCGTACCGGTCGACGAGCCTTCCGGAGGGCACCGACGCCAGCGCGCCGACCCCGAAGTAGACGGAGACGGCCAGGCCCAGCCCGGCGGGAGAGAAGCCGAGGTCGTCGCCCAACTGCACGGCGAGCCCGCCGACCAGGAAGACCGGCAGGACGGAGGCGATGGTGACGGCGACGGCACCGGCGGCGGCCCGGGCGGGGCGGGGCGGCGCGACGTCCGGGGCGGGGTGGAGCGCGGGGCGGGTCATGGTGCGGCAAACCTACGCGAGGCCGTCTCGGGTCACGCACCGTGCCGGTGCGGGTACGCGCAGTTCCCGACGATCTGGCATCCTCCACCCGAACAGGCATTTCGCGCCGGGCCTGTATTTCATATGGTGTAAGTCCCCGGCGGCGGAGGTGGTTGTGCGCGACCCCTTGGCGGAACCTTCGGATCTCATCCGGAGCGTGTCCCGCGCGCTACGAGTGCTCGAGTCGGTCGGTCGCGCCCCGAAGGGGCTGACCGTCAAGCAGATCGCCCGGCGGTGTGAGCTGACGGTGGCGACGACCTACCACCTGGTCCGCACCCTGGCCTACGAGGGCTACGTGATCCGGCGCGAGGACGGCACGTACATCGTGGGCCTGGAGGTGGCCGACCGTTACCGCGAGCTGGTGACGGCGTTCCGGGGGCCGCCGGCGGTCGGGGAGAGCCTGCGCCGGGCCGCCGTGGACACGGGCTACAGCCACTACCTGGGCCGGTTCGTGGGCGGTCAGGTGGCCGTCACGGCCGTCGCCGAGGGCCCCCGCTCGCCCTACCTGGAGGACCTGGTGCCCGGGTTCGACGAGGGGGCGCACGCGACCGCCCTGGGCAAGGCCCTGCTCGCCACGCTGACCGCCGAGCAGCGCTTCCGCTACCTGCGCGAGTACGGCATGCGCCCCTTCACCTCCGCCACCCTGACCAGCACCGAGGCGTTCGAGGCCGACCTGGCCGCCGGCGACCGGCGCGGCATGCAGCTGGAGCTGGGGCAGTTCCGGCAGGGGGTGGCGTGCGCCGCGGTGCTGGTCAGCCCCGACAAGGACATGGAGCGCCGGGTGGTGCTGGCCTGCGCCCTGCCGGCCAGCGAGATGATGACCTCCGCCCGGGTGGTCCGGGCGAAGCTGCTCACCGCCGCCCGGGCCATCGCCGACGGCCTGGCGTCGGAGAGCTGACCCGGCCGACGGGCACCGCAGCGGCCGTGCCCGGCCCGGCTCCGCCGGGACGGGCGCGCCGTGCCCGGAAACGGCCGAGGGCCCTCACCCCGGCTGGGCGAGGGCCCTCGGTGGCGGTCCAGCGCCGGACCGCCCGAGGAGGCGTCAGCTGCCGACCGGCCCGCCGTCGAGACGCCAGGTCACCACCACGCCGGGCTTGGCGTAGTCGCCGTCCGGCCAGTTCGAGGCCGGCTTCTCGACCGACGCGCCGCTGATCTCACCCGGGTGCTGCACGGCCACGAAGACCGAGCGGTTGTCCCCGGTGATGAACGGGCCGCAGGCCTCCGCGCCCACCGGCACGGTCAGGAACTGCTTCAGGTGGCCCCGTTCCGGTCCCTCGACGGCGGTCGCGAAGAGGCCGTCGTTGCTGCCCAGCGCGTTGCCGTCGGTGGAGATCCAGAGGTTCCCGGTGGCGTCGAACGCCACGTTGTCCGGGCAGGAGATCGGGGAGACCGCCCCCTTGTCGTACCCGGCGAAGTACGTCGACGGGTCGGTCGGGTCGCCGCAGACGATCGGCAGCGACCACGCGAACGTCTCGGCGGAGTTGTCGCCACGGTCCTCGACCAGCTCCAGCACCTGACCGTGCTTGTTCAGGTTGCGCGGGTTGGCCTCGTCGGCGGCCGGCTTGCCGGCCTTGCCCCGGTCGGTGTTGTTGGTGAGCGCCACGTACACCTTGCCGGTGAGCAGGCTCGGCTCGACGTCCTCCGGGCGGTCCATCTTGGTCGCCCCGACCTTGTCGCCGGCGAGCCGGGTGAAGGTCAGCACGTCGGCGGCGGTCATCCCGTCGACGTACGAGCGGTTGCCGCTGACCAGCTTGATCCAGCGGCCCCGGCCGTTGAACGCGCCGTCGGCGGGGAGCTTGCCGGAACCGTCGATCTCGCCGGCGCTGGTCTGCTCCAGCTGGGCGACGTAGAGGGTGCCCGACTCCAGCAGGGTGAGGTTGTGCCTGCGGGCGACCCAGGAGTTGCCCTTCATGAACTTCTTGTCGGAGACGAACTTGTAGAGGTAGTCGAACCGCTCGTCGTCGCCCATGTACGCGACCACGTGCCCGCTGGCGGCGACGATGACGTTCGCGCCCTCGTGCTTGAACCGGCCCAGCGCGGTGTGCTTGCGCGGGCGGCTCTCCGGGTCGAACGGGTCGATCTCCACGATCCAGCCGTGCCGGTTGGCCTCGTTCGGGTGCTTGGCCAGGTCGAACCGCTCGTCGGCGCGCTCCCACTTGCGGCTGCCGCTCGGGTAGCGGGCGGTGGTGGTGATGCCGTAGCGGGCCAGCTTCGGCTTGTCCGCCTCCGGCGCGCCGTCGCCGCCGACGAAGTACTGGTTGAAGTTCTCCTCGCCGGAGAGCACCGTGCCCCACGGGGTCACCCCGCCGGCGCAGTTGTTGAGGGTGCCGACGACCGTGCGGCCCTTCGGGTCGGCGGCGGTCCTCAGGGCGGCCGAGCCGGCGGCCGGCCCGGTCAGCTCGAACTTCGTGGCCAGCGCCGTGATCCGCCGGTTGTACGGCCGGCGGCCCTTGGTGACCGGCCGCCACTGCCCGGTGCCCTCGACCCGCTCCAGTTCCACCACGGACATGCCGTGCGCGGCCATCGCGACCCGGAGCTGCTCCACGGTCAGCGCGTCCTGGCCGGTGAAGCCGGGGAACATCAGGTCCTCGTTGGTGTACTCGTGGTTGACCACGAGCAGCACCCGCTGCCCGCGCCCGTCCAGCGGCAGCACCCCGACGAAGTCGTTGTTGTAGCCGAACTGCTTGGCCTGCGCGGCGGCGGTCTGGCCGTGCAGGTCGAACTCGGGCGCGCCCGGGACGACCGGGTCGCCCCAGCGGATGACGACCGCGTGGTCGTACCCGTTGGGGACGACGAAGGTGTCCAGGGTGTTCGGCGGGACCGGCTTGAAGGTCAGCGCGCCGCTGCCGACGCCGCCGGAGGGGCGGCCGAAGCCGGCGCCCTCGGGCACCACGGGGGCGGCGGGGGCGGCCGCGGCGGGGGCGGCCGCGGCGGGGGCGGCGCCGGCCAGCGCGCCGGCCGCCGCGCCGCCGAAGCCAAGGACCAGTGCGCCCACCGCGCCGGCCCGGACCACGCCGCGCCGGGAGACCTCCGCGCCCACCACGTCGCCGAAGTACGCGTTGTCGGAGGTGTTCGGAACCGGGTGGTCGCAGGCGTTGCCGCACCGGTACAGACAGGTCATGGCGTCGCGGCTGCCGTGGCGGGTGGCGCCCAGCAACGGGAGCAGCCGGGGACGGTCGCTCATGGAAGGAGCCTCCTGGAGGGGTCGGTGCACGCCGGACAGCCGCTGGCGTGCGTACCCGCCGGACGGTAGGAGGACCTGGTGAGCGGGCGTCGGCGGCGGCGTGAACCGGGCGTGAACACCTCCGTCGGGACTGCCACGATGACCTGCGGCTGAACCGATCCGGGTGACGGCACGTATTCCCGTGCGAACGCCACTGTCGGACTCGCGCCGAGAGCGAGGAGACCGCCATCAGCGACCACGACGCCCAACTGCTCCGCGCGCTGCACGACGAGCACGCGGAGGCGCTCTACGCGCACGCCCTGCGCCTCGTCAACGGCGACCGGCAGCGGGCAGAGGACCTGGTGCAGGAGACGCTGCTGCGGGCCTGGCGGCACCCGGAGTCGCTCGACCCGGAGCGCGGCTCGGTCCGGGCCTGGCTCTTCACCACCGCCCGCAACCTGGCCATCGACGCCTGGCGGCGGCGCTCCACCCGGGTCGGCGAGGTCTTCACCGACGAGCTGCCCGAGCCCCCGGAGACGGTGGACGAAGCGGAACGCGCGGTGGAGGCGTGGACCGTCGCCGAGGCGCTGAACCGGCTCAGCCCCACCCACCGGGAGGTGCTGGTGGAGTGCTTCTACCAGGGGCGGTCGGTGGCCGAGGCGGCCTCCCGGCTGGGCGTGCCGCCGGGCACCGTGAAGTCCCGGACGCATTACGCCCTGCGCTCACTACGGTTGGTCCTGGCCGAGATGGGGGTGACCGCATGACCCGGTGCGACTTCGCGCACGACGACGGCGCGTACGTGCTGGGTGCGCTGGCCCCCGCCGAACGGGCGGCCTACGAGCGGCACCTCGCCGGCTGTGTCGCGTGCCGCGAGGCGGTCGCCGAGATCGCCGTTCTGCCCGGCCTGCTGGGCCGGCTCGATCCGGCCGGGCTGGAGCAGTTCCTGCCATCGCCGGAGAACCCCCGGGTGTCCGAGCTGCTCACCGCCGCGGGCGACCGCCGGCGCCGGGAGCGGTCGGCCGCCCGCCGCCGGTACGCCCTCACCGCCCTCGCCGCCGCCGCGCTGGCCCTGGTCGTCGGCGTCGGCACCGCCGTGGTGCTGCCCCGCGAGGCGGCCACCCCGCCGCCCGGCGACGTGCGGATGGTCACCATGCAGCCGGTGGCCGGCGACGTGCCGGTGTCCGCCGAGATCGCCCTGACCAGCACCGGCTGGGGCACCGAGGTGCGGATGCGCTGCGGGTACGTCGCCAGGGCGGGCTACGCCAAGGCGTACACCTTCCGGCTGGTGGCGCACGGCCCGGACGGCGCGACGGAGCAGGTCGGCTCCTGGCTCGCCGCCCCCGGCGACGACCTGCGGATCACCGGCGCGACCCGCTTCACCGACGCCGAACTGGTCCGTCTGGAGCTGCTCCGCGCCGACGGCACCCCCGTCCTCGCCTACGACGTCCGCTGACCCGCCCCTCGCCCCGGCCCTCCCGTCCCCGCGCCGTCGATCTCGCACATCCCTTTTTGTCAGGGCGAGCAGTGCAAGATCGCGAGGGGTGAGGGGCGGGGGTGGGGTCAGCGGGTCGTGGCGGGGGTGGGGGCGGCGTGGCGGGCGGCGACGGTGGCGGCGCGGGTGCGGCGGGACTGGTGGAGGGCGTCGATGGTGAAGACGATCAGCGCGGCCCAGACCAGGGCGAAGCCGGCCAGCCGGGCCGGCGGCATCGGCTCGTGGAAGATCAGCACGCCGCAGCCGAGCTGGAGGATCGGGGCGAGGTACTGGAGCATGCCGAGGCCGGTGAGCGGGAGCCGGTTCGCCGCCCCGGCGAAGAGCAGCAGCGGGATCGCGGTCGCCGCGCCGGCCGCCACCAGCAGCGCGGTGTGCCCGACCGAGACGTGCCCGAAGGTGGCGTCGCCGCCGGCGGTGAGCCAGCCCAGGTACGCCAGCGCGGGCAGCGCCAGCACCGCCGACTCGACGAAGAGCCCTTCCGCGGCGGGCAGCCCGAGTCGCTTCTTGACCAGTCCGTAGCCGGCGAAGCTGAGCGCCAGGACCAGCGCCAGGTAGGGCGGCCGGCCGTAGTCGACGGTCAGCACCGCCACGGCCAGCCCGCCGATGCCGAGCGCCAACCACTGCGCGGACCGCAGCCGCTCGCGCAGCACGGTGACGCCCAGCAGCACCACCACCAGCGGGTTGATGAAGTAGCCGAGGGCGGTCTCCACCACCCGGTCCGAGTTGACGCCGTAGATGTAGGTGCCCCAGTTGACCGCGATCAGCGCGGCGGCCGCGGCGACGCCGGCCAGCGCGCGGGGTCGGCGCAGCAACGCCCGCAGGAAGCCGACGTTGCGCATCGCGGCCAGCAGCAGAGCGACGAACGCCACCGACCAGACGATCCGGTGGGCCAGGATCTCCATCGGCCCGGCCGGGCGCAGCACCTTCATGTAGAGCGGGAAGAAGCCCCAGAGCAGGTACGCGCCGAAACCGTAGAGGTAGCCGAGGCGAAGTGGCGTCACGCCTCCAGCGTAAGGGGCGACTGACCGCCCGGTTCCTTGCCGGTGACCGGTCTCATCGGCTGGTCCCGCTGGTCGAGTTGCATCCAGTGGTGCGGCTCGGCCACCGGGGCGAAGCCCACCTTCGCGTACACCTCGTGGGCGTCGAAGGTGGCCAGCAGGATCCGGCGTACGCCCAGGCCGGCGAGGTGGTCGCGGACCGCGCCGGCCAACCAGGTGCCCAGCCCCCGGCCGCGCTCGCCCGGGTCGACGTAGACGTCGCAGAGCCAGGCGAAGGTGGCCCCGTCGGTGACCGCCCGGGCGACGGCGACCTGCCGCCCGTCGCCGGGGCGGTAGACGCCGAACGCCACCGACCCGGCGAGCGCGCGCGCCACCGTCTCCCGGTCCCGCCCGATCGCCCAGTACGCGTCGGTGGAGAGCCAGTGGTGCACGCGGTCCAGGTCGATCCGGTCCGGGTCGGTGCTGAGCTGGTAGCCGTCGTGGCGGGTCAGGGTGGTCACCCTGGTGACACTAGCCCGGCGACCCGGGCCGCTGAGCAGCCAGTTCCCGGCATCTGGTCGGCCGCCCCGCGGCGGCGCGGCTCAGTCCCGATCGAGGACGGCGCCGAGGATCCAGGTGACGATCCCGACGAAGAGCGCGCCGAGCACGGCCTCCGGCCAGAAGCTGTCGACATGGAAGGGCAGCCCGGCCTGGTCGGCGATCCAGCTCGTGAGCAGGAACAGCAGCCCGTTGACCACCAGCGCGATCAGCCCGAGGGTCAGCAGGTAGAAGCCGCAGCCGACGGTCTTGATGACCGGCTGGAGCACCGCGTTGACCACGCCGAAGATCGCCGCGACGAGGACGAGCGTGGTGACCGCGTCGGTGGCGGACTCCGATTCCAGCGTGATGCCCGGGATGAGCAGCGTGGCCAGCCAGAAGGCCAGTGCCGTGCTGGCCAGCCGGATCAGCAGCCCCTTGAGGAATCCCATGGCGGGATCGTGCCACGGACGCGCCACGCGCGGAACCCGCGAGATCGCCGGACCGCCGCGGGAAGCCGGATCCGCGGCCGGCCGCCGGGCGAGTGGCGCGCCGGTCAGTGGCGGGTGGCGCCGGTCGGTGGCGGGTGGCGCCGGCCGCCGAGCGAGTGGTGCGCCGGTCGGTGGCGGGTGGTGCGCCGGTCAGCGGCGGGAGGGGCGGCCGATGAGCTGTGACTCGATCGGGGTGGGCGAGAGCAGCGCCCAGCGCAGCGCGCGCCGGTTGACCACCGCGACCATGTCGTCCCGGATCCGGGTCAGCCACTCCGCCGACCCGCCGAGGCCCAACGCGGCGCCGGCCAGGGCCGCCTCGGCCGGATCGAGCGGTTGCAGCACGGCCAGGTCGGCCCGGCCCAGCGCGTCGGCGTCGGCCGGGGTCAGCTCGTCGCGGACCAGCAGCGTGGCCCGCCACGCGGGGCCCGGTTCCGGGTCGGCCGGCGTCGGGCCGGCGTCGACGACCACCAGCAGCGGGCACAGCGGCGAGCCCGGTCCGCCGCCCACCGGCCGGCCCGGCGGAACCAGCGGGATCATCGCGCCCGGCGTGCCGACGCCCCGCACGAACGGCTCCCAGCTGCGGGGGCGCGCCGTCTGCACCACCACCCGGGCGCCGAGCGCCATGGCCCGCAGCGCGACGAGCTGCGCCGCGCGTACCCCGCCGACGAGCATCACCCGGGTGCTCTCCGGCCGGAACAGCCGGACGGTCACCGCGCCGCCGTGCCGGTTCGTGCCGACCATCAGCCCCGCCTCGCCGACGGTCAGCTCCAACGCGTCGGGCGCCGGCCCCGGCCCCGGCGCCCCCGCCGCCGCGAGCGGCAGCGTGGCGGCCAGCCCGTCGAGCTGCGCGCCGTCGAGCCGGTGCACATCGCCGCCCGCCTCGGTCACCAGCCGGCGCAGCGCCTGGGCCGCGACCGAGAGCTCCGCCGGGGTGGCGGCGGCCAGCCGTACGGCCACCTCGGCCGGCGCCGACGCGGGGTCGGCGCCGGGCCACGGCCCGGCGCAGAGCGACACCGTGGTCGCCGTCGCGGGCAGCGCGAGCAGCCGGGGCACCAGCCGCCGGCCGGCCTCGGTGCGCGCGTCGGGCCAGCGGCGCAGCCGGAACGTGGTCTGGAGCAGGTCGCCCGCCCGCACCGTCTGCCAGGACTCCCGCGCCGGATGGTCGTCGTGGTGGGCCGACTCCGCCAGCACGCGCAGCGTCGCGTGCTCGCCGAGCGGGCGGGCGGCGACCGCCCCGAGCCGGCGCACGATCCGGCGTACGGTGCCGGAGAGCGCCCGCCGCAGCTCCTCGCCGGTCCAGCCCTCGGCGCGGAGCACCCGCACGGCGAGGACGGCCTGTTCCAGGCCGGCGAGCCGCCCGTCGGTGAGCTGCCGGTAGGACGTGGCGACCGTGCCGCCGCCCGCCCCGACCGTCGGCGCCGGCGCGCCCGTCAACAGGAGCTGGAGCCGGACCGGCGGCCCGTCCGGCGCGGCGGCCGACAACAGGGACGCCGGGAACGGCAGCGCGCGGGGACCGTCGCCGAGCAGGTCGGCCGGGTCGCCGACCTCCACCAGGGCCACCATGCCGGCGGCGTCGTCGAGCACGGCGGCCGGCGTGCCGGCCAGCTCGGCGGGGCGGACCACCGCACCCGGGTCGACCAGGTCCAGCAGGGCCGCCGGGCCCGCGGCCGGCGGCAGGGCGCGGCGGCGGGTCGCATAGCCCAGGCCGGTGGCGAGCCACTCGAAGAGCCAGCGCCCCCGCAGCCGCACCCACGCCAGGGGCAGCAGCGTCGCGGCCAGCGCCACGGCGGCCAGCGCCGCGAGCACGCCCCGGCCGGCGGCCGCGACCAGGGCGGCCACCGCGACCTGCGCGGCGACGACCTGACCGGCCCGGACGCCGACGGTCCGCCGCCGGGCGGCCGGAATCCACTGCGGCGGCAGGACGGCGCGGGGCCCCGACGCCCCCGGTGCGGGACCGGCCGGCGCGGGTGGGGCCGGGGCGGGGACGGCGGCGGCCGGCCGCGCGGCCGGCCGGACCGGGCCCGTGCTGGTGGTCACCGTCACCGTGCCTCCTCGACCGGTCACTCGCCGCGACATCGACGCCGCCCATCGTAAGGGCCTGCTCCGGGGAGCGGGAGCGCGGTTGTCCACAGGGGATGGCGGCGGGGTAGCAGAACCGCGACGTGACGGCTACCGTCAGCGACGAGTTCCGCTGACCCCGCGCCTGCCGCGCTCGACGCCCGGGCGGCGCGAGCGGGGCGCCCGAGTGAGCGGGCGCGCCGACGGCCAGCCACGACCGATGAGACGAGGTGACGTCCCGGGTGTCCCAGACCCAGGCAGAAGCAGCGGTGATGCAGCAGACCGCCGCGAAGTTCGAGCAGGTGGACCAGTCCCTGCAATCCATGCTGAGCAGCCTGATGGCCCAGCTGGAGGTGTTGCAGCAGGCCTGGCGCGGCGCCGGCGGGCGCTCGTTCGAGCAGGTCAAGCAGCAGTGGGCACAGGACCAGGCGACGCTGCAGCGGGCGCTGCGGGAGACCGCCGGCGCCATCCGCACGGCCGGTCAGCAGTACGACGTCTCGGACAGCGAGGCCGCCAGCCGCGTGTCCACCACCAACCGCGGCGGCATCCAGCTGCCGCTCTGACCCGGTCTTCGGGGGAGGAGACATCCGATGGACCACGGTGTGCTGGTCGTCAACTTCGCCGCGTTGCAGCAGGCCAGCGCGGACATCCAACGGGCGCTGAACACGCTCGACTCGCAGCTCGGGCAGCTCGAACGCGACGCCGCCCCGCTCGTGGCGAGCTGGTCCGGCGAGGCCCGGCAGGCGTACGAGCAGCGGCAGGGCCGCTGGCGCTCCGCCTCGCAGGACCTGCAGGCCATGCTGCGCGACATCAAGCTCGCGGTCGACGACTCCGCGGCCGACTATCTCGACACGGAGAAGAAGAACGTCGGCCTGTTCCAGTGAGCCACGCCCGGTGGTGGCGCCGACCCTGACCCGGTCGGCGCCACCACCGTCGTTCCCGCTCGTGACCGGGCGACCGGGCGGAGAGCCGGACCCCGCGGCAGCACGCCGTCAGGCCGGACCGGCGGGCTGCCAGCGGCGGCGGGCGCCGCGCGGCACGACCAGCGCCAGCAGCGCCGCCACCGCGACCGCCGCTCCGCTGACCCCGGCCACCAGCAGCGCCCGGTCCCGGGCCGTCGCCCGGCGGGCCTGCTGCGCCACCAGCGCCGGATCGTCCCGGTCGTCGGCGAGCGCCGTGGCCGGGCGCGGCCGCTCCGGCGCCCCGCCGCCGGTCTCGGTGACCGCCCGGTACGGGTTCAGCACCCCCGCGCCGTACCCGCCGCCCCCGCCGCCTCCGGGCGCCGGATCGGCGCTCGCCACGATCCGCTGCGCCACCTGCGCCGCGCTCAGCTCCGGCCGGTACTGCCGCAGCAACGCGGCCGTGGCCGCCACGAAGGGCGCCGCGTAGCTGGTCCCCTCGGCCCGGTGGTGCCCCTGGCCGGGGGCGGCCATCAGCACGTCGCTGCCCGGGGCGACCAGGTCGACGTACGCGCCGGTCTGGGAGAACGGGGAGCGGGTTCCGTCCGCCCCGATCGCGCCCACCCCGAGCACCCCGTCGTACGCGGCCGGGTAGGGCCGGGGGTCGCCGCTGTCGTGCAGGTTTCCGGCGGCGGCCACCACGACCACGTCCCGCTCGACCGCGTAGCCGACCGCGGCCCGCACCGCGGGGTTGTCCGCGTACAGCACGACGGAGAGGTTGAGCACGTCGGCGTCGTGGTCGACCGCCCAGCGGATGGCCCGGGCGAAGTCCTCGGCGCTGACCGTACGCCCCGACTCCCGCCCCTCGACGACCTGCTGCTCGCTGACCCGTACCGGCAGGATCCGGGCGCCCGGGGCGAGCCCGTGGAACGCCACCCCGTCGCGGGGGCCGGCGGCGATGATGCTCGCCACGCCGGTGCCGTGACCGGCGCAGTCCCGGCTGCCGTCGCCGCCCGGGTCGAGCAGGTCGGTGCCGTCGAGGACCCGCCCGGCCAGCTGCGGGTGGCGGCGGTCCACCCCGGAGTCGACGACCGCCACCGTCACCCCGGCCCCGGTGGCCAACGGCGCGAGCCGCTCCGGGGCGTACCGCTGGTGGGGCCAGGGCGGCGCGGACACCGGCCGGACCGGGGCGAGCGGGGACGGGCAGCCGGGGGCCGCCCGCGCGGTGAGCGCGGCGGGCCCGGAACGGCCGACGGCGACCGGTTCCGGGGCGGCCCGGTCCGGCCGGGCGGCGGCGGCCGGGGCGGCCGGGACGGCGGTCAGCAGCGCCGTCGTCAGGGCCGCCAGGAGCGGGCGGGCGGGGGACCGGGACATCGACCGCCTCCGTATCGTGTCGACTCCGGGACGGGATGTTAGCGCCTCCGGCGCGACGGCGCGGACCACCGCCGGCCAGCCATTGTGATCTTGTTTCTACCTTGTAGGTTGTACGCGATGCCTATGGCCTGTTCGCGGGAGGAGGGGTGGCCGTGACCGACTGGGAGCCGGCCACCGACGCCGAAGCGGCGTTGCGCGACGCGTTGCGCGCCAACGACCAGCAGCTCTACTTCCGCGTTCTGGCTCAGACCGAGCTGCTGCTGCCGGTCTCGGCCGAGGCGCTCGCCGGGAAGGCGCCGCTGGGCTGGGGCACCTGGACGACCGGCGGTCGTACCCATGTGCTGGCGTTCACCTCCGCCGCGGCCATGCGGGCCTGCCTCGGGGAGAACGCGGGCTCCGGCCGCCGCACCTCGTACGCCGACCTGGCTGCCGGCTGGCCCAACCACGAGTGGTGGCTGGCGGTGAACCCCGGCCTGCCCGTCGAGGGCTACCTGCCGGCCTGGTTCGTCTCCCAGCTCTCCCGGGGCGACGTCCGGCTGCCCGGCCGCACCCTGGGTGCGCGGGCCCGCCTGGAACGGGCGGAGACGGTCGCCCGGGTGCGGGCCCAGGCCACCGGTCGCGACCCGGCCGACGGGCCGGAGACCCGGCCGACCACCGGCAGCACGGGGCGGGCCGCCCTGGCCGGTGCCGCCCCGGCCAACGGCGCCCCGGCCGCCCGGCCCGAACCCCCGGCGACGTCGACGGCCGGCCGGGTGCCTGCGCCCGCCCGACCCGGGCCGCCGGAGCCGCCCCGCGCCGCCGTCCCACCCGCGTACCCGTCGAACCGGCCCGGCCCGCAGCAGGGTGACCCGGCGGCCGGCGACGCCGTGGCGGCTGTCGACCGGCCGGCGCCGTCCCGGTTCGTGCCGCTCGGCGACCGCGCGGAGGGCCGGCCGGTCCCGCCCCCGGCGCCGTCCTCGCCGACGAACGGTCGTCCCGCCGGCGAGACCCCGGAGCGGCCCAACCACCGGTCCTTCTTCGAACCGGCGTCCGGCCGCGCGTCCGCGCAGCGGCAGGAGGCGCTGCGCTCCGGCGAACGGGCCGTACCGCCGTCCCGCCTCGCGCGCGGCGGCCAGCCGTTTCCCCGGCGTCGGCCGCTCGCCGAGCCGGTGCCGGAGGGCCCGACCCACCCGATCCCGATCGCCCCGGCCGACGGGGAGCCGACCCGGGCCTTCGCGGTGCCGGGCGGGGAGAGCACCCAGGTGCTGCCGCCGCGCCGGGCGGACCCGTCCGCCGAGGACGTCACCCGCGACCTTCGCGTTTCCGCCCCCGACCCGGCACCGGCGTACGCCGCCCGCCGGCCGGACCCCGACGGTGACGTGACGCAGGCCCTGCCGCGCCCCCGGCCCACGCCCGAGCCCGGCGCGGAGCAGGAGCCGCCCTCGGCCGCGGAGCCGGTCTCCGGGCCGCCCGCGCCCCGGCGCGGGTTCACGCCGATCGTCATCGAGGGCACGGTCATCGAGTCGCGGGACCTCGCGGGGCCGCCCGCCGCTGCCCCGGCGGAGCCCGTGTCGCTGTTCGAGCCGGTGCGGCGGCCCGCCCCGACCGCCCCCGCTGGCCCGGCATCCGCCGGCTCGACCGTCACGGCGCCGACCGGCCCGACCGTCACGGCACCGGCCGGCCCGACCGTCACGGCGCCGACCGGCCCGACCGCCACGGCGGCCGGTGCGGTCGGCCCCGCCGACCCCGTTGCCACCGGACCCGGCGGGGTCGACGCACCCGGTTCGGTGGAGACCGCAGCCGCACCGGTGGAGACCGCCCCCGGCCTGTCCGACACCCCGTCCCGGCCGGCCGCCGCCGCGCCCGGGCCGCCCGACACCGCGCCCGGGCCGTCCGACACGCCGCCCGACACCGCGCCCGGGCCGGCGGCGGCCCGCGTCGAGCCCGTGCCGGTCGACTTCCAGCCGGCCAACGAGGTCGAGGAGAACCTGCTCGACGCCGCCGGGAGCGGCAGCACCGACACGTTCCTGTCCACGCTGCTGCTGGCCCGGGTGCTGCTGCCGGTGGCCGCCGACTCCGCGCCGGGCAGCCGGCCCGGCGAGCCCGGCTTCGTCTGGCGTACGGAGGAGCTCGACGGCGACACGTTCGTGGTGGTGCACACCTCGCCGGAGCGGCTCGCGGAGCACGCCGACGCGGCCGCCGAGACCATCGAGGTCAAGTTCGTCCAGCTGATCCGGCGGTGGCCGGACGCCTCCTGGTCGTTCGCGGTCAACCCGGGCAGCCCGGTCGGGGCGAAGCTGCCCGGCGAGCAGATCCTCGCGCTGGCCAACTGGGCGGCGGAGGTGGGGCTCGGCGACGACGCCGGGACCGAGGGCGAGGCGGCGGCCCCCGTCGAGGAGCCGGTCAGCCGCCCCCGCTACGCGGCACCCGACCCGGCCCGGCCGATCGTGATGCAGAAGGCGGTCGCCCCCAGCCAGCTCGCCTACTACCTGGAGCGGGGCTACGACCGGGTCTCCGGTTTCGTGCACCGGGCCAACGAGCTGGCCCACCTGAACACCCCGGCGCAGCTGCACGACGCGCTCGGCCTCGGTCACCCCGACTCGCCGTTCGCGCGGGACGCCGAGGAGATCTACGTGCTGCGCTGGCCGGCGCACCGACCCAGCCTCTACCGGATCCCGTACGGCGGGCAGAGCGAGGCCGCCATGCGGGCCATGGAGGGCTGGGTCATCGAGCGCCCGCCGTTCCGGGGCAACGGCTTCGCCCCGGGCGAGGGCAGCGACGTGGTGGCGGAGTTCAAGGTGGACAGCGCCCGGCTGCCGCACGGCGCGCAGCTCTGGCGGATCGGCGCGGACGGCACGGAGCGGGTGGTCGCCATCCTCGACACCGACGCGCTGCTGTGGCGACAGGTCGGTGCGCAGTGATCCGGGACGGCTACGTGGCCCGCTGGCGCGGCCGGGAGTACCAGGCGAGCCCGGACGGCGACGACGTCCGGCTCTACCAGCCCGAGTCGGGCGAGGGCTTCGAGGAGGTACGCCCCGGCCGGTACGTGCGGGTGGTCCCGGCCACCGAGGTCGACGACCTGGCGTACGTGCGGACGACCTGCACCTGGCAGGGGCAGCCGTTCATCGTTCTCGGCGAGCACGACGGCTGGCTGCGGGTGGAGTACACCGGCGGGCGCTGGCCCGTCGCCCGGGCGATGGGGCTGGAGGTCTTCGACTTCGGCGTCTACCAGGGCTGGGCGCCCGCCGCCGAGGTCGCCGACCTGCGCGAGCAGCGGGTCTGAGGCCCGCGCGGGCAGCGGGTCGGAGTCAGGACTTCGCCCAGCGCAGGATCTCGCCGAGCACCACCTCGCGGGCCTCCACGTGCGGGAAGTGCCCCACGCCGTCCAGGAGCCGCCACTCGTAGGGCGCCACCACGTATCGGCCTGAGCCCTGGGCGGTGCGCGGCAGGGACGCCTGGTCGAGCGCGCCGTGGAGCTGGAGCGTCGGGGTGGTCAGCGGCTTCTGCATCAGCCGGACGAAGCGGTAGCCGTGCAGGCGGAGCACCGAGCGGAAAGCCCAGCGGTAGCCCTCCAGCGCGCAGAACGCCGCCTGCGGGATCCGCATCGCCTCCCGGCACCGCCGGGCGTACGCCTCGAAGTCCGGCCCGTGGACCCAGCGCGGCCCGCCCCAGCGGCGCAGCATCTCCTCCACCGCCGCCGCGTTGTGCCGGGTGAGCACGTGTTCGTAGCGGGGCAGCTGGAACTTCAGGGTGGGCGTGGAGGCGGCGAACTGCCCGCGCGGGTCGGCGAAGATGGCGGCCCGGAGCCGGAGCGGGTGCGGGGCGCCGAGCACCACCAGCCGGCGGACGAGCGACGGGTGGAACGACGCCACGGTCCACCCGATCATGCCGCCGATGCCGGTGCCCACCACGGTCGCGGAGCGCTCGCCGAGGGCCCGGATCAGCCCGGCGATGTCGGCGGCCAGCGTGTAGCCGTCGTACCCCCGGGGCGGCTTGTCGCTGGCGCCGTAGCCGCGCAGGTCGACCGCGACGGCGCGGAACCCGGCGTCGGCGATCGCCGGCAGCATCTCGTGCCAGGCCCACCAGTGCTCGGGGAAGCCGTGCAGGAAGAGCACCATCGGGCCGGTGCCCGCCTCGACGACGTGGAACCGGCTGCCGTTCGCGCCGACGAACCGGTGCGTCCACGGCCCCTCGCTGAGGACGCAGGACTCGTCGACGGGCCCGCCACGCTGCTCGGTCATGGCAGACAGCCTAGGACCCCGGTGCCGGCCGGCTCCGCCGCCGACCCTGGCCGGGTGGCCGGGATCGCTGACGATCGCGTGGGTGGTGGACAGCACGTCCGGTCGGACGCGCCACGCGCCACGCGGGTTCCCCGCCGGTCGCCCCTCGCTGCCGGGTGCGGAACGGGCGATGCCCGGGCAGGTGGCCTGCCCGGGCATCGCGTGGTGCGGGTGGTGCGTGATCAGGCGATCAGGAGATACGGATCTTGGTGTAGAGGCCGTCCTTCTCCAGGACCTTGATCTTGGTGCCGGTGGCCGGGAGCTTGACGCCGTGGTTCGGCAGCTCCGGGTACCAGTACTGCTTGGTGTCGTCGAACAGCGGCTGCGCGGCCTGGCCACGGATGTACTGCGGCTGGCTGTTGAGGTGCAGCGTGAACGAGTCGGCCTTCTTCAGGCTGAACGGCGCGTCGTAGACCTGGACGCGGGCCCGCCAGGGCTGCCCGGTCAGGTTGTAGATCGGCCGCGGGTGCGCGTCGATGATCAGGTTGCGACCCTCACCCGGGTGCGCGAACGTGTCGTTGTCCGCCCAGCGGGTGTTCCAGTAGGAGATCAGCAGACCCTCCTGGTACGCGTAGTGGTCCACGTAGTCCGGGCGGGTGTTCGCGTAGCCGAAGAAGTACGGGCCGGTCTTCAGGTACTTGTCGTACGAGATGTACTGCCGGGTGCCCGCGATGTAGTAGTTGTCGAACTCCCGGGTGTAGGTCTCCTCGGCGACCTCGAAGCCACCGGCGAGCGTCCAGCCGGCGGCGCCGGACTCGGCACCGTCGGAGAGGACGGTCTGACCGTCGGCGGTCACGGTGACGGCGTCACCGTAGAAGCCACCCTCGGAGACACCGCCGTCGGTCTGGTAGCGCAGCCGGAACTGCGCGACCTTGCCCGCCGCCGCGTCCATGGGGATGTTGATGTCGACCCACTCGCCGTTGCTGCTGCCGTCCAGGGCCGGACGTCCGGGCGAGATCTCCGGGAGGGGCTGGCCGTTGACCGTGCCCGGCAGCGCCGTCCAGGTCTGGCCGCCGTCGAGCGACGCCTCGAAGAACAGGTAGTCGTACCCGGCCTCGATGTCGTAGCGGCCCTTCATCGACAGCGACGCCGACGACTTCCCGGTGAAGTCCAGGGTCCGGGTCATCGTGCTGTTGAGGTCGTCCTCGTTGCCCGAGAAGAACTGCTTGGTGCCCTCGAAAGGCTTGCCGTTGTCGAAGGTGTACTCCCGCTTGGGGAGCACCACCACGACGCCCTGGGCCTCGTCGGTGTTGTATTCCTGCGGGCCGAGCTTCAGGGTGCGCTGCTGCCCCGCGACGACCACCTCGTAGTCGAGCCAGCCGAGCTGGAGCTTGTTCCACGCGCCCAGGTCGCCGCCGCGGTCGCCGATGCCGGGGTCGGTCTTGGCGCCCAGCCGGCTCTGGGCCATCAGGGTCCAGTGCTCGTTGTTGTTGTCCCCACCACTGACGACGTTGTAGTCGTCCGGCAGACCGAGGTCGTGGCCGTACTCGTGGTAGAAGACGCTCCGGCCGCCGTTCTCGGGCTGGATCGTGTAGTCACCGATCCAGATGCCGGTGTTGCCGATCTGGGTGCCGCCGGCCGGGAAGTTGACCGGGCCGGTCGAACCCTGGTCGGACGCGAAGGCGTACCAGCGGTGGCTCCAGATGGCGTCCTCGCCCTGGTACGGGTCGCCGTCGGCCTCGTCGCCGCCGGAGTGGACGATCTGGAAGTGGTCGATGTAGCCGTCCGACTCGTTGAAGTTGCCGTCCGAGTCGTGGTCGTACCGGTCCCACTGGTCCATCGCCTTGACGTCCGCGGCGATCTGGGCGTCGGTGCGGCCGGCGGCCTTCTGGTCGGCGACCCACTGGTTGGCGGCGTCCCGGACCAGCGCCCACGTGTTGGTGCAGACGTTGTCCTCGCACGGGTAGCCGCCGGAGCGGCCGTAGCGGGCCTCGTTGTACCTGACCTTCACCCAGTCGGTGACCGTGCCGTCGACGCTGTAGCGGCCCGAGGACTGCGCCTCGTAGTACTGCTTCAGCGACTCGTCACCCGGGTTGGTGCCGAAGTAGAGCTTGCGGTAGTGGTCGGCGTTGTAGTCCGCCTGCCACACGGTGGAGTTGTCCACCGCCCGGTTGGGGGCGGGGATCTCGTTGTGCAGCGGCCCGTCGAACCGGGTCGGACCCGCCGTGGTCGGGTCGGTGTCCTGGTCCGGGTAGCTCGGGTGCCGCTCGTTGCCGAACTCGGCGAGGATGACGAAGATCCGGTCGGTCTGCTCGCGGGCGAGCTCGACGTACTGGTCCTCCATCTGGCTGGCGGCGCCGGCCCGGGTCGAGCGGGCGGTGGCCCCCTCGGCCTGGGTCTTGCCGACCTTGACGACCGTGCTGCCGTTGATCTTCTGCGCCTTGGCCCGGCCGGAGAGGACGTCGCTCAGGCCCTCCTGGCGCAGGGCGCGACGCTTGTCCTCGAGCGGGTTCGGCAGGTCGTGGTCGACATGGGCTGGCTCGGTGACCGACGGAGCGGCCGTCGGCAACTTCGGCTGCGGCGCGGCGCTGGCGGATGTGCCGACCGCCAGTCCCGTCGCCGTCAGCGAAAGCCCGAGCAGACCCACTGCGACTTTGCGCACGTGGTACCTCCGGTGTGAGGGAACCGGCCCAACGGGGGTACGGGCCGGTGGAGATCGATCCCACTAGTGGGACCAATGGTGAACATAGACACTCGTGTGACCCCTGGGAAGATGCGCGCGTCTATTTGTTGCAAAGTTTTGTTGGGAATGCTTTTCACCGTCACACCCCCACCGTTCATCAACCGTCATGAGCAGGGCATAGGGTCCCCGATGGGGCGGAAGAGATCGTTCTCGATCGGACCGGGTCACGTACGCGAAAAGTGGGGCCGGTGGCGTCACCGCCACCGGCCCCACGGGTAACCCGATTGTCAGTTGCTGACCTTCACGACCATGTCGTCGGTCGGGTTGGTGCCCTGCTGCAGGATCTCGATCCGGGTGCCGGAACCGGCCAGCTTCACCGAGTTCCACGGGTTGCCGGACGTCCAGTACTTGTTCGCCCCGCTGTCGAAGAACACCGGGTTCGGGTCGAGCGCCGGGAGCGTGACCGGGACACCGTTGAGGTGGAAGGTCTGCGCCGGCTTGGCGTACAGGCTGAACGTGGCGTCGAAGCCGTTGCGGCGGTTGGTGATGGTGCCCTGACCACCGACGTTGATCTTGTTCGGCCGGACGTCCACCGGGAGGTTCAGGCCGTAGCCCGGGTGCTCCGAGGTGTTGTTGTCGCCGTACGCGTAGTTCACGTACCAGACCAGCATGCCGGGCTGGACCGAGAACCGCTCCACCCAGTTCGGGCGGGTGTTGTTGAACCCGTAGTTGTACCCGCCGGTCCGCAGGGTGTCGTCGTAGCCGAAGTAGGACCGGTTCTCCGCGATGTAGAAGCGGGGGTACGTGTCGGTCACCGAGCCGCCCATCCGGGTGAAGCCCCTGGCGGTCCACTCGGCGGCCAGCGTCTCGGCGTCGTCGGTCCAGGCGACGGCGCCGCCCTTGACCAGCGACACGTTGTCCAGGAACGCGCCGGCGAGGTGCACGCCGCCGTCGGTCTGGTAGCGGTAGCGGAACTGCACGGTCTGCCCAGCGTACGCGGACAGGTCGTACGCCAGGTCCACCCAGGCGCCGCTGGTCGAGCCGTCGACCCCGGTCTCACCGGCGTCGATCGACGAGTTGCCCAGCGGGGTCCAGGTGGAGCCACCGTTGGTCGACACCTCGGCGTAGAGGTAGTCGTAGTCCTCTTCGATGTCGTACCAGGCCTTCGCGGTGATCGACGCGGACGTCGCACCGGTCAGGTCGAGCTGGCGGGTCAGCGTGGTGTTCAGGTCGTCCGCGCTGCCGCCCCACCACTCGTACGACCCGCCGAACGGCGTGTTGTAGCTGGTGGTCTGGGTCTGTGCCGGCAGGTTGACGACGACGGCCTGGGCCTTCGGCCCGTCGCTGTCGCCGGCCGGGCCGAGCGTGACCCGGGTGGTGCCGCTGTTCTCCTCGACCACCGAGTAGTTCAGCCAGCCCAGGAACAGCTTCGACCACGGGTCCATGTAGCCCGGGGTCGACCCGATGTCGTCCGTGCCGTGGCTCAGCCACGAGCCGGAGGACATCAGGCTCCAGAAGCCCACGCCGTTGTCGCCGCCGGCGGTGTCGTAGAGGTCCGGCAGACCGAGGTCGTGGCCGTACTCGTGGGCGAACACGCCCAGACCGCCGTTCTCCGGCTCCGTGGTGTAGTCCCGGATCCACATGCCGGTGTCGCCGATCTGGACACCACCGGCCTTGTTCTCGCCCGGACCGGCGCTGCCGGCCAGGTTCGGGAACGCCGCCCAGCGGTGCGACCAGATGGCGTCCTCGCCCTGGGCGCCGCCGCCGGCCTCCTCGCCCTCGCCCGCGTGCACCGCCTGGAAGTGGTCGATGTAGCCGTCGGGCTCGTTGAAGTCGCCGTCGCCGTCGAAGTCGTACCGGTCCCAGATGTCGAACTGGGCCAGGTACTGCTTGATCTGCTCCGGGGTCTTGCCGGCCGCGACCTGGGACTCGTACCAGGCCGTCGCGGTGTCCTTGACGAAGTTCCAGTACCCGTCGGCCTCGGAGATGGCGTTGCTGCCGTACCGGGCCTCGTTGTACGGAACCTTGACCCAGTCGCTGACGTCGCCGTTGACGGTGTAGCGCCCGCCGGACTGCTTCAGGTAGAAGTCCCGCATCGACTCACCCGGACCGAACATCATGTCCTGGTAGTGCGCACGGTTGAAGTCCGGCCGCCACAGCGTGCTGTTGTCGTCGGTCGAGCCGCCGTCCCAGTTGCGGTCCGGCTCGGCGATCTGGTTGCGCACCGGGCCGGCAGCTCCACCGGTCCGGGGGTCGGTCTGGTCGCCGAACTCGACCAGCATCGTGAAGATCGGGTCGGTCTTCGGGGCCTGCTGGTACTCCACGAACAGGTCGTCCTTGACCTGGATGACCTTCGAGCCGTTGCGCGTGGAAAGCTTGGCCTTGCCGGAGAGCAGGTCGGCGATGGCCTTCTTCCGGAGCTCCCGCTGCTGATCCGCCTTCGGATCGGGGAGGTTGTCCCTGCGGTGCTTCGCCTTGTCGGAACCGGGGGCCGGGTCCGCGGCCGGTGCGCCGGAGGCCGGCGCCGACACGACTCCCGCCGCCAGCAGCGCGGCCGTGGCAGAGGCCAGACCGGCTGTGACTCGTCTCCTCAAAGGTCCTCCTCCTTTGTGGATCTGTTACATGACGAGCGCGGCCGAGGCCGCGGCTGTCATGTGATGCGCCACTCACCCTGGCAGAGGGGACGCGCGCTTGTCACGGGTCAAATACCTGGCGGGCGCGCGTCCGCCGACCTGCATATGCGCATAAATGCCGACCAAAGGGCGCGCTGAACCGACATCGGTTCACGTTACGTTTTGGCCACGATCACCTTGAGTAACCGTAGTTATGAAGTCCCCGTCAGGGGAGCGCCCGGGGGCCGGAAATCGTCACAGCGGCTCTCAGCGATCTTGCCGGCCAGGTCCGGGTGGGGTGGCCGGTCGGCGCGGATCTCGGACCACACGACGAGCGGGGCCCGCCCGGAGCAGTGTGCTCCGGACGGGCCCCGCCGTGTGTCCCTCGGCCGACCCTCGGGTCAGTTCGTCGCCGGGGTGACGTACACCGTGGCGTACGAGTTGTCCTTCGCGGTGTGCTTGATGGTGATGGTGACGCCGTAGGACACGCCCTGGTCACCGGGGTTGCCGGTGCCCAGCACGATGGCGCCGCCGCCCAGCGTGACCCCGTAGTAGGCCGGCGCCGGCGTACCGTCCGGGTTGGTGACCCGGGTCGTGTACGGCGCGTTGCCCCTCGACGGGATGACGACCGAGGCGTCGCTGTCCCGGGCGTACGCCGAGCCGTCGCGGATCTCGATGCCCGGGTACCAGCCCTTGGCGTCCGTGAAGGCCGGCACCGCCGGCTGCGCGGGGAAGTTCGTGCAGTACTCGCTGTACGGCTCGTCCTCCGCCTCCAGGCACTCCCGGAAGGGGTACGTGGGGTTGAGCGAGAAGGCCGCGTTGGCGGACTGCGGCCGGCTGGGCAGGTTGTCCAGCACCGACGGGTCCTTGACGGCCGCCTCGCCCGTGCGGCGGAACGGGTCGAAGTGCGAGTCGACGATCAGCAGACCACCCTTGGCGCCGTAGCTCGGCAGCGAGGTCAGCTGTCCGGTGACGTGGTTGACGTCGCCGAGCGCGGTGTCCCGGTACCAGACCAGCATGCCCGGGGCGTTGTAGGAGACCTTGTCGACCTTCCACGCCTCGTGCGAGTACACCGTGTCGTAGGTGTACTTCAGGCCGTTGTCGAAGCCGTCGAAGTTGCGCCACTCCGCCAGGTAGTAGTGCGCCTGGGTCGAGGTGCCGCTGTCGATGCGCCAGCCCGCGCCGGTGGTGTCGACGAAGGTGCCGCCGGTCGCGGTCCAGCCGTTGGTGCCGCTCTCGACGTCGTCGCTCCAGGTGGTGGCGCCGCCGCCGGTCACCGAGAAGTCGTCGGCGAACCAGCCGCGCTCCACGAACGCCTCGTCGGTGGCGTAGCGGAGTCGGACCTGCACGGTCTGCCCGGCGAACGCCGACAGGTCGACGTAGTCGTGCCGCCAGCCGTTGGTGCTGCCGGTGAGGCCGTACTTCTTGTTGCCGAAGTCCACCATCCGGCCGTTCGGGTCGGCGTAGCCGTCGTTGGTGGTGACGAGCTTGCCGGTCGAGTCGTAGACCTTCTGCTCGGCCCAGGTGGCGCCGCCGTCGGTCGAGACCTCGAGAAAGCCGTAGTCCCAGTCGGCCTCGATGACGAAGTTGTTCCACATCCAGAACTTCGCGTCGGCCGCCGCCGGCACGGCCACCTGGCGGGCGATCTTGACGTCCGCCCAGTCCTGGTCGGCGCCGGTGTACCACATCTTCTCGCCGCTGTGCGGCGTGGCCAGGGTGATCACCTTGTTCGGCAGGTCGATCTTGATGCCGTCCTTGGTGCCGACCGGGGTCCGCGAGGTCTGACCCAGCTGCACCGAGCGCGGGTCGGTGCCGGGCGCGAGGGTCAGCGGGTCGGCCCAGCCGAGCACCCACTTGTCCCACAGGCCCATGTGCGTCGGCAGCGCCTGGAAGATCTCACCCGAGTGCGAGCCCGAGGCCATCAGGTCCCAGAAGTCGACGTCCGAGTCGGCGTTGCCCGAGGTGTCGTAGAGGTCCGGCAGGCCCAGGTCGTGGCCGAACTCGTGGGCGAAGACGCCGACGCCGGCGTCCTCCGGCTGCACGATGTAGTTCGACACCTGGAGGTTGGTGCCGGGGATGGTGTAGCCGCCGGCGATCGACGACGAGTGCGCCCAGACGGCGTAGATGCCCTCGGCACCGCCGCCGCGGGACTTGCCCTGGCCGGCGTGCACCAGCACCAGGTGGTCGATCACGCCGTCCGGCTCGAAGACGTTGCCGTCACCGTCGCGGTCGCCCTGGTCCTCGATGTCGTAGTCGGCCCACGGGAAGTTCGGGTCCATCTGCGCGAGGGTGGCGATCGCGTCGGTGGCCAGCCGGCCCGCGCCCTGCGGGTTGTCCGGGTGCCCGTTCATCGCCTGCTCGCGGCCGGCGACCCAGTTGCCGTTCTCGTCCTGGAAGCAGCGGGAGGCCGCGTACCAGCCCTCGGAGTGCGGCACCTTGATCCACGGGCTGGCCTGCCCGTCGACCGTGTACGCGCCCTTGGACATCTCCAGGTACATGTTGTGCATGGTCCGGCCGGCCAGGCTGATGCCCGGCTTGCCGTCCGGCCCGGTCAGGTCCGGGCGGACCCGCTCGGTGATGCCCTCCTTGGTGTAGAGCATCTTGTCGTAGTGCGCGGGCGAGAAGTCCGGCACCCACATCGAGTTGTTGTCCTCGCGCGGCAGGGACGCCGGGTTGGGGATGTTGTTGTGCAGGGGTCCGTTCTGGACGGTGCCGGGGACACAGCTCCGGTCCTCGAAGACCGTCTTGGGGACCATGACGTCGGTGAAGTCGTCGTTGGCCTGGTCGTTGAACTCCACCAGCAGGGTGAGCAGCTTCGCCGTCTGGGTGCCCTCGGCCTGCTTGATCTGCCGCGGGCTCTTGCCCGTCTTGATCGCCTCGGCCTCGGTCCTGGCGAGTTCCCGCGCCGTGACCGGGTTGCCGCGGGCGAACTTGCGGTCGTAGGCCCGCGCCTTTTCGACCGCCGGGGCGTAGACACCACCCTTGCCCTTGACCTCGCGGCCGGTGCTGTCCGGCTGGACGGCCGGCTCGGAGTAGTTGATGTAGTACTCGTCCGCCCCGATGACGGCTCGGGCGGGGCCGGACTCTGCCGCCGCCGAGCTGCCAGTCACGGTCAGTGACGTGGCCGCCAGGGCGATGGCGGGCAGCGCGACGAGTAGGCGTCGACGCGACCCAGGTTGCGGATTTCTGTTCATGCCGCTCCATTTCTCGGGCATGGGGAGGGAGGGAGCCGGACGGCCTCTGATCGATGTGACGTCCATCGAACCGACTCGGCCTGCGTGAACCTAAATCAGAAACCAGGCGAAGGACAGGGGTCCGCGCCTGCCTGTGTCCGTTCAGCTTCTCCCGGTTCCCCCGACCGACTGATGTGACAGGGCGCATCCGGTCCGTCGGGTACCCGTAAGAAATGACGATGGGTGACGGTCCGCGCGGGACCGCCACCCATCGGGTCGTACGCCTGCCGTCAGTCCTCGTCGGACTTTCCGCCGCCCATGCCGGACGAGATCAGGTCCATCACGGACGAATCCTGGAGCGTGGTGACGTCGCCGAGCGACCGGTTCTCGGCCACGTCCCGCAGCAGGCGGCGCATGATCTTGCCGGAGCGGGTCTTCGGCAACTCCGGCACCAGCATGATCTGCCGCGGCTTGGCGATCGGGCCGAGGGTCTTCGCCACGTGGTTGCGCAGGTCGGCGATGAGCTTCTCGCCCGCCTCGCCGGAGGTGTCCGCGGCGCCGCGCGGGATGGCGAACGCGACGATGGCCTGCCCGGTGGTCGGGTCGGTCGCGCCGACCACCGCCGCCTCGGCCACCGACGGGTGCGAGACCAGCGCCGACTCGACCTCGGTGGTGGAGATGTTGTGCCCGGACACCAGCATCACGTCGTCGACCCGGCCGAGCAGCCAGATGTGCCCGTCGTCGTCCCGCTTCGCGCCGTCCCCGGCGAAGTACATGCCCTCGAACCGCGACCAGTACGTCTCGATGAACCGGTTGTCGTCGCCCCAGATGGTGCGCAGCATCGACGGCCACGGCTCGCGCAGCACCAGGTAGCCACCGCCGCCGTTCGGCACCGACTGGCCCTGGTCGTCCACCACGTCGGCGCTGATCCCCGGCAGCGGCGTCATCGCGGAGCCGGGCTTGGCCTCCGTCACGCCCGGCAGCGGCGAGATCATGACGGACCCGGTCTCGGTCTGCCACCAGGTGTCCACGATGGGCAGCTCACCGTGGCCGACGTGCTGCCTGTACCACATCCACGCCTCGGGGTTGATCGGCTCGCCCACGCTGCCGAGCAGCCGCAGCGAGGAGAGGTCGTAGCCGGCGGGGATGTCCTCGCCCCACTTCATCATCGTGCGGATCAGCGTCGGGGCGGTGTAGAGGATGCTGACCTTGTACTTGTCGACGATCTCCCAGAACCGGCCCTTGTGCGGGGTGTCCGGGGTGCCCTCGTACATCACCTGCGTGGCGCCGTTGGAGAGCGGGCCGTAGACGATGTAGGAGTGCCCGGTGACCCAGCCGATGTCGGCGGTGCACCAGTAGACGTCCGTCTCCGGCTTGAGGTCGAAGACCGCGTGCGTCGTGTACGCCGTCTGGGTGAGGTAGCCGCCGGTGGTGTGCAGGATGCCCTTCGGGCGGGCCGTGGTGCCGCTGGTGTAGAGGATGAACAGCGGGTGCTCGGCGTCGAACGGCTGCGCGGCGTGCTCGGCCGGGGCGGTCTCCACCGTCTCGTGCCACCAGTGGTCCTTGGCCGACCAGGCGACCTCCTCGCCGGTGCGCCGCACGACCAGCACGTGCTCGATCGACGGGCAGTTGGCCACCGCCTCGTCCACCGTCGGCTTCAGCGCGGACGGCTTGCCCCGGCGGAAGCCGCCGTCGGCGGTGATCACCACCTTGGCGCTGGCGTCCTGGATCCGGTTGGTCAGCGCGTCGGCGGAGAAGCCGCCGAAGACCACGCTGTGCGTCGCGCCGATGCGGGCACAGGCCAGCATCGCGACCGCCGCCTCCGGGATCATCGGCAGGTAGATCGCCACCCGGTCGCCCGCGGTGACGCCCAGGTCGGTCAGCGCGTTCGCCGCCTGGCAGGTCAGCTTGTGCAGGTCCGCGTACGTGATGGTGCGGGTGTCGCCCGGCTCGCCCTCCCAGTGGATGGCGACCCTGTCGCCCAGGCCGGCCTCGACGTGCCGGTCCAGGCAGTTGTACGCCACGTTGAGCTGCCCGCCGACGAACCACTTCGCGAACGGCGGCTTCGACCAGTCGAGCACCTGGTCCCACTGCCGCGCCCACGTCAGCCGCCCGGCCTGCCGCTCCCAGAACGCCAGCCGGTCGGCGTCGGCCTCCGCGTACGCGTCTGCGGTGACGTTGGCGTTCGCGGCGAGTTCGGCCGGCGGCGGGAACTGGCGTGTCTCGTTCAACAGATTGGCCAATGCCTCGCTCATGCCGTGCTCCCTCGTCGTTCGGGGTGACCTGCGTCTCCCGCACGAGGTTAGTCGGGACACCCCGTCGTCCGACTGCCGGTCCGGCCAACTCGCGCCGAGCGGCCCCCGCCGCGCGCCGGACGGCCACCCAGATGCCAAAAGGGGCACCGCGTCGGCACCTTCCGTCGCAGAAGGGCCCCTTGCCACCACAATCGAGGGGTGGCGGCGGTCGCTCCCCGGCGGCTCGTCGGCGGGTCGCGTCGCGCAGTCGATAGCGTGACGGGGTGACCGCTGACCCGCTCGCCCCGCTGCTCGCGCTCGCCGACATCACTCCCGCCGTCGAGCGGGCCCGCGAGCGCTTCGACCAGGCGCTCGGGCACCGCGCGCTGCGCCGGCACGGCGGCCAGGTCGCGGCCGAGGTCAGCCTCCGGTCCGCGGTCGCCAGCGCCGCCCTCGAGGGGTACGCCCACGAGCGCGAGGCCGTCCGCGCCGGAACCGTGACCGAGCCGGTGGTCCAGGGCGCGCTGCGGGTCGCCGGGGCGCTGCCCGGGCTGAGCGAGCTCTGGCCGAAGGCGCCCCGGCAGGTGCTGGCCAAGCTGCACGTGCTCGCCGCCCGGGACGTGGTGACCGAGGCCGAGCTGGGCCGGCCCGTGGCCGACCCGGTGGTCGCCGCGCGGCTGGACGGGCTGGCCGGGCTCGTCGCCGGCGGCACGAAGGTCTCCCCGCTGGTGCTGGCCGCCGTCGTGCACGGCGAGCTGCTGAACCTGCGCCCCTTCGCCGGGCCGTCCGGGGTGGTGGCCCGCGGCGCCGCCCGGCTGGTGCTGCTGTCCAGCGGGCTCGACCCGCGCGGCCTGCTCGCCGTCGACGTCGGCCACCGCGAGCGCGAGCCCGAGTACGTCGGCTCGGCCGGTGCGTTCGCCACCGGCACCCCGGACGGTCTGCGTTCCTGGCTGCGGCACTACATGTCGGCCGTGGAGGTCGGCGCCGACCAGCTCACCACGATCGGCGACGAGATCCTCGCCGCCACCTGACCCGCCCGCCGAGCCTGGATCCCTCGGCACCCCGGGTCGCTTCGGTCCGGGTCGCTTCGGCCCGGCTCGCTTCGGTCCGGCTCGCTTCGGCCCGGATCCGGTCAGGCGGGAGCGGGGGTGGCGCGGGTACGGCGGTGACGGCCGTACCAGGCGATGCCGATGGCCACGCCGACGCCCACGCCCAGCGCCGCCGCGGCGACCGGGACGGCCGGGCGCTCCCGCAGCCGCCGGCCCAGCGGGATCGGGTGCCGGAACTCCAGCACCGGCCAGGAGTTCTCGACCGCGAGCCTGCGCAGCTGCCGGTCCGGGTTGACCACCGAGGGGTGGCCGACGCACTCCAGCAGCGGCCGGTCGCTGTACGAGTCGGAGTAGGCGTACGAGTCGGCCAGGTCGTACCCGCGGCGGGCGGCCAGCTCGCTGACCGCCTCGACCTTGCTCGGGCCGGCCGCGTAGAACTCGACCTCGCCGCTGTAGCGGCCGTCCACCACGCCCATCCGGGTGGCGATCACGTCGGTGACCCCCAGCAGCGCGCCGATCGGCCGGACCATCTCCTCGCCGGAGGCGGAGACCAGCACGACGTCCCGGCCGGCAGCCTGGTGCTCCTCGATCAGGGCGGCGGCCTCGGCGTACACGTAGGGATTGATCAGCTCGTGCAGCGTCTCCGCGACGATCTGGCGGACCTGCTCCACCTGCCAGCCCTTGCAGAGCGTGGCGAGATAGTCCCGGGTCTTGGCCATGGTCTGCTCGTCGGTGCCGCCCAGCCGGAACATCAGCTGCGCGTACGCCGACTTGACCACGTCACGCCGGGTGATCAGGCCGTCCCGGTAGAACGGCCGACCGAACGCCAGGGCGCTCGACTTGGCGATGACGGTCTTGTCCAGATCGAAGAAAGCGGCACTTCGGCCCACGGCGCGCAAGTCTAGCCGGATGGTCTATGGTCGGCGGGTGCCCGGGGTCCGATGACCCCTCGGACTTGCGGGCAGACCCTTTCGCCCTCGCTCATCGTGACGTCCGTCACACTCTGCGAAGTTTAATTTGCAGGGAGTGGAGGTGACACCACTCGACGTATACAGGTCCGCTCAGGCAGACTGGTCGGCACGACGAGCGTTCACATCTCGCACAACAGACAGGCCCTCGGCGGTTGCACCCCCCGTGACCGCTGAGCGGGTTCGGCTCGACCCCCCCGGAGCCGAACCTCCCGACGACCCCCGTCTCCCCCCGACGGGGGTCGTCCCTTTCCGGGAAGCGCTCCCGGCCTGGTGGAGGCACTTCTCCGAGGCCGGCCGGGCGGGGTGCCGGGCGGAAAGTCAGCGAATCGTCAGCGAACGTCAGCCGCACCCGGTCGGCGTAGTCGTCGGGCGTGTGCGTGTAACGATTCAGCGTCGTTGACGCCTTCTCGTGCCCCACGACCCGCCGCACGATGTTGACCGGCACCCCATCCGTCACGAGCCAGGTGATGTACGAGTGCCGCAGGTCGTGGAACCGTAGCCCGCCGAACGCCGAGGCCGCCGCGTGCGCTACCGCCGCCGCCTCGTCGGCGAACTCCGCCCGCTGCTCCCGGCCGTCCCGGTCCGGCCACGACGCCACCCACCGGCCCGGCGCCACCTCGGCCACCCGGCCGAGCAGCCCGGCCCGCACCAGCGACGGCAGCCACACCCGCCGCCGGAAGTTCGACCGCCGCTGCGGCCCGCCGTCTCGGCGGCGAAGATCAACGCCCGACCGTCCGGCACCGCTGCCCCACGCCGGCGACGCAGCTCGTCGACGAGGAACGGCGGCATCGGAACCGTCCGCACGCCGGCCCGAGTCTTCGGGTACGCCCGCAGCACGATCCCGCCGTGGGTCTCCACCGCCACCTGGGCGACGTGCAGCAATCCCCGATCAAGGTCGACCGCTTCCCACGGCAGGCCCGCGCACTCACCCCAGCGCAGTCCCGCCCCGGCGGCGGCGCAGACGATGCCTCGGTGTTCGGCCGGCACGGCGGGCAGCAGCCGGCCGAAGAACGCCTCCCGGCTGATCGTGCCAGCGCGAGCTTCCCGCGCCCGGTTATGCGGCACCCGCACCCCCTCGCACGGGTTCACCGCGATCAGGCGCGCCCGGATCGCCGTTTGCATGATCATCGACAGCATCCCGAGGTGCTTCGCCGTCGTCGACGGCGCCAGAGTCCGGCCGAGGTTGGTCACCCACTCCTGTACCGCCAGATAGTCGATCCGAGCCAACGGCCAGTCCGCCCACTGCGGCAGCAGGTGAGCCCGCAGCATGGAGTCCGTCCGCTCGGCTGTCCGAGCCTCCACCGACCGCCCGGCGAGCCACCGCGTCACGAACTCCCCGAACCGCATCCGCCCCGCGTGCGGGTCGACGTAAGCGCCCCGGTTGAGCGCGCCTTCCACCTCGGCGAGGAACGCGTTCGCCTCCTTCTTGGTGCGGAACGTCTTCGCCTTCTGCCGGTCGGCCGAGTCCCGCCAGTTCGCCCGGTACGTCCCGGCCGGCGTCTTGCTCACGAAGCCCACGGTCACCAGCCCCCGCGCGGCGCGTCGGTACCCGTTGCCGAAAGCTCGCCGCAGGCACCGTCCAGCCAGGCGTGGAAACGGCTACGCGGCACCACCCAGCGCCGCCCCAGCCGCTCGGCGGGGATCTGCCCAGCCCGGACCAGGGCGTAGGCCGAGCTGACCGACAGAGACAGCAGCGCGGCCACTTCCTTGACCGTGTAAACGGCTCGGACCGGCCGGGGCGGGTAGTCGCCGGGGGCGACTTCGCCAGCACGAGGCCCGGCCTGCCGAGGCGCGAACGGCACGACGATGGACAAAATTTCCTCCCCAGAGGTTCAGGCCGCGAGCGCGGCAGGTTGATCGGTTGCCGAAACGGCGGCGGCTGTTCGTAGCCGGGCGGTGTCGAGGTCCGCGCGCCAGCGGATGCGGGCGGAGATCGATCGCAGGAGTCGGTGTTCCAGGGGTGGCACGTCCGGGTCCTCGGGCCGGGCGAGTTCGCACCGGTACCGCTTCGAGCCGTCCGTCTCGTCGGCCGCCGGGTCGTGCTCCTCCGTGTCGGCCATGCCGCCCGCGAGGATCGCCCGCACCCAGGACCGGTTGTCCGCCCGGTGATCGGCGAGGGTCTTGCCGGACCACTGCCGGGAGACGAGTACGCGGCGGCCGGTGAAACCGAGGGTGGAGCGCTGGTGGACCTTCCCGGTGCACCGGCCGGGGGTCAAGCCCGCCTTGACGCCGTCCGGCTGGACGCCGTAGAGCAGCCAGTTCGCGCAGGTCGGCGAGCAGGGCAGCGCGGACAGTTCCGCGTGGAGGCGGTCGAAGTGGGCCTTCTGCGCGTCGGAGCGTGGCTTGGCCTGGTCGGTCAGGTCCTTGGTGACGTACTTGGTCACGTACCGGATGGACCGATCGGCGTCCTTGGTGCCCTGCTCGATGCCGCGGGCGTCGATGCGGCCGAGCCGAGCGACGTAGGCGGGTCGGCTGTCGGGCTCTTCCAGGGCGTCGAGGGCTTCGCCCCAGGTGGGCAGCGGCTCGCGCGTCTTCGGGTCGACGTACGCCTGTCGGTCGACGTCCCAGACCGGCGGCTTGTCGACCGGGTAGACCTGCTCGTCGAAGGGTGGCCACCACACCTGGTGGTAGGTGGCGGCGGCGATCTGCTTGAGCAGCCGGCGGGGCAGGGTGCCGCGGATGGCGAAGTGCGCGTGTGGAGCAAGGCGCCGCGCAAGCGCGGCGCACGGGCGGGCTGCGGCACGCTGCTGGCGGCCTCCGGCCGGCATCGCGCGCCGCAGCCCGCCGCACCAGACGACGGCTGTCCAAGTACCCGAGGCGGGTAGCTGCGCGGTGCCGCTACCGTGATGCCGTGACGACCTACGAGGCGGGCGCAACGGCCGTGGACATCCTGCTCGCCAGCGCCGCTGTCGCCCTGGTCTCTTGCGCTGCCTGGGTGGTCATCCACAGCCAGCGCGCGTCAACGGTTCGGCTGTTCGGGCGGACCCTGCATCACCCCCGGCTGTGGGCCGCAGGGGCAGCATGTATGAGCTTCTACGTTCTCCTGGGGCTAGGAAACCTCACGGAGGTCACGCCCAGCACTTGGCGCACTCCAGGCCGATGGATCAGTGCTGTGCTGTTACTGGCCGCGTTGGCCCTAATGGCCACCCACGGGGTCCTTGACTATCGCGCCAGGCGTCGGAAGGGTCGTGAGCAGCGAGTTAGGCCGTGACGAGCGCCAGCGGGGCCGGCCGCCGTCGACGTTAGGGCGCTCGGCTGCCGCGCCGCTCCGCGGCTTGCCACCGGGTACACGAACGTCCAGGCGCGCGGAGAGCCAGCGGCACGGCAAGCCGCCCCCGACCGAAGGCCGGGGGCGGTAAGCCGCACGCCGCCGGGCAACCGCGTGCCGGTAGCCGGTGTCCCAGACGGTCAGCAGCGGTCATGGTCGGGCACCACGGCACTGCCGCTGGGTAGGCGTTCCGGACAGATCACGACAGCGGCAAACGATCTTCCAAACTGATGGTGCGGAGATCGCGGGCGAGAGAGCATCCTCTGATGCTGACTTGCGTGGTGAATGACTGTGATCGCCCGGCGACCCGTGGACAGGCGTGGACGGGCGACCCGCTGGAGGGGATAGAGCAGTACCGGAAGGGAATCAGGCTCGAACTGTCTGTGATGGACCTCGCCCTCCGGTTGGTGCTGTGTGATGAGCATGCCCGGGAGTTGACAGTCGCTGCGTGGGAGGCGGCGCTATCCAAGCTCGACGGGTGGGGCTGGCAGCCGCTTCGTGGGCCGACCGGCTGACCGCCCGCAGCACGCCATCCGAAAGTCAGCGGATCGTCAGCGAACGCCGTACCGCGTGATCCGACTCGATCATGCTCGACGGCACGACCGATGCGTCTGACCACGCGGTACGGCACTTGATCACACTCGCTGCTACGTCAGGTCACTTTCCCCCCGACGGGGGTCGTCCCTTTCCGGCGGGAGCGCTCCGTTGCAGGTCACAGGTCGTCTCCGTCCTTGTCGAGGCCGCTCTCGGAGGGCGGATTCTCAGCCGGAGGCAGCAGGGAGGCAGCGGAGCTGTCGAAGGCCGCCAGGACGCGGGCAGCGCTCGTACGTGCGTCAAGGCCCGCTTGACGTGGCGGGCCGGGCGGCGGCCCGCTTCCCGGAGGGCGGGTCGGCGGCAGACGGGGATGGCGCAGGCCAGAATGTTGCGAGGTTGAATTTGATTGGCTGGTTCGAAGTAATGAATTGGAATCGCGGACTTTATCCTTGCCCTGGCCGCGGCTCTCTGGACCCTACGGAAGATGCAAGGAGATGTGAACAATGAAAATGTCTATGGAGGATCGGCATGTAATTCTTCGAGAGCTTAAGGAATCTGCAATTCCCATAAAGGATCAACTGGTGATGCTGCAGGTTCTTGAAGAGTGTAAAGAAGAATTAAAAAGAGAGTTTAATGCGATGTTTTCCTTCAGCTACCCTAGGGAGACGCAACTGATTGTATTGGAGGCGGAGAGTTACTACTTCGGTCTAGGATTTGCCGCTTATCCATACGAACGAGCTGCCGAGCCGGTAGTTCCTAAGAGACTGATTGCTTCAGGGAGTGTCAGTTTTAATAATCACCTAGACGATGAGGATCTCGATGAGGATGGGGATTATTGCTTATTCAGCGAGAAACTATTCGTGAAGTGGCTGGGCCGGATATTAAATGAATTTAGAGGATACGAAGACTTCCCTTATCGAATAGCTATTTCTTATCGTGGTGGCACATATTGTCGTGATGTAGCGACCGGAAGACTAATTAAAGAGTGACCTGAGTGAGCAAAGCGCTCGTAGTCAGAGATCAAGTCGGTACTGCCTGTGGGTGAACGAGCCGAAGCCGAAGCCGGCGGCTGAGTGACTAACTGGGTGACGACCGGGGTGTGCGGGGCTGGACGTCCATGGACGACGACGGACGCGAGCGGCAGCGTACGGCCAAAGGTTGGCCCAGGTGGAGAGACCCTGATCGTTGCCTGGGGGTCAAGGAGTCGTGGCGCTGGCTTGCCTTCGGGCGCGCGGTCGTTCGGATGGCAGCCGCTGACAGTCCTTAGGATCCGACCATGCCCGTGCCGATAGATGAGCTGATCGCTTACAGCGAGGGACACCTGGACGACAGGGACGTTAGCCGCTTCCTGCGGGCGTACGAGCGCGATTGCGGCAAGCTGAGCTGGGTTGGCGAGAGGGCGGAAGCGTTCGATGAGGTCGACCGGGAGGGCGCGCGCCAGATCGGGCTTACACACGCGTTTCTAGCGCCGGGACCATGGGCGACGCCTGCGGTGGAACGGCGGTTCTTTGCCGAGGTCCGGTGGCTGGTGGCGTGGCTGGAGGAGATCTCAGGCGAGCTTGGACTGGTGTTTGCGCTTCGCTACAACGACCGTGATCTCGGTTGGATACGTAGGGGCGTCACCGACGACGCGATCAGCGAAGGGCTGATCGCCGTTTGGGAGCGCGACTTGGAGCGCCTGGATCGCGACTCGCCGAGGCGCTGAGTAAGGCCATCGGCTCGTGCGGTCAGGGCTGGTCCCGACGATCGCGGGCAGTCGCCCCACCCCGCGAGGTGGTGTCGACAGCAACGGTGACAGCAACGAAGGGGGACGAGTACAGCCGCCGACCGCCCTGCGCGGACAGTGGCCCGAGGTCGCGGATGCGGACGGACCCTGCCAGACGGAGCGCCCAGAACTTGTAAGCGAGACGTCGAGCAGCAGCGAGGCAGCAAGAAGGCAGCGCGAGCCTCGATGCGCGTCGGCTTCGGACGTCAACCGACGACGCCCGGCACCTGCTCGCCGACGTAGGCCGCCACCAGTTGGCAGCAGCCGACAACTTGAGACCGCATCCCCCCGACGGGGGTCGTCCCTTTCCGCCGCGAGCAGCGTGAAGGCATCCAGGATCAGAGCCGCGCAGTCGTCCGGGGTGTGCGTGTAACGATTGAGCGTCGTGGACTCCTGCTCGTGGCCCATGACCCGCTGCGCCAGGGCGCCGTCGGTGACCAGCCAGGTGGCGTAGGCGTGCTCAGGCGTGGGCGAGGACGGCCGGGGGGCGGGTGCGGCGCTGGTAGGAGCGGGTGCAGAGGGCAAGTGAGAGGCCAAGGCCGGCGAAGGCGAGTCCGCCCACGTAGCCGACCCAAGGGGACCAGCCTTCGGCGTCGCCGACTGTGAAGCCGGCAGCCGCGGCGATCATGGTGGCGAGGCCGTAGGGGGTGAGGGCCACGGCGCCCGGCCAGCCCAGGACGAGCAGCGTCCAGCGTGGCAGCCGCTCGCCCCAGGGCCGGGTCAGCGCGGTCAGCAGCAGCACCCCGCCGAGGGCGCCCAGCACGGTGAAGTCGATTCCATGCTGCTCCAGCCACACCAGCGCCTCGGGTGCACCGTTGGCGCGCATCGAGGCGGCGAGGTCGCCTGCCGGTCGGCCAGCGATCCCGCCGAACGCCCAGTAGGTCTTCATCAGGATGTAGGGGGTCAGCGCAGCAGTTCCGAACCAAACGGCCTTCGGGGACTTCATCGAACTCATGCGTTGATTCCAGCGCAGCTCCGGGTCCGAGACCTCCCGCGAGGGAACCAACCGGCTCCCCTGCAAGGGGGATCAACGACGGCCGTGCGAACTTCCGTAGGCCGGTGCAGTGGCGTTTGTTGACCGCGCGAACCCCGAACCGCCAACCGCAGCCGGCTGTCGCTCGAACTTCGGTGGCGCCGCGGCGGGGGCGCCTCCGCCCCCTCGCCGCTGTCGGCGCCCGCTCAGCCCCAGATCTGCGGCGCGGGCTGTCGGGTAGTGACGTTCAACCGGTTGAAGAAGTTGGTGGTGGCGATCCAGAGCACCAGCGCGGACAGTTCCTTCTCGTCGAAGTGCCGGGTGGCCTCGTCCCAGACCTCGTCGGGCACCGCGTCGGCCCGGTCGGCGAGCCGGGTCGCGGCCTCGGCGAGCGCGAGCGCGGCCCGCTCCGCTGTGGTGAAGTACGGCGTCTCCCGCCATGCGGCCAGCGCGAAGAGCCTCTCCTCGGTCTCTCCGGCCTTCCGTGCGCTGCGCGCGCCGGAGTCGACGCACGCGCTGCATCCGTTGATCTGGCTGGCCCGCAGGTGGACCAACTCCAGCGTGCTGGTGGGGACACCGGCGGAGTGCGCCGCCTTGTAGAGCAGGTTGATTGCCTTCGCCGCGTCGGGGAGCAGCATCGCGGGGTTCTGGATGCGGGCCTGCATGGTCATCTGGTCCTGTCCTTCCTGTTACGCTCGCTGGCGTTTCTCGCCGCAGCGTTCTCGTCCGTCACCCTGATGTCGGCAGCGGGACG
This sequence comes from Micromonospora sp. NPDC047465, assembly GCF_040643125.1. Classification (NCBI taxonomy): domain Bacteria; kingdom Bacillati; phylum Actinomycetota; class Actinomycetes; order Micromonosporales; family Micromonosporaceae; genus Micromonospora; species Micromonospora sp. NPDC047465. The sequence continues at coordinate 79,248 of NZ_JBEYTP010000004.1, forward strand.
GCCGGCGTGACAGATGTGACTGCGGTCACGTGGAGGCTGGACGTCGGCCAGGATTGCGATGCCATGAGCGACACCGATCTGCTGGCTCTGCGCTTCGAGGAGCAGCGTCCCCGCCTGCGGTCCGTGGCCCAGCGGATGCTCGGCTCCGGGGCCGAGGCCGACGACGCGGTCCAGGACACGTGGCTGCGGCTCAGCCGCGCCGACGTCGACGGCATCGACAACCTGCCAGGGTGGCTCACCACCACCCTCGGGCGGGTCTGCCTCGATCGGCTGGGGTCGAGCACGGCCCGCCACGAGCAGCCCGCCGACGTCGCCGAGGACGATCCGGCCACGGCCGGGTCCGTCGAGGTCGATCCCGAGCGGGAGGCGCTGCTCACCGAGTCGGTCGGACGGGCGCTGGACGTGGTGCTGCGGACCCTCGGTCCCACCGAACGGCTGGTCTTCGTGCTGCATGACATGTTCGCGGTGTCCTTCGACGAACTCGCCCCCGTCGTCGACCGCAGCCCGGCCGCCGTACGGCAGATCGCCAGCCGGGCCCGCCGTCGTGTGCAGAGCGGGCCCCCGACGCCGGAGACGGACCGGATTCGGCAGCGTGGGGTCGTCGAGGCGTTCCTGGCCGCGTCCCGGGAGGGGCGCTTCGACGACCTGCTCAGCCTCCTCGACCCGCACGTCGTCCTGCGCTCCGACGCCACGGCCGTCAAGATGGGCGGAACGGGCGAGGCACGCGGCTCGTCCGCCGTGGCCGCCTTCTTCTCCGGGCGGGCGCAGGCCGCCGTGCCGGCGTTCGTCGACGGCGCGCCGGGCGCGGTGGTGGTCGTCAGCGGCCGTACCCGCATCGTGATCAGCTTCGTGGTCACCGATCGGATCGCCAGCGTCGAGGTGATCGCCGACCCGGACCAGATCGCCGCCCTCGACCTGGTCATCGACTGACCGGCGCGGACGGTCTCCGGCGAAGGACCAGGGGTTCGTCGGCGGCGCGGCTTCCGATGTCGCGCCGCCGTGCACGGGCTCTCCGCTGCCGCCAACACGCGGCACTCCCGCCACCGTGCGACCCGGGTGGCGCCGAGGGCGAGCAGCCGGGCGGTCTCCGCCACCACGTCGTCGGTCTCGGGGTCGAGGTGGAAGCGGGGCGCGTCGTCGACCGCCTGCACGGCGGTGACCAGCCCTGGCAGGGCGTCGTGCAGCGGCGCGGTCGGTTCGGGCGGTCGGCGTCGGCCCGCCACCGCGCCCGGCCGAGAAGCTCCACGAGTCCGTCGGTCAGGTGGCGGATCGTGCCGGCGACGTACGACAGGGGCCGTGCCGGGGGGCGACGGACATAGCAGATCGATTCGCGCGGTGGGCGCTGTCCACAGGCGCCGAAGTTGTCCACAGGCTGGCGCCGTGGGGCGGCGTCCGGTGGCGGATCGGGGGCAGGGTCTCGGGTCAGCAACCCCGGAGCCCGACCGCTGGAGGCCGCGATGCCACCCCGTACCTCCGTCCCGCCGCACCGGCGACTGCCGCTGCTCGTCACCTCGGACGGCGACCTGCTCGACGACCTGCTCCGGCTCGCCGCAGCGGGCGGCGTCGAGGTGGAGCTCGCCGCCGACCCGGCGGCGGCCCGGACCCGCTGGCTGCCCGCCCCGCTCGTGCTGGTCGGCGCCGACCAGGCCCAGCCGTGTCTGCGGGCGCGGCTGCCGCAGCGGCCACGGATGGTGCTGGTCGGCCGGTCCGGGGAGCCCGATCCCGGCTTCCAGGTCGCCGAGCTGATCGGCGCCGAGCACGTGGCCGTCCTGCCGGCCGCCGAGCCGTGGCTGGTGGACCGGTTCGCCGAGTGCGGGCCGGAGGGCGCCGATCGGGGCGTAGCCCGGATCACCGCCGTGCTGGGCGGGCGTGGCGGCGCCGGGGCGAGCATCCTGGCCGGCGGGCTCGCGGTCACGGCCGCCCGTGCCCGGCTGCGCACTCTGCTCGTCGACGCCGATCCGCTCGGCGGTGGGCTCGACCTGGTGCTGGGTTGGGAGCAGTTGGAGGGGCTGCGCTGGCCGGCGCTGACCGACGCCGACGGCCGGGTGGACGCGCCGGCGCTGGTGCGGGCCCTGCCGAGCCGGGGCGACCTGGTGGTGCTCTCCTGGGACCGGGGCGACCTGCTCGCCCTGCCCGCCCAGGCGATGGCGGCCACGGTCGACGCCGCCCGGCGGGGCCGGGACTTCGTGGTGGTGGACCTGCCCCGGCAACTGGACGACGCGGCCGTCACCGCACTCCAGGCGGCCGACCACGTGTTCGTCGTCGTACCGGCCGAACTGCGGGCCACCGCCGCGGCCGCCCGGGTGGTGGCGGCCGCCGCACCGCACTGCGCCGCGATGTCGGTGATCGTGCGCGGTCCGGCACCGGGCCGGCTCGGGGCCGCCGAGGTGGCCCGCGCGCTCGGGCTGCCGCTCGCCGGCACGCTGCGGCCGGAGCCGGCGTTGGCCCGTGGCCTGGAGCGGGGCGAGGCACCGGCCGCCCACGGCCGGGGGCCGCTGGCGGCCCTCTGCCAGCGCATCGTCGCCGACCTGACCGGCACGCCCACGGCGGATGCGGCATGACCGGACCGTCCGAGGGCGACACCCTCGCCTCCCGGGTGCGGCAGCGGATCGCGGCCGCGGCGACCCCGGTCACCCCCGCCGCGATCGTGTCCGCCGTACGCGCGGAACCCACCGCCGCCGTGCTGGGCGACACCGCCCTGCTGCGGATAGCCGACCGGGTGCACGACGACTTGGTGGGTGCCGGTCCGCTCGCGCCGCTGCTGGCCGACCCGGAGGTCACCGACGTGCTGGTCAACGGCGTCCGGGTCTGGGTGGACCGGGGGCAGGGCCTGCACCAGGTCGCGGTGCCGATCGGCACGGTCGACGACGTTCGCCGGCTCGCCCAGCGGCTCACCGCCAGCGCCGGCCGGCGGCTCGACGACGGCTCGCCGTACGCGGACGCCCGGCTCCCCGACGGCACCCGGCTGCACGCCGTGCTGCCGCCGGTGGCGACCGACGGTCCCTACCTGTCCCTGCGGACGTTCCGGCAGCGGCCGTTCACCCTCGACGAGTTGGTACGCCAGGGGACGGTGCCCCGGCCGATGGCGCCGGTGCTCTCCGCCGTGGTGGCGGCCCGGCTGGCGTACCTGGTGACCGGCGGCACCGGCTCGGGCAAGACGACTCTGCTGAACACGCTGCTCGGGCTGGTGCCGTCGACCGAGCGGATCGTGCTGGTGGAGGACGCGGCCGAGCTGCACCCCCGGCACCCGCACGTCGTCGGGTTGCAGGCCAGAACTGCCAACGTGGAGGGCTCCGGCGCGGTCGGGCTGACCGACCTGGTCCGGCAGGCACTGCGGATGCGGCCCGATCGGCTGGTCGTCGGCGAGTGCCGGGGCGGGGAGGTGGTCGACCTGCTCGCCGCCCTGAACACCGGTCACGACGGCGGTGCCGGCACCCTGCATGCCAACGCCCCCTCCGACGTGCCGGCCCGGCTGGAGGCGCTCGGGATGCTCGGTGGGCTGCCCCGCCCCGCGCTCCACGCCCAGGTGGCCGCCGCGCTCCAGGTGCTGCTCCAGGTGCGCCGGGGCGAACAGGGGCGGGTGCTGGAGTCGGTGTGCCTGCTCCTGCCCGAGGGCCCGGACCGCCTGGTCGCCGCGGTTCCCGCCTGGGTACGCGGGCGCGGCCTCGGTCTCGCCGCCCGCGCGCTCGGAGCGCTGCTGCGGGAGCGCGGCGTGCCGGTGCCGCCGATCCTCAGCGAGCCGTGGCCCGGATCGGCGGGCCCGAAGTGAGCGCCCCGTACGCGCTGGTGGCGCTGCTGGCGATCGCGTCGGCGGTCGTCGTGGCCAATCTGCTGGGCGGCCTTCGGAGCAGGCGGCGCACCCTCGTGAGCGAGGCACAAGGGAACGCGTCGGCCGGGGCGGACGATCCGCTCGTCGACTGGATCACCGAGCTGCGCCGGGCGTCGGAGCCGGATCTCCGCCCCGCCCCGCCGGACCGTCCCGCCGAGACGTTTCCCGGCCCGGCCGCTGTGGCGGTGCCGACCGGCCGGCAGCCGGGTGAGATGTCCGAGGTGACCGCGCCGGCGCGCCTGCCGGCCGTGGCCCAGGCCGCCTCGGTCCGCCGGGTGCCTCCGAGCGGGCGCGGACCGGGCGGCGCGGCGCAGTGGCCGCCGCGGGACGTCGCGGACCGGCCGTCCTGGCCGTGGCCCGCCGGTGGTCACCCCGGCCCGTCCCGACCGCCGGGACCCGCCCGACCACCCACCCGGCGGGACGCGCGACGTCCCGTCGGCGCGCCGGCCCCGACCGCTGCACCCACCCGTCGACCCGACGTTCGGGCGGCCCGTCCTGCCGGTGCGGGGCGGCGAGACTGGTCGGGCGTGTTGACCACGTCACCGAGGCGCACGCTGCTGCTGGTGGGGCTGGCCGGCGTCGCGGCCGGACTGCTGCTGGCCGGGCCGGTGGCGGCGGTGGCCGTCGGCGCCTACGGCACGCTGGCCGCCCGCGCGCTGCTCCGACGGCAGTCCGGCCAGCTGGCGGACCGGGCCCGGCGACGTCGGCTGGACGAACTCTGCGGGCTGGCCGCCGATCTGCGGGCCGGCCTGCCGGTGCCGGTCGCCGCCGAACAGCTCACCCTCGGACGGCCCGGAATCGCCGCCTGGATCGGTCGGGAGGGCGCGGCGCCCGGCGACGGGCGGGCCTTCGACGTCGGAGCGGACACGCTGATCAAGCCGCCCCGGCGACCCGCCGGCAACGGCCCGGACCGGCTGGAGCGGCTGGCGCGGGCGGCCGTACGCCTCGCCGACCGGACGGGCGCGCCGTTGGCCGAGCTGCTGGAGCGCATCGAGGCCGACGCCCGTTCCAGCGACCGGGGACTGGCCGCGGCGGAGGCCCAGGCGGCCGGGGCGCGCGCCACCGCGGTGCTGCTCGCCGCTCTGCCGCTCGGCGGCATCGGGCTCGGCTACGGCATCGGCGTCGACCCCGTGGCGGTGCTGCTGCACACCCCCGTCGGCGGTGCGTGCGCGGTCGCCGCCGTCGCCCTCCAGGTCGCGGGCCTGTTCTGGGCCGAGCGGCTCGGCGCGACACCGGGGCGGGCGGGCTGATGCCCCGGGCGGTGCTGGTCGCGGGCTGCCTGGCGGCGGTGGCCCTGCTCGCCGTCGCGTTCCTCGCCGGCCGGCGGCCGCTGCGCCGCCTGCGTGCCCTGCGCGGGGCGCCGCCGGGAGTACGTCCGGCCGGCTCGGTTCACCGACCGGTGGCGCCCGGGACCGGCGACGAGGCGCCGGAGGGTGCGCGGTCCCGGCGCCGGCCAGATGCGATCCGGCTCGCCGCCGGGCTGGGTGGTCTGGCCGTGGCCGTCGTGGTCGGCGGCTGGCCCGGGTTGCTGACAGCCGCGCCGGCGGCGCTGCTGCTCGACCGTCTGCTGCGCCGGATCGAGCCGCCGGCCGTACGCAGGCGGCGGCTGCGGGAGGCCGCCGACCTCCCGCTCGCCGCCGACCTGCTCGCGGCGGCGATGCGGGCGGGGGCGCCGGTGGACAGGTCCGTCCTGGCGGTGGCGGACGCGCTCGACGGGCCCCTCGCCGACCGGCTCGCCCGGGTGGGCCGGTTGCTGCGGCTCGGCGGCGGCCCCGAGGAGGCATGGGAGCCGCTCGCGTCGGTGCCGGGCGCCGAGCGGCTGACGGCGGCCGTCCGCCGCTCCTCGAACAGCGGCGGGGCGCTGGCCGGCGCGCTGACCCGGCTCGCCGACGACCTGCGCGCCGACCGGTCCACGGCTGCCGAGGCGGCCGCCCGCCGCGCCGGCGTCCTCATCGTGCTGCCGCTGGGGCTCTGCTTCCTGCCGGCCTTCATTCTCGCCGGCCTGGTGCCGGTGATCGTCGCCGTTCTCGGCGACGTGCTCTGACCAACCCTCCAGAAAGGACACGCACACATGCGCAAACTTCTCGCCCGTCTGCACGGGGACGCCGGGATGAACACAGCCGAGTACGCCGTCGGCACGCTCGCCGCCGTCGCCTTCGCCGGGATCCTGCTGAAGGTGCTGACCTCCGGCAACGTGCAGTCCGCGTTGACCGCCGTCATCGACCGGGCGCTCAAGTGAGCTGGCGCCGGTCGGCCGGCCGCGACCGGGGTTCCTTCACCGCCGAACTGGCGGCCGGCCTGCCGGCGCTCCTGCTGCTCCTGCTCACCGGGCTGACCGCGGTGAACGCCGTCGGTACGAGGGCGGGCTGCCTGCACGCGGCCCGGGAGGCGGCGCTCGCCGCCTCCCGGGGCGAGGACGGGGTGGCCGCCGCCGGCCGGGCGGCCCCGGCGGGCGCCGAGGTCACGGTCACGGTCGACGGCCAGCGGGTCACCGCCACCGTCCGAGGGCCCGTACGCGCACTCGGCACGCGGCTGCCCAGGATCACCGTGACCGCGACCGCGGTCGCGGCGGTGGAACCCGGCGTCCCGGCGTCCCGACCGTGACCGGCTCGTCAGTGCCTCGTCCCGGAGGAACCGGCGGGGAGCGTGGCGGAGCGAGCGTCTGCCTGCTCGCGGTCGGGCTGGTGTTCGTCCTGGTCGGCCTGTTCGGGGCGGCCGTCGGTGCCGCCCAGACCGCCCGGCAGCGGGCCCGGGTCGCGGCGGACTTCGGCGCGCTCGCCGGTGCCGGGCAGGCCCTCCGTGGCGAAACGGCGGCGTGCGGTCGGGCAGCCGAGATCGCCGCCGCCAACGGCGGCTCACTGCTGAACTGCCGGCTCGACGGCCTCGACCTCCTGGTGACCGCGGAGGTGGCCGTCACCCCGATGCCCGGCCTGGCGCGGGCCGCCACGGCGACCGCCCGCGCCGGACCGGTCCGGGCTGACGAGGAGGGGAGCTGACCAGGAGAGGGATTGGTCAGAGGCCAGGTCGCCCCGGCCAGGTCGGCAAGGAGCCGGGCCGGGTGGCGGAAACGCCGCCTCACGCCGCCGTGATCCGGCACCTCACGTCGCCGTGATCCGGCACCTCACGTCGCCGTGATCCGGCACCTCACGTCGCCGTCGAGCGCCGCCAGGCGTACCCGGGCCCGGCGGGTCAGCGTGCCTGGAGGGCGTCGAGGGCGACGGCCATCGCGATCACGATTCGACGGTCGATCTGCGGGTGCTGCACCTGGACGACGTACCGGTCGCGCAGGCCCCACTGCTTGATCACCGAGAAGACGGGCTGGCCGTCGGCGACGAAGTCGAAGTGGTACGGCAGCCAGGACAGCGAGTCGACGAAGCGCCGCAGCAGCGCCACCGGCATGCTGCGTTCCTGGCCGGTGATCTGCGGCAGCCCGGCCTGCTCCACGTGCCACGTGGAGCGGAGCAGCGACTGGGCGAAGTCCTTGCGGAACAGGCCGATCGGGTTGCCGGCGTGGTCGGTCACGTCGTACGTGGCGCCGATGTCGAGGCGCTGGCGGGCCTTGAAGCCGAGCAGCGGCTGCTGCTTCGAGTCGTCGGTGTAGATCGTCACCTGCTCCTTGAAGGCGAGCCGCTTCTGCTGGGCGAACGCCAGCATCCCGCCTTCGGAGCCGTCCGGTGCGACGGCGTGGACCTCGTACTGGTTGACCATCATCCGGATCCGCTGCCGGATGTGGAACTGCTGCTGGGACTGCAAGGTGTCGGGCTGCATGGGATCTCCTTCGAGGGGTGGGCCGGAGTGTCGCACAGGCTCAACCGTCCCGCCGGCCCTCAGGTAGCGAGCGGCCCCCGTCGTCACCCGCGCCTTCGCCACCCCGAACCCACCGCCGGAGCCCGCCACCCGGGCCCACCCGAAGCCACCGCCAGATCGCATCGCCGGGCCCGCCGCCGGAGCCCGCCACCCGGGCCCACCCGAAGCCACCGCCAGATCGCGTCGCCAGGCCCGCCGCCGGAGCCCGCCGCCGGAGCCCACCGCCCGAAGCCGCCGCCGGAACGCGCTCGCCGGAATCCGCCCCCGCGTGGGACGGCAGCGCGCGATGGGCTGGTCAGTCCCGGACGGCAGCGTCACCCGGAGCAGCGGCGCGATGATCCGGGGTGCCACCGGCATCCCCGGACCGGCGGGGCGCCGGTACGCCGTCGGGCAGGTTGGCGAGCACCACGTCCAGCACCTTCACCGCGTCCGGCTTCGAGAGCGGGTTGTTGCCGTTGCCGCACTTCGGGGACTGCACGCAGGACGGGCAGCCCGCCTCGCAGCCGCACTCCGCGATCGCGTCCCGGGTGGCCCGCAGCCAGGCCGCGGCCGTGCCGTACGCGCGCTCCGCGAACCCCGCCCCGCCGGGGTGCCCGTCGTAGACGAAGACGGTCGGCGCCTCGGTGTCCGGGTGCACGGCGGTGGAGAGCCCGCCGATGTCCCAGCGGTCGCAGGTGGCGGTGAGCGGCAGCAGCCCGATCGCGGCGTGCTCGGCGGCGTGCAGCGCGCCCGGCACGTCTGCCGGCTCCACGCCGGCGGCCGCCAGAGACTGCGGCGACAGGGTGAACCAGACCGCCACGGTGCGCAGCTCCCGGGCCGGTAGGTCCAGCGGGCGGGTGTCGATGACCTCGCCGGAGGCGATCCGTCGTCGCTGGTACGACACCACCTGGCTGGTCACGTCGACCTCGCCGAGGAAGAGGCCGACGGGCCCGGCGTCCACGTACGAGCGGACCGACACCACCGACAGCGACGTGACGTCCCGGGCGTGGGTGGACCAGTCCGGCTCCTCGGGGTGCACCAGCGCGCACCCGTCGGCCAGGTCGAGCGAGTCGACCACGTACGAGACGCCCTGGTGCAGGTAGACCGCGCCGGGGTGGAGCAGGAAGTGCGACGAGCCGCCGTCGACGGTGCCGAGCAGCCGCCCGGTCGCCGCCTCCACCACGCAGACCGGCGCGCCGCCCTCGCCGCGCAGGTCCACCTCCGGCCGTTCCCGGTGCCGCCAGTACCAGCCGGTCGGCCGCTGTCGCAGCGCCCCCGCCGCCACGAGCTGGTCCACCGCCTCCTTGGCCCCGTCGCCGAAGAGTTCAAGGTCGGCCGGGGTCAGCGGCGCCTCGACCGCCGCGCAGGCGAGCTGCGGGGCCAGCACGTACGGGTTGGCGGGGTCGAGCACGGTCACCTCCACCGGCCGGCCGAACAGCGCCTCCGGGTGGTGCACCAGATAGGTGTCGAGCGGGTCGTCCCGGGCGACCAGCACGGCGAGCGCCTCCTGCCCGGAGCGCCCGGCCCGGCCGGCCTGCTGCCACAGCGATGCCCGCGTGCCCGGGTAACCGCAGATCAGCACCGCGTCGAGCCCGATCAGGTCGACGCCCAGCTCCAGCGCGTTGGTCGAGGCCAGCCCGAGCAGGTCGCCGTGCAGCAGCGCGCGTTCCAGCTCGCGTCGCTCCTCGCGCAGGTAGCCGGCCCGGTAGGCGGCCACCCGGCCGCCGAGGCCGGGCACCGCCTCGTCGAGGGCGCGGCGGGCGTTCGCGGCGACCACCTCGGCGCCGCGCCGGGAGCGCACGAAGGCCAGTGTGCGTACCCCCTCGGCGACCGTGTCGGCGAGCAGGTCGGCCGTCTCCCGCAGCGCCGACCGGCGGACCTGGGTGAGGTCCGCCTGCTGGTCCGCGTGGGAGTCCGGCGGCAGCAGCGGCGGCTCCCAGAGCGCGAAGGTCACCCCGCCGCGCGGCGAGGTGTCCTCCGTGACGGCGGCGACGGGCAGCCCGGTGAGCCGACCGGCCGCCGCCGCCGGGTCACCGGAGGTCGCCGAGGCCAGCACGAAGACGGGGGTACGCCCAAACCGGGCGCACTGCCTACGCAGCCGGCGCAGTACGTGCGCGACGTGCGAGCCGAAGACTCCCCGGTAGGTGTGGCACTCGTCGATCACCACGTACGCGAGCCGGCGCAGGAACCCGGACCACTGGGCGTGGCCGGGCAGGATGCCGTGGTGCAGCATGTCCGGGTTGGTCAGCACGAACCGCGAGTGCCGCCGGATCCACTCCCGCTCGGCGCGCGGGGTGTCGCCGTCGTAGCAGGCGGGGCGTACACCCTCCAGCTCCAGCGCGGCGACGGCGCGCAACTGGTCGGCGGCGAGCGCCTTCGTCGGCGCCAGGTAGAGCACGGTGGCCCGGGGGTCGGCGAGCAGGGTGGCCAGCGCGGGGAGCTGGTAGGCCAGGGACTTGCCGGACGCGGTGCCGGTGGCGACCACCACGTGCTGGCCGTCGTACGCCAGGGTGGCGGCCTCGGCCTGATGCCGCCAGGGCGCGACCACGCCGCGCCGGGCGAACGCCGCGCGCAGCTCCTCCGGCGCCCAGCCGGGCCACGGGGCGGGCTCGCCGGCCCGGGCCGGGACCCGTTCGACGTGGGTGACCGGATCGACGCCGTTGCGGGCCCGCAGCCGGCCCAGCAGGTCGGCCGGCGATCGCCCGGGGCTGGCGCCCGCGGATACGGTGGCTGCGGACGACGGCTTCAGGTCGTCGCGCGGCGTCAGACGCGCCGAGCTGAAGCTGTCGGAGGTCACGTCCTGCACTCTCGCACTGGTGTTCGGGATGAAAAGCGGGGTATGGGGATCCCTTCGCCGGTGAGCAGAGCCGTATCCGGCGGGGATGGTTAGATGCCCAGGAGAGTTTACGGCTCTTGCGAGGGAGGACCGATGGAGCTGTCGCTGGCGACCCGCACCGTGGGCGAGCACACAGTGCTTGAGGTCGGCGGTGAGGTGGACGTCTACACCGCCCCCCGGCTGCGGGAACGGCTCCTCGAACTGATCGACGGCGGGGCCCGCCACGTCGTGGTCGACCTCGGCCGGGTGGACTTCCTCGACTCCACCGGCCTGGGCGTGCTGGTCGGCGCGCTCAAGCGGCTGCGCTCGGCCGGCGGTTCGTTCGCGCTGGTCTGCGACAAGGAGCCGCTGCTCAAGATCTTCCGGATCACCGCGCTCGACCAGGTCTTCCCGTTGCATCCCACGGTCGACGCGGCGATCGGCGCGGACCCGGCCGGCGCTGGCGCGTGATGGCCACGGTCCGGCTCTCCTTCTCGCCGGCCCCGGTGCACGTGCGCACCGCGCGCCTGGTCGGCGTGGCGGTCGCCCGGCGCGCCGGGGTCCGCGAGGACCTGCTCGACGAGGTGCGCCTCGCCATCGGCGAGGCGTGCACGCGCGCGGTCGCCCTGCACCGGCAGTACGGCGTGTCCGATCCGGTGCTCGTCGAGATGTCCGACAGCGGGGCGTACGCGGTGCGGGTCGTCGACCGCGCGCCGATCGAGGCCGGCCTCGGCCTGGCCGCGCTGGACGCCGACCAGCTCGCCAACGAGTCGTTGAACGAGGACGACCTCACCACCGGCGTCGGCTTCGCGCTGCTCGCCGGCTTCGTCGAGGACCTCCAGGTCCGCCCGGTCGACGAGGGCATCGGCACCGAGGTGCGGATGGTCTGGCCCGTGGGTCGCCGAAGCTGATCCGCCCCGGCCCCGGCGAGGGGCCGCGTCGCTCCTCCACCGCCCTCCGGCAGAGGGCGTCGCACGCCGTCAGGCCGCGTCCCGCGAAGGGACGCGGCCTCCTTGTAATGGACGGACTCCTATATCAGATTTTTCCTCATAACACAGCGACGAAGATCATCGAGACAGGGTGCCCCCTCGGTGTGACCTCCGACACTGCGGAGGGCTACAGTACGCGGGTTGTCAGCAAGTGATCGCATCCCGCAACCAGCGGGAACCGTGTCATCGCTGGTCCGCCGGGGTGGGTTGGCGCGCTTGCGAATCCGCATCCAGGCGCCGGGTCGGTGCGTCTCCACCGGCCGGCGCGAGCGTTCGGTACAGGAGGACACAGATGTCCGACACCTTGGCCGCCGAGGGCGGCGGGATCTCCCTCACCGGAAACAATGTCACGTACGTCGTCATCGCCGCGGTGATCGCGCTGGTGGCGCTCGCTTTCGCCGCCGCACTGACGAAAGCCGTACTGGCCGCCGGCAAGGGCACCACCAACATGCAGGAGATCTCCGGCGCGGTTCAGGAGGGCGCCTCGGCCTACCTGCTCCGGCAGTTCCGCACCCTGGCGATCTTCGTGGTCATCGCCGTGGTGCTGCTCTTCCTGCTGCCGGTGCACGACACCGACGGCAACGAGACGGCGGTGAAGATCGGGCGCTCCGCCTTCTTCGTCGTCGGCGCGTTGTTCAGCGCGTTCATCGGCGGCGCCGGCATGTGGCTGGCCACCCGGGCCAACCTGCGGGTCGCCGCCGCCGCCCGGGAACGGCAGGGTGGCCGCGAGGGCGCCATGAAGATCGCCTTCCGCACCGGCGGCGTCGTCGGCTTCCTCACCGTCGGGCTCGGCCTCTTCGGCGCCGCGCTGGTCGTGCTCTTCTTCCGGGGCGACGCGCCGACCGTGCTGGAGGGCTTCGGCTTCGGCGCCGCGCTGCTCGCCATGTTCATGCGGGTCGGCGGCGGCATCTTCACCAAGGCCGCCGACGTGGGCGCCGACCTGGTCGGCAAGGTCGAGCAGGGCATCCCCGAGGACGACCCGCGCAACGCCGCCACCATCGCCGACAACGTGGGCGACAACGTCGGCGACTGCGCCGGCATGGCCGCCGACCTCTTCGAGTCGTACGCCGTGACCCTGGTCGCCGCGCTGATCCTCGGTCGCGCCGCCTTCGGCGAGCAGGGCCTGGTCTTCCCGCTGATCATCTCCACCATCGGCGTGCTCATCGCGATCGTCGGCGTCTTCATCACCCGGCTGCGCGCCTCGGACCGCAGCGGCCTGACCGCGATCAACCGGGCCTTCTACATCTCCGCGCTGCTGTCCGCGGTGCTGGTCGCGGTCGCCACGTACGCGTACCTGCCGGCCACCTTCGCCGAGCTGGAGGGCGGGCTCACCGACGTCGACGAGAACCCGCGGGTCGTCGCCATCGGCGCGGTCGTCATCGGCATCGTGCTGGCCGCCGCGATCCAGGCGCTGACCGGCTACTTCACCGAGACCGACCGGCGCCCGGTGCAGGACATCGGCAAGAGCTCCCAGACCGGCCCCGCCACCGTCATCCTCGCCGGCATCAGCGTCGGCCTGGAGTCGGCGGTCTACTCGGCGCTGCTGATCGGCGCCGGCGTGTTCGGCGCGTTCCTGCTCGGCGGCAGCTCCATCACGCTCTCGCTGTTCGCCGTGGCGCTGGCCGGCACCGGCCTGCTCACCACGGTCGGTGTGATCGTCGCGATGGACACGTTCGGCCCGATCTCCGACAACGCCCAGGGCGTGGCGGAGATGTCCGGCGACATCGACGAGCACGGCGCCCGGACGCTGACCGAGCTGGACGCGGTCGGCAACACCACCAAGGCGATCACCAAGGGCATCGCGATCGCCACGGCCGTGCTCGCCGCGACGGCGCTCTTCGGCTCCTACACCGACACGCTGCGCACCGCGTACTCCGATGCGGGGGTGGGCGACGTCGGCGCCGAGATCCTCAACTCGCTGAACGTGGCGAACCCGCGCAACCTGGTCGGCCTGATCATCGGCGCGGCGGTGGTCTTCCTCTTCTCCGGGCTGGCCATCAACGCGGTCTCCCGCTCGGCCGGCGCGGTCGTGATGGAGGTCCGCCGGCAGTTCCGCGAGCTGCCCGGGATCATGGACCGCACCCAGCGCCCCGAGTACGGCAAGGTCGTCGACATCTGCACCCGGGACGCGCAGCGCGAGCTGATGACCCCCGGCCTGCTCGCCATCCTCGCCCCGATCGCGGTCGGCTTCGGCCTCGGGCCGGGCGCGCTCGCGGCGTACCTGGCCGGGGCGATCGGGGCCGGCACGCTGATGGCGGTCTTCCTGGCCAACTCGGGCGGCGCCTGGGACAACGCGAAGAAGCTCGTCGAGGACGGCGCGTACGGCGGCAAGGGCTCCGAGTCGCACGCCGCGACCGTCATCGGCGACACCGTCGGCGACCCGTTCAAGGACACCGCCGGCCCGGCGATCAACCCGCTGATCAAGGTGATGAACCTGGTCTCGCTGCTGATCGCGCCGGCCGTGGTGGCCTGGAGCGTGGGCGACGAGAAGAACACCGCCCTGCGGGTCGGCATCGCCGTGGTGGCGACGCTGATCGTCGTCGCGGCGGTGGTGTTCAGCAAGCGCAAGGGCGTGGCGATGTCCGACTCCGGTGCCGGCACCGGCACGGGCAGCCCGGACCAGCGACCGGAGACGGTCAACGCCTGATCCGTCCGGCATCCGGTCCCCGGTCGGCCCGCGTGGCCGGCCGGGGACCGTGCCGCCGCGGCAAACCTGACCGGTGCCCCGGCTCGACACAGGTCGTACGCTGCTTCGCATGCGCACGTGCCGGGCGACAACCGCCGGAAAGCTCACGGTGGTCCTGGCCACGCTCGTCCTCGTGGCCGCCGGCTGCGGTGGCGGCCCCAGCCCACAGGCGTGGGCCGCCTCGGTCTGCTCCGCGCTCACCCCGTGGCGGGCCGAGATCAGCAAGCTGACCAGCAGCACCGACCAGCAGATGACCGCCCAGACCACCCCGGCGCAGGCGAAGGAGAACCTGGTGCGGCTCTTCGGCGGCGCGGAGCAGGCCAGCGAGACCGCCCGGCGCAAGGTCGAGCAGGCCGGCATCCCGGAGGCCGAGCACGGTGCGGAGGTCTCCGCCGGCTTCCGCGCGTCCCTGGAGAAGATGCGCGACGCGTACGGCCGGGCCCGCGACAGCATCGACGGGCTGAGCACCGGCCAGCCCGCCGCCTTCTACGACGGCGTCCGCGCCGCCGTGGACACCCTGAACAAGGAGTACGACGCCAGCGCGCTCGACACCAGCCGGCTCAACTCGGAGGAGTTGAAACGGGCCTTCGACGAGGTGCCGGAGTGTCGCTGAGCGGGACCGGTGAGTCGGACGGCCGGACGCCGCCCGCGCTGTTCCCGGCGCCCGAGCCGGACCGGGTGGCGCCGGCGCCCCGCCGGGCCGCCCCGCCCCCGCCGGGCGACGTCGACGACTCCGCCCGGCAACTGCCGTTCTTCGCCGCCGAGGCGGCGGACCCGTCCCTCGCGGACCTCGCCGGGCTGCTCGCCGGTCCGGGCGAGGTGGTCCGGATGGGCGGGACGGCCCGCCTCTCCGTGGTGGTGGACGCCGCCTGGCGCGTGCACGTGCTCGTCGCCGAGCTGGCGCTGCGCGGGGTGGCGGCCACCTGGGAGGCGACCGCCGACGGGCGGCACGCGGTGCGCACCTCGTACGCCCGCACATTGAAGCCGCTCGCGGTGGCCTGGCTGCGCGGCTCCGGCAAGCGTCCGCCCGCCGGGTTCCACCTCAACGGCCGGCGGCTGCGGCTCTGGCTCGCCGCGGCGGGGGTGGCCGAGCCGCCCGGCTACCTGCTCCGGCTCGGCGTGGCCGACGAGGAGTGCTGGGAGCCGGTCGGCGGGGCGCTCGCCGCGGTCGGCCTGTCCGGGGCCCTCCTGGGGCCGGCCGACGGCGGCCCGGCGTACCGGATCACCGGCCGCCGCCGGCTCGCCCGCCTGGCCGAGCTGGTCGGGGACCCGCCGCCCGCCGCCCCGCCGGCGGCCTGGCCCGGCTACTCCTGACCCGCCCCGGCTGCCCCTGACCCGGCCCACCCCGCCCCGCCGGTGTCCGATCCGGGACAGCCGGACGCGGAAATCCGCAGGAAAACGGCCGGGTGGCGCCTCGGCCGACGGCCCGCCATCGTCACAGTGTCCCGCCTCCCGGCACACGCACGGTGTACGGTGGCGCCGTCCGGCACCGCCAGCGCCGCCGGAGAGAAGGTGCCGCCCCGCCGGGGGCGGTTTGCCGCCCGCGAAACCCGAAACGCGGGCGGCGCGTTACGTTGGACGTCCGGGCCGCCGGGGGTCGGCGGGTCGGAAGCGGGCCCGAACCGGGCACCGCGCGGCTGCGAGCAGGAGTGAGGTCGGGGAGAAACGTGCCGAGCAACGCTGGAACCACCCGTCTGGTCATCGTCGAGTCACCGGCGAAGGCCAAGACGATCTCGGGCTACCTCGGCCCGGGATACGTCGTGGAGGCCAGCTTCGGCCACGTCCGGGACCTTCCACGCAACGCCGCCGACGTGCCGGCGAAGTACAAGGGCGAGCCGTGGGCGCGGCTCGGGGTGGACGTCGACAACGGCTTCCACGCCCTCTACGTGGTCTCCGCCGACCGCAAGCAGCAGATCAGCAAGCTGGTGAAGCTGGCCAAGGAGGTCGACGAGATCTTCCTGGCGACGGACGAGGACCGCGAGGGCGAGGCGATCGCCTGGCACCTGGTGGAGACCCTCAAGCCCAAGGTGCCGGTCAAGCGGATGGTCTTCCACGAGATCACCAAGCCGGCGATCCAGGCGGCGGTGGCCAACCCCCGCGAGATCGACCGGGACCTGGTCGACGCCCAGGAGGCCCGGCGCATCCTCGATCGGCTCTACGGCTACGAGGTCTCCCCGGTGCTGTGGAAGAAGGTCATGCCGAAGCTCTCGGCGGGCCGGGTGCAGTCCGTGGCGACCCGGATCGTGGTGGAGCGGGAACGGCAGCGGATGGCCTTCCGCACGGCGGAATACTGGGACATCCTGGCCACCCTCGCCGTGGCGAACGCCGGCGAGGGGCCGCGCAACTTCAACGCCACCCTGGTCGCGCTGAACGGCGACCGCATCGCCACCGGCAAGGACTTCGAGCCGACCACGGGGCGCGTGAAGCCCGGCGCCGGGGTGGTGCACCTGGACGAGGGCGGGGCCCGGGGGCTCGCGGCCCGCCTGGAGGGCCGGCCGTTCACCGTCACCCGCGTCGAGGAGAAGCCCTACCGGCGTCGCCCGTACGCGCCGTTCATCACCTCCACCCTCCAGCAGGAGGCGGCCCGCAAGCTGCGGTTCTCGTCGCAGCAGACGATGCGCACCGCGCAGCGCCTCTACGAGAACGGCTACATCACCTACATGCGTACCGACTCGGTGAACCTGTCGGAGACCGCCATCGCGGCGGCCCGCCGGCAGATCGTCGAGCTGTACGGCGAGCGCAGCGTGCCGCCGGAGCCGCGCCGCTACACCGGCAAGGTGAAGAACGCGCAGGAGGCGCACGAGGCGATCCGCCCGGCGGGGGACAACTTCCGCACCCCGGGCGACGTGGCCAAGGAGCTGTC
Organism: Micromonospora sp. NPDC047465; assembly: GCF_040643125.1. Classification (NCBI taxonomy): domain Bacteria; kingdom Bacillati; phylum Actinomycetota; class Actinomycetes; order Micromonosporales; family Micromonosporaceae; genus Micromonospora; species Micromonospora sp. NPDC047465. The sequence goes on from NZ_JBEYTP010000004.1 coordinate 96,216, forward strand.
GGCCGAGGAGTTCAAGCTCTACGAGCTGATCTGGCGGCGCACCATCGCCTCGCAGATGACCGATGCCGTCGGCTCCAGCGTCTCGGTGCGCATCCGCGCCGTCTCCTCGGCGCAGGAGGAGGCCGACTTCGGCGCCACCGGCAAGACCATCACCGACCCGGGCTTCCTGCGCGCGTACGTCGAGTCGAGCGACGACGAGAACGCGGAGGCCGAGGACGCCGAGCGCCGGCTGCCCACCCTCGTCAAGGACCAGCCGCTCACCGCCGACGAGCTGGCCGCGCAGGGCCACCACACCCAGCCACCGTCGCGCTACACCGAGGCGTCGCTGGTCAAGGCCCTCGAAGAGCTGGGCATCGGCCGTCCCTCGACGTACGCGTCGATCATGCAGACCATCCAGGACCGCGGGTACGTCTTCAAGCGCGGCCAGGCGATGATCCCGTCATTCCTGGCGTTCGCCGTGATCGGCCTGCTGGAGCGGCACTACCCGCGCCTGGTCGACTACGACTTCACGGCCAGCATGGAGAACGAGCTGGACGAGATCGCCGGCGGCGATCACGCGGCGGTCGACTTCCTCACCGCGTTCTACTTCGGCAGCGCCAACGGCGTCGGCGACCGGGACATCGCCCGCTCTGGCGGCCTGAAGAAGCTGGTCACCGAGAACCTCAGCGAGATCGACGCGCGCAGCGTCAACTCGATCCCGCTGTTCACCGACGACGACGGCCGCGAGGTCGTCGTCCGGGTCGGCCGCTACGGCCCGTACCTTCAGCGGGCGGTGCCGGGCGAGCAGCCGGCGCCCGCCGCGGAGGGCGAGGAGGGCGCCGGCCAGGGCGACCGGGCGCCGATCCCCGAGGGGCTGGCGCCGGACGAGCTGACCCCGGAGAAGGTGCACGAGCTGTTCCTCGGGGGCGGGGGCGAGCGGAAGCTCGGCGACGACCCGGCCACCGGCGAGCCGATCCTGCTCAAGTCGGGCCGCTTCGGCCCGTACGTGGCCAGCGGCGAGCGCAAGTCGTCGCTGCTGCGCTCGCAGTCGCCGGACTCGCTCACCCTCGATGAGGCGCTGAAGCTGCTCAGCCTGCCCCGGCTGGTCGGCGTGGCCCCGGACGGTGTCGAGGTCTTCGCGAATAACGGCCGCTACGGCCCGTACGTCAAGCGCGGCGACGAGTTCCGCTCGCTGGACTCCGAGGACAAGATGTTCACCGTCACGCTGGACGAGGCGCTGGCCCTGCTGGCCGCCCCGAAGACCCGCCAGCGTCGGGCCGCCGCGCCGCCCCTGCGGGAGATGGGCGTCGACCCGCTGACCGAGAAGCCGCTGGTCATCAAGGACGGTCGGTTCGGCCCGTACGTCACGGACGGGGAGACCAACGCGTCGCTGCGCCGGGGCCAGACCCCGGAGGCGCTGAGCATCGAGGAAGCCTCCGAGATGCTCGCCGAGAAGCGCGCGAAGGGCCCGGCGCCGAAGAAGAAGGCCGCCGCGAAGAAGGCACCCGCCAAGAAGGCCGCGGCGACGAAGAAGACGGCTGCGGCGACCAAGTCCACGGCCGCCAAGAAGACGACGACGGCCAAGGCCACCACGGCGAAGAAGGCCCCGGCCAAGAAGGCGGCCCCCCGAAAGGCCACCACCACCGCCGACTGACCCGCCACCTCAGCCGAGGATTCGGGTGAGGTGGGGGTTGGTGAAGAGACGGTCGGGGTCCAGGCGGTCGCGTTCGGCCAGGAAGTCCGGGAAGCGGGGGTACGCGGGGGCCAGCGACCCCGCGTCCCGCCAGTGCAGCTTGCCCCAGTGCGGGCGACCGCCCAACCCCTCCGCGACCTGCTCGAACGCGCGGAAGTACGGCTCGTACGGCATGCCGACGTACTGGTGGACCGCCACGTACGCCGACTCGCGCCCGTACCCGTGGGAGAGCCAGATGTCGTCGGCGGCGGTGAACCGCACCTCCACGGGGAAGAGCACCTTGAAGGGCAGGCCGTCCACGATCCGCCGGAGCGCGCCGAGCGCCTCGCCGAGCGCCTCGCGCGGCAGCCCGTACTCCATCTCCACGAAGCGGACCCGGCGCGGGGTGCAGAACACCTTGTCGGAGCGGCCCGTGTAGCGGCGTTCGGTGAGCGCCCGCGCGGAGACCGCGCTGATCCTCGGGGCGAGCGCCGGCACGGCGCGGCCGAGCCGGCAGGCGCCCTCGAAGACGGTGTTGGAGAGGAAGTCGTCGTCCAGCCACCCGCGCCACCGGGGCAGCGGCCGGTCGTCGACGGGCACCCGGTCGTTGGTCTTGACCTGCACCCGGTCGGTGTACGGGAACCAGTAGAACTCCGCGTGGTCGTGCCCCTCGACCAGCGCCGGCAGGTCGGCCAGCACGGCGTCCAGCGGCGCCGGCCGCTCGTGCGCGTGCAGCACGAAGGCGTCCACACAGCGCAGGGTGACCTCGACCAGCACACCGAGGGCGCCCAGGGAGACCCGGGCGGCGGCGAAGACGTCGGGGTTCTCGTCGGCGGAGCAGCGCAGCACCTCGCCGGTGCCGGTGACGATGGTGAGCGCCTCGACGAACGTCGACAGGCAGCCGTACGCGGCACCGGTGCCGTGGGTGCCGGTGGAGATCGCCCCGGCGATCGTCTGCGCGTCGATGTCGCCGAGGTTGGGCAGCGCGAGAGCGTGCGCGGCGAGCAGGTCGTTGAGCGCGCACAGGGTGATCCCGGCCGGTACGGTGACCAGTCGGCGGTCGACGTCGACGCGTACGCCGGTGTCCAGTGCGGTCAGTTCCATCCGCCGTCCGTCGGCGACCGCGACGCCGGTGAAGGAGTGGCCGCTGCCGACCACCCGGATCCGGTCTCCGGCCGCCGCGGCGGCGCGTATGGCATCGGTGACGTCGGAGAGAGAGGTGGGGCGCAGGATGGCGGTGGCGGTGGCGCGCTGGTTGCCGGCCCAGTTGGACCAGGCGGTGGTGGAGCCTGCGGTGCCGGCCATGCACACTCCTCGACATGAATGTGAACTGACTTCATATCAGGAACGTTGTCGCAGGTAAATACCGCAATCGAGTCTTGCTCGTTGTACCGGTAGTCACGAACTCGTGACGTGCAGATATGTTCATCCGTCGAAGGGGGGTGGCGCCGAGTGTCCACACCAGCCGCCACAGCCGGGCCGCTGCGCCGCGTACCGGTGCAGGGTCGAAGTGTCGCTCGGGTCCAGCGGATGCTGGACGCCTGTGCCGAACTCGTCGACGAGGTGGGGTACGAGGGGCTCACCACGACCCTGCTCGCCGAGCGTGCCGAGGTGGCGATCGGGTCGGTGTACCAGTTCTTTCCGGACAAGCGGGCGATCGTGCAGGCGCTCACCCTGCGCACGATGGAGTCCTACCTCCAGCGGCTCGACGAGCGTTTCGCCTCCGACGACCTGACCCACTGGTGGGACGGGGTCGACGCGGGGATCGACGAGTACATCACGATGCACCGCACCGTCCCGGGATTCCGTACCCTGCACTTCGGCGACGTGGTCGACCTGCACCTGCTCGATGAGCAGCGGGACAACAACGGGGTGATCGCGGACCAGCTGGCCCGCGTGCTCGGCGAGCGTTTCGGTCTGACCGACGTCCCCGACCTCCAGTTCCATCTGGAGATCGCCGTGGAGACGGCCGACGCGCTGATCAAGCTGGCGTTCCGTCGGCTGCCGGAAGGCGACCAGCGGGTGCTGGCCGAGGCGAAGGCGCTGATCCGGGAGTACCTGCACCGACAGGTCGACGCCCCGGCCGACGCCGGCCAGCCCGGCTGACCCCGGTCCGCCGGCCCGGGTGCGTGGGTGGCGGGACCGGACGCGAAGGCCCGGGGTGCGCCGGGCGGCGGAAAGCGGCAGACGGCCCGGGGTGCGCCGGGTCGGTGAGTCTCAGAGGAAGGCGTGGCCCTCGCCCCGGTAGGTGGGCACGGTGGCCACGACCGCATCCCCCTCGACCAGGTGCAGCTCGTTGACGTGCTCGCACAGCTCGCCGGCCTTCGCGTGCCGGAACCAGACCCGGTCGCCGACCCGCAGGGTGGCGGCCGCCGTGCCGGCCAGCGGGGTCTGCACCTCGCCGGCCCCCTCGGTGCCGACCAGCTTCAGCCCGCCGGGCAGCCACGGGCGGGGCAGCCGGCTGTCCTCCGCCGGGCCGGAGGCGACCCAGCCGCCGCCGAGCACGGTGGCCAGGCCGGGCGCCGGGCGGCGGACCACCGCGCAGGCGAAGAACGCCGCCGGGGTGGGGCGCCAGGCGCGGTAGGCGTCGAACAGCGTCGGCCCGTACAGGCCCGATCCCGCGGTGACCTCGGTGACCGCGGGATCGGCGCTGGTCGCGGCCAGGCTGCCGGTGCCGCCGCCGTTGACGAACTCCAGGTCGGCGTGTTCGCGTACGGCGGCCACCGCCGCGGCCCGGCGGGTCAGCAACTCGCGGTACGACCCGCGCTGGGCCAGCCGGATCGCGGAGCCGAGCACCGCCCGCCCGGGCGGGGCGTCCCCGAGGCCGGCGATCTGCGCCTCGTACGACATCAGCCCGACGAGCCGGAAGCCGGCGCGGCCCGCGACGGTGGCGGCGAGCGCGCCGGCCGCCCGGGCGCTGTGCACCGGCGAGCGGCGCACCCCGATGTGCACCCGCCCGCCCAGCGGTCGCCAGGAGGCGTCCAGGTCGAGGCAGACCCGCAGCTCGGGACGCCCGCCGGGCGCCCGCACGGCGTCGACGAGGTCGAGCTGGTCGGTGCCGTCGACCATCAGCGTGACGGCGGCGGCGAGCGCCGGGTCGGCGGCGAGCTCGGCGAGCGCTCCCCGGTCGACGGTGGGGTACGCCACCAGCGCGTCGTCGGTCACACCGGCGCGGACCAGCCAGATCGCCTCGGGCAGGGTGAAGGCCATCACGCCGTGCCAGCCCGGTCGCCCCAGCGCCCGGCCGATCAGCTCCCGGGCGCGGACCGACTTGCTGGCGACGCGGATCGGCTTGCCGCCGGCGCGGCCGGCCAGCGCGGCGGCGTTGCCGTCGAAGGTGGCGAGGTCGACCACGGCGTACGGCGGGTCGAGGTGCGCGGTCGCCCGGTCGAGCCGCTCACGGAGTCTGTCGCTTTCGGTGGCCACGTCTGCACGCTAACTGTCTGGGAGTGAATGCGAAATACCCTCGCGTCTGTCCGGGCTGACGGCGGTGGCCGCGGCGGCCTAGGCTCGGCGAGCAGGAGAATGTCGCGGCGGGGAAGGTTCCCCACCGGGTCTAGAGTGTTCCACCGGGACTGCCCAGCGATGGGCCGGCACGTGGAGGTACGGCCATCGAAAGCCAGTTCAACGGCGAGTCGCCCGGCGTGTCGTCGTCATCGAACAAGCCCGACGGCACCGCCGACCAGCCCAAGGCCGACCTGTCCGGCTACGCCGGCATCCGGTCGGTACTGCGGATCACGCCGTTCCGCCGGCTCTGGATCGTCCTCGGCGCGGCCTCGTTCGGCGACTGGTTCGGCCTGCTCGCCACCTCCGTCTTCGCCGCCTCCCAGGTCGAGGGGAGCACTGCCAAGGGCGCCGCCTTCGGTGGCGTCATCGCCATCCGGCTGCTGCCGGCGCTGGTGCTCGGCCCGATCGCCGGCGTGCTGGCCGACCGGTTCGACCGGCGCTGGACGATGGTCATCTGCGACGTGCTGCGGTTCCTGCTCTTCGCCTCGATCCCGCTGGTCGCGTTGCTCGGCGCCCCCGGCGGCGTGGTGGTCGGCTGGGCGGCGACCGCCACCTTCCTGATCGAGTCGATCACGCTGCTGTGGATCCCGGCCAAGGAGGCCGCGGTCCCCAACCTGATCCCGCGCGCCCGGCTGGAGGCCGCCAACCAGCTCACGCTCATCACCACGTACGGCCTCACGCCGGTCCTCGCCGCACTGATCCTCGCCGCGCTCGACGGCATCGTGCGGGCGGCCACCGGGGGCTCGACGCCGGACTGGGCCGAGCCGGCCGATCTGGCGCTCTGGTTCAACGCGCTCTCCCGGCTGGCCACCGCGCTGGTGGTGGCGTACGGCATCAAGGAGATCAGCCAGGGGCAGGCCGCGGAGCGGGGTGGCGGCGAGCAGAGCATGCTGCGCCAGTTCAAGGAGGGCTGGCGGTTCATCGGGCAGACCCCCCTGGTACGCGGCCTGGTGCTCGGCATCTTCGGCGCCTTCGCCGGCGGCGGCATCGTGATCGGCACGGCGAAGTTCTTCGCCACCTCGCTCGGCGCCGGCGACGCCGCCTTCTACCTGCTCTTCGGCGCCATCTTCGTCGGTCTCGCGCTCGGCATCGGGCTCGGCCCGATGATCGTCAAGGACATGTCCCGGCGGCGCTGGTTCGGCATGAGCATCGTGCTGGCCAGCGCCTCGGTGATGACCCTGGCCTTCGCCATCCACCTGTCCATGGCGATGGTGGGCGCGATCCTGGTCGGCGCGGGCGCCGGCATGGCGTTCCTCTCCGGCACCACCCTGCTCGGCGGGGAGATCGCCGACGAGGTGCGGGGCCGGGTCTTCGCGGTGGTGCAGATCGGCACCCGGCTGGTGCTGATCCTGGCGATCGGCCTGAGCAGCCTGCTCGCCGGCGTCGGCGGCTCGCGCCGGCTGGAGCTGGCCGACCTGGGCGTCTCGATCTCGTCGACCCGACTGCTGCTGCTCGCCGCCGGCACCGCCGGCATCTTCGCCGGGATCAGCGCGTTCGGGCAGATGGACGACAAGAAGGGCGTCCCCGTCCTGGCCGACCTCTGGGGCTCCATCCGGGGCCGCCCGCTGATGCCCGCCGAGCCGTTCGTCTCCGCCGGCCTCTTCGTGGTCTTCGAGGGCGGCGAGGGCGCCGGCAAGTCCACCCAGCTCGCCGCGCTCGCCGAGCGGCTGGGCGGGCAGGGGCGCGACGTGGTGGTCACCCGCGAGCCGGGCGCCACCGCCGTCGGCGAGCGGATCCGGTCGCTGCTGCTCGGCGCGCCCGGGTCCGACGTGCCGTCGCCGCGCGCCGAGGCGCTGCTCTACGCCGCCGACCGGGCGCACCACGTGGCCACCGTCGTCCGGCCGGCGCTCGTCCGCGGCGCGGTGGTGATCAGCGACCGGTACGTCGACTCGTCCCTGGCGTACCAGGGGGCGGGGCGGACACTCCCCGTCGACGAGGTCTCCTGGCTGTCCTCCTGGGCCACCGGCGGGCTCAAGCCCGACCTCGTGGTGCTGCTCGACGTCGACCCGCACACCGGCCTGTCCCGGGTGGCGTCCCGCGCCGAGGCGGCCGACCACGTGGAGGCCGAGTCGGTCGCCTTCCACGAGCGGGTCCGGTACGCCTTCCTCGACCTCGCCGCCGCCGACCCGAAGCGCTACCTGGTGCTCGACGCGTCCCGCCCGGTCGAGGAGATCGCCGAGCAGGTGGCCCGGCGGGTCGAGGAGATGCTGGGCACCCCGGGCGGCATCGTGCACCCGCGCCCCGCCCAGGGGCCGGACACCTCGGTGCAGCCGGAGTTATCCGAATCGGAGCTGGTGACGATGGAGCATAGGACCTGATGCCGGACGTCTTCGCCGACCTGGTCGGGCAGGACGAGGCGGTCGACACGCTGCGCCGCGCCGCCGCCTCGGCGGCGGCCGTGCTGCGCGCCGCCGCCGTCGCGCCCACGACCGACGCCGCCGGGGACGAGTTCGACGCGCTCGCCGAGGAGGCCGAGGGCGCGGGGGCGGGTGCCGCCGTCGATCCCGGGGCGGGGATGACGCACGCCTGGATCTTCACCGGGCCGCCCGGGTCGGGCCGGTCGGTGGCGGCCCGGGCCTTCGCCGCCGCCCTGCAGTGCGCGTACGGCACCGGCTGCGGCCAGTGCCCCGGCTGCCACACCACGATGGCCGGCACGCACGCCGACGTCCGGCTGGTGGTGCCGGAGGGGCTCTCCATCGGCGTCAACGAGATGCGGGCGCTGGTGCTGCGCGCCGCCAGCACCCCGTCGGGCGGGCGGTGGCAGGTGGTGGTCATCGAGGACGCGGACCGGCTCACGGAGGCCGCCGGCAACGCGCTGCTCAAGGCCATCGAGGAGCCGCCGCCGCGTACGGTCTTCCTGCTCTGTGCCCCGTCCACCCACCCGGACGACATCTCGGTGACCATCCGGTCGCGCTGCCGGGTCGTACCGCTGCGGCAGCCGGCGGCCGAGGCGGTGGCCGAGGTGCTGGCCCGCCGGGACGGCGTGGCGCCCGACGTGGCGCAGTGGGCGGCGGCGGCCGCGCAGGGGCACGTGGGCCGGGCCCGCCGCCTGGCCCGCGACCCGGAGGCGCGCACCCGCCGGGAGGCGGTGCTCGCGGTGCCGCGCCGGCTGACCGGCGTGGGAGCCGCGTTCGACGCGGCGTCGGCGCTCATCGAGGCGGCGGAGGCGGAGGCGGCGGCGTCGGTGGCGGAGACCGACGCGACCGAGCGGGCGGCGCTGGAGACGGCACTCGGCGCCGGCGGCACCGGGCGGGGCGCGGCCGGCGCGATCCGGGGCGCCGCCGGCCAGCTCAAGGACCTGGAGAAGCGGCAGAAGTCACGGGCCACCCGGGCGCAGCGGGACGCGCTCGACCGCGCCCTGGTCGACCTGGCCGGCTTCTACCGGGACGCGCTCACCATGGCGCTGCGCGCCCCAGTGGCGTCGGTGCACACCGACACCGCCGCGCTGGCCGGGGCGGGCGCGCAGAAGTGGGACGCCGAGGGGGCGCTGCGCCGCCTGGAGGCGGTGCTGGAGTGCCGGGCGGCGATCGAGGCGAACGTCAAGCCCCGGATCGCCGTCGAGGCGATGATGCTCGCGCTCTGGAAGGGCTGACCCGCCCGTTCGGCACCGGGCCGGATTCCGCCGGCCGCGTCGGTTGTCCACAGGCATCGACAGCCGCAATTGCTGTGCGGTACGGTCCGGTGTGCCGTGACGGTGGCGGCACGCTCAGTGATGACCTGTCCGGGAGGAGTCCGCCGATGTCGCGGGGGGAGATCGACGAGGCCTGGATCGAGGAGGCGGTGCGGCGTTACCGCCGGATCGAGTCCCTCCAGGCCGAGTTCGACCGGGCGGTGGCGACCGTCGAGGTCACCGTCCGGTCGCCCGACGGGCTGGTCGAGGTGGTGGTCACCGCCGGCGGGCGGATCACCGACGTCCGGTTCCTCGGCCCGTTGCACACCCGCAGCCCCCGGGACGTCGCCGGCTCGGTGCAGGCCGCGGTCACCGCGGCGGCGGATGCCGCCCAGTGGGCCCGGGAGAAGCTGCACAACGAGACCTTCGCCGCCTACCGTCCGCTGGCGGGAGCCTGACATGGACACCCTGCACGCCCTCGCCGCCCGGCTCGACCAGGCGAGCGAGACCATGACGGCCGTGTCCCGCACGGTCACCGCCGGCGACCCGCCGCAGGCCGCGTTCGGCGCCGACGCCCCCGGCCGGCCCGGCGAGATCGGGCGGGCCCTGCACCGGCAGTGGATCGCGGCCACCGGCGACCGGGCCCGGGAGGCGCACGCCGTGGCGCAGCGGCTGGCGGTCGCGGCGGCGGCGGTGCGGGCCGCCGCCGACCACTACGCCGACGCCGACCGCGCCGCCCGCCACCGGCTGACCGGGGAGGCGTGATGGACACGCTGGACCGGCTCGCCGAGCCCGGGCTCGACCTGTTGGGTCGGGTCGACACGCTGCTCGCCGCCGGGGCGCCCGAGGGCCACCGCGTCTGGCCGCTGCTGCGTCGGATGCAGGTGCTCCCCGGCGAGGCGGTCCGGAACTTCCTCGACCTGCACCCGGCGCCGCTGGCGGGCGCCGGCCACGCGGCGCGCCGGCTCGTCCGGGGCTACGACGACGCCTCCGCCGCGCTGGCTGATCCGGTGCTCTGGTCCGGTCCGGCAGCGTCGGCCTACGGGCAGGCCCGGACGGCCCTGCTGCGCCATCTCGACGAGGGGCCGGAGAGCCTGGTCGGGCGGCTGGAGTCGACCGCCGGTTACGCCGACGCCCTCGCCGACTGGGTGGAGGGCAGCCGGCGGGCGCTGGCCCGGGCGCTGGCCGACGTGCTGCGCTCCGCCGAAGCGGTGGCCGTGGTCGCGGCGACCTCGGTGCCGGGCGGCGGACCGGGGCACCGGGGGCCGGCCGGGCCGGGCGGGACCGAGGCCGCCGAGATCGCCGCGCGGGTGTTGGCGGTGCTCTGTGTCGCGTACGACGGGGCGGAGACGCTGCTGCGCCAGTGGGGGCCGAGCCTGGCCGAGTCCCGCTGGTGGGAGCCCGTGGCCGACCGCCCCCGCTACGACGCCCCCACCCGGATCGGCTGGTAGTTCCCGACCGCCCCGTCCGGGCGGCGCGCCCGGCGTTTCCGCGACGGACCCCGGCACGGCGCACGGCGTCGCGCCCAGGGCCCGGTCCGGCCGGGCTCCGGCGGCGACGCCGTGGCCTTTCCCTGCACCCCCCGCAGGTCTGCCTCCACTCAACGCCTCCGGTGCACGTTTGTCCCGTACGGGGCAGCGGAATCAACCGTCCGGGCGAGGGGGGGACGGCACGGCGAGGTGGCCTGCGGATCGGTTGATTCGACCACTGTGGATGGCTGCACGGCGTAGCCGGGCGGCGACGGCCGGCCCGCCCGCAGCCGCCCGGCCGTCGTAGGGTGAAGGGCATGGGCATGCTCTGCGCGGTCAGCTTCCAGCGGTACGGGCGCCTCTACTACCTCGACCCGGGCGAGCTGCGCCCGCAGGTCGGCGACAAGGTGCTGGTGCCGACCGACGACGGGCCCGAGGTGGCCGAGTGCGTCTGGGCCGCGCAGTGGGTCTCCGAGGACACGGCGGGCTTCCCCCGGCTGGCCGGGCTGGCGCAGGACGAGGACCTGCGCCGCGACGAGGCGGTGCGCCGGCGCAAGGCCGAGGCGAAGGTCGCGGCGAAGCGGCTGATCCGGGAGCACGGCCTGCCGATGAAGGTGGTGGCGGTCGACCACGTGTTCGGCTCCGGCGAGGGGAGCGGCGAGCGGAGCACCATCTACTTCACCGCCCCGCACCGGGTGGACTTCCGCTCGCTGGTCCGTGACCTGGGGGCCACCCTGCACTGCCGGGTCGAGCTGCGCCAGCTCTCCGCCCGGGACTCCGCGCGGGTGCAGGGCGGCATCGGCTCCTGCGGCCGCGACCTCTGCTGCGCCACCTTCCTCACCGACTTCGAGCCGGTGACCATCCGGATGGCCAAGGACCAGGACCTGCCGCTCAACCCGCTGCGCATCTCCGGCGCGTGCGGCCGGCTGATGTGCTGCCTCAAGTACGAACATCCTCTTTACCAGCGGTTCCAGGAATCCGCCCCGGCGATCGGCGCGCGGGTGTCGACGCCGGAGGGCGACGGCCGGGTGGTCGGCCACAGCGTCCCGCGCGACTCCGTCACGGTCCGCCTGGACGCCGACGGCTCCCGCTGCTCCTGCTCCCGCGCCTCGGTCTGCGGCCCCCGCCAGGCCCACGACCAGCACTACAACCCCTGACCCCGCCCCCCAGCCCCCTCCCCCGCTCGGTTGATCATGAAGTTGTTGCCACCCACATCGGCGTGTCGCAGCAACTTCATGATCAACGAGGCCGGCGGCCGGCGGGGTGGGGGTGGGGTGGGGTGGGTGGGGTGGTCAGGTGAGGGTGGTGGGGGGTTCGGCCAGGCGGGGGCGGAGGGGGTGCTTCGGCGACAGCCAGGAGGACTCGGGGGACTGGTCGGGGTTGACCTGCCAGTGGCGGGCGACGCGGTCGACCGCGATCGGATAGATCGTCAGCGTGCCGTCGGGATCGATGCGCAGCCGCAGGAACGCCTTCGCGTCCTCGATGCCCTGGCCGGCGAAGAGCTCGTTGACGTTCACCCCGAACGCGCCCGCCACCAGCAGGTACGCGGCCACGAGCTGGCTCGCCACCAGCCCGCTCACCGGGCCGTAGACCACCGCCGCGGCGACGGCCGGCAGCGGCCACGGCCAGTCGTAGAGAGGCAGGGCCAGCCAGGCCCAGGTGCCGGCGGCGGCCAGCCCGACGTGGGCCAGGCCGTGACCCACGCCGAGGATCCAGTGCCGCGCGTGCCGCTTCCCGCCCGAGCTGGGCGGCTTGGCGAAGAAGGCCGCGGCGAGCACCGTGACGACCAGCATCGCCACCAGCGGCACGCTGAACAGTCGCTGCTCGGTGCCGGTCCGGTTGCTCACGACGCCGGCCATCGCCAGCATCAGCAGCGTGTGCAGGGTGCCGAGCAGGGTGGTGAAGCCCGGGTTGCGCAGCGGCAGCCGGGGAAAGATCCCCCAGCCGTACCGCCGGGAGCGGGCGGCGTCCGGATAGCGGCCGGCCAGGTCGTACGGGCGGGAGGTGCTGGCCCGCCGGGCGAGGGTGTCACGCGGGGGCACCTCGATCCGCTCCGGGAGCTTGTGCGTCGGGTAGAGGTACGCGCCCCCGCTGCCGCAGGTGATCAACTGCCGGTCCGGGCCGGCGTACCGGGCGTAGTGGTGCAGGTCGCCGGAGATCAGCAGCCGCACCTGCGCCCCGGTGGGCGCGATGATCGTGCGGATGAAGTAGTCGATCGAGTCGTACGCCGTGGGGTGGTCGACGGCCTTGACCCAGGTCGGCGCCGGCACGGTCAGGATCACCCGGCTCTGCGGGCCCAGTCGCTCGGCGACCTTGTCGAAGTAGGTGAGCTGCGGGTCGTCCAGGTACGAGCCGGACTGGTCGTCGAGGCCGAGCAGCCACCAGTCGGCGGGCAGTTCGACGGCGAAGTACGAGCGGGACTGGCCGGTGTCCCAGCCGCCGAAGTGCCGGTCCCGGGACCGGACGAACAGCCGCAGGAAGGCGGTCAGGCCGTCGTACCAGTCGTGGTTGCCGGGGACCGCGAAGAGCGTCGGCCGCTCGGGCGGGCTGACGGGCAGGGCGGCCTGGTAGGGCCCCTTGCACCGGTCCTCGTACGCCTCGTACGCCGCCGACGGGTAGACCTGGTCGCCGCCCATCACCAGGGTCTGCGCCCGGGGCAGCCGGTGCCCGTCCACCTCCAGTTCGCGCTGGGCGATCAGGTAGGCCACCGAGTAGGTGGCGTTGAAGCCGTCGCCCAGGTCGGCCACGTAGTCCAGCCAGAGCCCGCCGTCCGGCCCGACCTGGCGGAAGATCCCGTCGCCGAACGCGTTCTGCAGCTCCCGCTTGTCCAGGTACGCCCCGAAGAGCATCGCCAGCAGCGTACGGATGCCGGTGCTGATCAGCAGGAAAGGCGCGAGCCACGGCACGGGCTTGCGCGGGGTGAAGCCCAGCTCGCGCGGATCGGTGCTGCGCGGTCGGCGCGCCGCCCGCCCGCCGGCCGCCTCGCTCGCGTGCGGGCTCGCCGCCGCGCCGTCCTGCGGGTCGTCGTCGGGGGCACGATCGTCCGTCACCCGCCGCAGCGTAGTCCGGACCCGCCGCCATCGCTGTCCGGCGAACGACGGATCGGCCCCGGATGTCCGGGTCGGCGGGGCGGGTGGGGGGATCCCGCTCGGCCGGGCGGCCGGACGTGCCGTACACTTGACGATCGTTGCCGCCTTAGCTCAGTCGGCTAGAGCGACGCACTCGTAATGCGTAGGTCGACGGTTCGATTCCGTCAGGCGGCTCCACAACGGGGAAGGCCCCGTTACCAGGCGAAACACCTGGTAACGGGGCCTTCTTCATGCCCGTCGAAGATCAGCTATCAGGGCGTTGGGTTGCGCTGTTGGGTTGCAGTAGCGCCGCGAGGTTGCCGTCCATCAGCGCGGACACCGCCCGGTCCATCGCCTCGCGCTGCGTCTTCTTCGCCACGTCGACGTAGATCCGGGTGGTCTTGATGTCGGTGTGGCCGAGCACCTCCTGGACCACGCTGATGTCGGCGCCGCTGGCCACCAGCATGGTGCCGGCCGTGTGCCGGGCCGCGTGCAACTTCGCGTCGTCGACACCCGCGCGGCGCAGCAGCTCCTCCCACGCCTTGTGGTCCTGGCCGGCGTCGATCGGCTTCCCCCATGGCGTGGTGAACACGAGCTCTTTCGGCGTCCACTTCAAGCCGAGGAGCTCGAACTCCTGTTGCTGCTTCTCCCGCCGCCGGCGAAGCAGCTCGACGAGCACGGCCGGCAGGGCAACCGGGCGGACAGATTCCTCGGTCTTCAGGTCGACCTCCTGGAGGCCGCCGTCCACCTTCTGAGGACAGCGGCGGGCGTGGCCGGTGCAGCCCGGCTTGCACAGCGGCGGGCACGCCCGCGTGTGGCGGTTACAGCCGTCCCCTGGGCGCCGGCGGGGGCAGAGGTGCGGCCGAGGCCGGCAGACGGTCGGATCCTTGCAGCCGTGCACCCACGGCGGCCGGCACGGCTCCGTGCGGTGCTTCCCCTCGGTGCACTTCACAGGGTCGTCGCAGCCGTGCTGCCACGCATGTCGTTGCAGCTGCGTCTCGAGCTCCACGTACGGCTCCTCGCCAGCGGGCGGGTCGAGGTGCACCCGCGGCCACCGCAGCCCGAGCGTCTCTCCTTGTCGAGGTCCAGCGAGCAGGCCGAGGAGCCACCGGGCGGCCATCTCGTCGTCCAGCGCCGTCTTGATGACGGCCTCCGTCTCAGCGATGGTCAACGCAGCAACCTTCCGCCGGCGGTAGCTGGGCGGCTCGATCAGCTCGCAGACGTTGCGCGCGGCCTTGCCTCGCCGCACGGCCGCCTTGAACGCCGCCGACAACACGCGGTGCGTCTTGTGGATCGTCCCCTGAGAAAGGGTAGGCGCCCGGTCCTTGCCGCGGCTGCCGCGCACGATCTTCGTGGCCGCCATCGCGGTGTACATCGCCTCCAGGTGCTCCGGCTCCAGCCGTCGGCGGGTTCCGTCGAGCTTCCACGCCCCGATGTGCGGGATGGCGTAGTTGTGGATCAGCGACCGGTACGCGGTGTAGGTGCCGTAGGCGCGGCGTGGCTTGACGACGTGCTCCAGCCAGTGCGTCAACCACTGCTCGACGGTCTCGATCTTCTGCGGTACGCCGTGGCCGCGCTTGACCCGGTCGAGTAGCTCGTCGACGCGCGCGGCCACCTCGGTGGCGGTCTTGCCCTTGCGGTGCTTCCGGTCGGGCTTGCCGTTCGGCTTCGTCCCGATAGTCACCCAGCAGTGGTACAGCCCATCGCTGCCCAGGTAGATCGACGGACGGCGGTTGGGCTGTCGGGGCATGGGTGCATCACTCCCTGGCGAGGTGCCTCAACGTAGCTCTGATGATCGTCTTCTGCTCGGCCGGCACGTTCGGGTCGTTCAGCTTCCGGAGGATGGCCCGGATGTCCGGGTCAACGATCGGCTCGGGAGCCGTCGGCTGCCGCGAGCCGTCCCACCCGAGGATCTTCGACGCCGTGGTGACGGGGATACCGAGACCCTCGCAGAAGGCCAGGACCTTCTCCCGCTGCGGATTGGGGCTCTCTGCCCGGGTCCATCGGTAGATGGTGGCGCGGCCGATGCCGGTGCGCTCTTCGACCATCTCGATGGACAGGCCGCGCTCCCGGGCCTCGGTCAGGGCGCGCTTGACGAACGCGCCGAACAAGCGGACGCGCTGGTCATCGCTGGGTCTGGGCGGCACGTCGTCACGATAGGTGCCGTTTTCGGCTACCGCTTGCCGTCGGCGGCTCGTTTGCCACGCATGGCTAACCGGCGGGGGGCGTTGGGGTAGGGCGACGGGCCGGATATCGATGAGAGCCATAGCCACAGCGTAGGGCCGACCGGCCTGCCAGACAGTAGCCGAACGTATGAGCGTTGCCATAGTTGGCAACGACGCAACATAGTTGCTATGTTCGTTGCCATGAACGGCAACGCGAGAGCCGAGCGCGGCAACGGGCCCGAGCTCGTCATCCAAACCGCACCCCTCGTGCTGCGCCTCCCCGCCGCCGGCCAGCTGCTCGGCGGCATCAACCGGCAGACCGTCGCCCGGCTGATCGCCGAGGGCGAGCTGGAGCCGGTCTACATCGGCGGCACCCGCATGGTCTGCCGCCTGTCCTGCGAGGCGTACGTCAAGCGGCAGAAGGAGAAGTCCCGCGCCGCTCGGCAGGGCGACAGCCACCAGGAGCTGGTCGCCGCCTGAACGAAACGAGCCCCCGCTGCAACGGGGGCTCCCACCCGGACAACCCAACCCTGATCGAGGAGTCCAGATGCAACAGATCCTACCGGAGACCCGGGCGATCAAGGCCCGCTACCTGACCACCGAGCACCGCATCATGCTCGACGTCGAGGAGACCATCGCCGACATCCGGCGGACCGGCGACACCGTCACCGCCGTCCTCGCCGACGGGACCTCCGTCGACTACGACGTCGAGGAGGGCGTCACCGTCCTGGCCGGCGACACCGATTTGCGGCAGCTCCTGGCCGCCGAGCTGCACCGCATCGCCGACGACATCGTCCGCCTGGAGCTGCCCCTCAAGGACACGCTGTGCAGCTCTCTCAACCTCGGGGTGCTGGACAGCCGAGACGACCTGGAGCGGTGGGCCGAGTACCTCGGCAGCAGCATCGAGGTCGACCCGGCCAACGGCATCCCGTTCACCCTCCACCGGATCCTGCTCGACGGCCGGGAGTACGGGGCGTGGCTGGACGTTCAGGCGCAGACGAGGCCCGAGCCGCAGGAGTCGGAGTTGGCCCGGCTGCGCGCCGAGGTCGCCGAGCTGCGCGCCGCGCAGGGCGGTGAGGCCCGATGACGGACCCGCAGCCGATCCCGTCCGGCCCCTGGCAGCCCACCGTGCAGCCCACCGTCTTCCCCGCCCAGACCCTGACCGTCGCCGACCCGCTGTGCGGGCACCTGCCCGGCGAGTGCGAGGACGCGGTCGAGTGCGCGTACTGGCGGGGCGTCGTCCTCGGCGAGTACCCGGCCCCCGAGACGTACATGGTGGCCGGCGAGGTCACGCTGCCGCCGCACCTGCCCGGCCTGGCCCCGCTGACCGACCCGGCCCTGCGAGGTGCCGCGTGATCACCCTGCCGCTCCTGGCCCTGGCCGTCACCGTCGTCGTGCTGCTGCTCGCCCTGGCCACCGCCTCGCTGCTGGCCTGGGCGTACGCCACCGCCCACCGGGACACCACCGCCGACCTGGCGGGGGCCCGCCGGGACCTGCGCACCGCCCACCGCACCGAGCGGGAGCTGCGCGCCGAGCTGTCCGTGCTGCGGCGCCTCGCCGAGCAGCGGGCGGTCGCCTCGGCCGCCCTTACCCCGGACGCCCCGGCCCGGCCGCTCATGCCCCGCTGGGGCCACCAAACCCTGCGGGACATCTACCTCGGCAAGCCGTCCGACTTCGGCACCCCGGGAGGCACCCGGTGACCGCCCGCGAGGTCCTCGCCGCCCACATCCGCGACAGCCTCGCCGCCGGCCAGGAGCCCGACCCCATCGAGCAGTGGATCGCCGACCTCGGCAGCCCCGACACGGCGGCCACCGAGCCGCAGACCGACACCGACATCGACCAGGGAGCCGACCAGTGACCGCCCTGCGCACCCGCAAGCCCACCGGCCGCGTGCCGTGGCCGCTCATCCTCGTCGAGGGAGGCGAGAAGTCCGGCAAGAGCTGGGCCGCCGCCACCCTCAGCGCCTCGCCCCGGGTCGGCCGGACCTTCTGGATCGACCTCGGCGAAGGAGCCGGCGACGAGTACGGCGCCATCCCCGGCGTCCGCTACGAGATCGTCGAGCACGACGGCACCTGGCCCCAGATCATCGGCGCGGTCGAGGCCATCCGCGACATCGCCCGCCAGGCCGCCGACGCCGGAGAGCCCCCGGTCGTCCTCGTCATCGACTCGATGACCGCTCTCTGGGACATGCTGAAGGACTGGGCTACCAACCGGGCCCGGGCGACCGACAGCAACCGGAAGAAGCTCCGCAACGACCCGAACGCAGAGATCGTCGTCTCCCCGAACTTCTGGAACGACGCGAACGCCCGGCACCGCCGGCTGATGACCATGCTGATGACGTGGCCGGGCATCGCGGTGGTCACCGCCCGAGGTAAGGAAGTCGCCGAAATCGGCGGCGGCGGAGCGCCGACCGGCCAGAAGGTCTACAAGGTCGAGGGCCACAAGGATCTCGCGTTCGACGCGACCGCCTGGGTCCGGATGTCCCGCGACGACCACCCGCTGATCGTGGGCGCCCGGTCGGTGCACGCCGGCATCCAGCCGGGCAGCGACAAGCCGCGCAAGGTGCCCGGCCTGGAGCTGGAGCGGCTGATCTTCGAGGTGCTGCGCTGCAACCCGGGTGAGGCGCACGTCCGGGACCTGGCCCCGTTGCGGGCGGGTGACGCCGGCCCGGACGGCGAACCGGCCGCACAGTCCCGCCCGGTGTCCGGACCACCGGCCAGCCGGCCGGTCTCAGGCCCGCCTGCCGCCCTGTCGGCCGCCGCCACGGGCTTGCTCGACGACCTCAAGAAGGCCGCCGACGAGACCGGCCTCCGCCGGCTGTGGAAGGACGGCGGCGAGGCCGCCAAGGAGGGCCGGATCAGCCCGGCCGAGCTGGAGCACTTCCGCACCGAGTGGAAGGCCCGCAAGGAGCAGCTCTTCCCGCCGGCGCCGAAGAACCCGGGCAACGACCCGCAGCGGCGGAAGATGTTCGCCCTCCTCGGCCAGGCCGACATCACCGACCGCGACGAGCGCCTGGCCTTCGTCAGCGACGTCGCCGGCCGACCGGTCGCCAGCACCAACGACCTGACCGATGACGAGGTCGCCCGGGTGATCGAGCGGACCGAGTCGTACATCGCGCAGAACACCCCGCCGGCCGAGGAGCTGGGAGCGGCGTCGTGACCGCGATCCTGCCCGACTGCACCATCTGCGGCGGCCGCGTCCGGCCCAGCTTCAACGCCGGCGGTCCGATCGAGGTGTGCGTGGGCTGCGGCCACGCGGAGCGGCCCATCGCGCCGGCCATCGATCTGCGGGACCTGCGCGAGCAGATCGCCACGGTGGTCGAGGCCCGCCCGGTGCTGTGCGACGCCTGCGTGATGAAGCGGTGCACGGCGTGCCGGACGGCTGGTTGCGACTGCCCCCGGCAGCGGCACCCCCAGCGTCCCGCCGGGGACGTCACCCCGGAGGGCCTGGCGTTGCTGGCCGGAGAGCGGCAGGGCCACCTGGAGCCCGCCGAGATGGCGGGAGTCACCCGGTGAGCCGCCAGGACCCGGGGGCCGCGAACGGTATCGCCGCCGTCGAGCCCGGTCGGTGCAAGTGCGGCCACCTGGCCCCCCTGCACCGACCCGAGCGGGGCGTCCTGAAGCGGTGCGAGCACCGCGCCTGCGGCTGCACGATGTACGCCGAGCGTCCCGCCGGCGTGGTCGTCCGCTTCCCCGGGGCCGGCACCACGCCGGCCCCGGGCCGGGCCCCGATCACCATGCCCGACCGGGACGCCATGGGGGAGCGGTACGTCGCCTACTGCGAGGCCCGCGACTCCGGCCAGGCCGCCGACCCCCTGCTGCTCGGTCAGGCGGACCTGCTGGCGCACGCGGTGGCAGAGGACTGCGGCCGGTGGCGGGACGAGGTCGACCGCGTCGACGCGCTCCGCGCCGAGCTGGGCGCCGAAGTCGACCGGCTCCGTGACGAGCTGGCCCGGCTCCAGGGCGGCGCGTGATGGCCGACCGGCGACCCAGCTACATCGGCTACTGCGACCAGCACGGCAAGCGGCTCTACCCCAGCCGCAAGCTGGCCCGGCGGCAGCTCCGCGCGCACCGCGACAGCCAGGGCATGCGGGCGTACCCGTGCCCCCTCGTCGCCGGCCACTGGCACATCGGGCACCTGCCGAAGGACGTGCGGGAGGGCCGCATCACGGCCCCGGAGATCTACAGGGGCCAGCGGTGAGCCGCGGCCGGCGGCGCACGGGCCGCCCGCACCCGTACATCCCGTCCTCCGTCATCCCTGCCGACCACAACGGGCAGCGGCCGTGCATCTGCGGCCGGGCCCAGGCCAACGGGGTGCACCGGCAGGACGCGGTTGCCCGGGTCGACGCCGAGCAGGCGGAGCACCTCCGCCGGATCGGAGACGACCGGTGACCCGCGAGGAGTACGCCGACCACCTCGCCGCAGTCGCCGCCGAACTCGCCGTCCGCGTCCGCGACGACGA
Organism: Micromonospora sp. NPDC047465; assembly: GCF_040643125.1. Taxonomy (NCBI): domain Bacteria; kingdom Bacillati; phylum Actinomycetota; class Actinomycetes; order Micromonosporales; family Micromonosporaceae; genus Micromonospora; species Micromonospora sp. NPDC047465. The sequence goes on from NZ_JBEYTP010000004.1 coordinate 116,147, forward strand.
CCCCCAGGCCAACGCCCGCTGGCTCGCCGCCGCGCTGCCCACCTACCAGGAGCGCTTCGACCTGCTCTTCGTCCTTGCCGCGGCCGTGCCCGATGACCGGTCCTGGACCGCGCTGACCGCCTGGACGGTGCAGAGCCGGGTCGAGGAGCAGGGGTTGCAGCCGCACGGCACGCACGCCGCCGCGCAGCGGCACCGGTACCACGGGGAGCCGCTGTGCGACCCGTGCCGGGACGCCGAGCGGGCCCGGGACCGAGACCGCAAGAGGACCGCCTACTGGGCCGCCAAGGGGCAGCCCGCCACCACGACCGAGGAGACCCGAGCCGCATGACCACCGCGCTGAAGCACCGCAAGCTGACCCAGGACGAGCTGATGACCGAGGCCGCCGCCCTCTTCGGCGACGACCCGATGAAGTGGGCCTTCCGCTGCCCGCACTGCGGCGACGTCGCCACCCCCGCCGACTTCAAGGAGGCCGGCGCGTCACCCGGCATGGCCGGCCAGGAGTGCATCGGCCGTTCCCTCGGCGCGCTGAAGAAGCCGAAGCCGACGAACACCCGCGGCTGCGACTGGGCCGCCTACGGGCTGTTCCGCGGGCCGTGGGAGGTCGTGGTGCCCGCCGAGGGCGACAAGCCGGAGCGGTCGATCTGGGCGTTCCCGCTCGCCGTGCCCGAGCCGGTCGCTGCCGACGCCTGACCGGGCTGGCCGGGCCCGCTTCCCCTGGGCCCGGCCAGCCACCCCGCACAGACCGCACGACAGTCAGGAGCCCAACGTGGGTGCACGCCTCGTCTCCCTGGTCCTCGCCAGGTGGAGCCATCTCCCCGACCGCGCCTTCCGCGTGGTCGTGCGGATGGCGCTCACCGCGCTCGACGAGGCCACGGACAAGGTGCCCGCGGCGACCTACTTCGGCGGACGTGACCCGCTCATCGCCGTCCTGCGCAACGAGCGCGGCGGCGACCGGGACACCGCCGACCGCACCCTCAAGCGCGCCATCGGCGACCTGATCAAGGACACCGCAATCGAGCGGGTCTCCGCCGGCCGCGCGGGAAAGAACGCCGTCTATCGGCTGACGCTGCTGAACACCCCGCAGGCCATCGGTGCCCGTCACTGCACCGTGGAAATCCAGGGGGACACCGGGTGTCCCGCTGAGGGGGACACCAGCAGTCCCCTTGAGGGGGACACCGGGTGTCCCGAATGGGGGACCGCCGCTGTCCCCCCTAGGAACCACGACGAACCAAGAGAGGACCCACAAGAGGAAGTAAGGCTCCCCGTACCTCCGGTCCTCCCTGCCGTAGACACCACTGGGGGCGCGCCGCCCCCAGACCCCCGGCGACCCGACGACCCTTCGGGCCGCCGGAACGAGTCGACAAGCGAAACCTCCGCCGAGGACCAGCAACCACCCCGGCCTGAGACCGCAACTCACGACCGCGCGCACGCGAGCGACGCCCCGCCGGCTCTCCGCCTCGTCCCCGGCAACCCTGACGCCACTCCCAACGAGGACCGGACCAGCAGCCTGTTCCCCGCTCCGGTGCCCGGACCGCCCGGCAACCCGCTGCGCCGCGCCGACCGCGCCGCCCAGGCCATCGCAGAGGCCACCGCACGCCGCGCAGCCGCCCGCGCCGCCCACCGAGCCGCCCAGGGAGAGACCGGATGACCACGCTGCCCCGGCATCGCACCCCGGGCGAGCGGCGCGCCCAGGCGTCCGCACAAGCCGCCATCGCCCGCGCCCTCGCCCACGTGCCCCCACCGCCCCCCGAGGACGAGGACGAGGCCCTCGGCGAGCAGTACCCGTACGTCACCCCCGCCCGAGCCCGCGCCATCCGTGAAGAGATCGAGGAGACCCGCCGCCATGGCTGAGATCCGCATCGCCCGTACCGCCCGCAAGACCCACCGCTGCGGCAGCGAGACCGGCAAGTGCCACACCACCATCCAGCCCGGCGACCGCTACCTCCTCGCCTCCCTCCCGCCCGACAGCGAGATGGGCAACACCGACTGGTGGCACCTCAAGGTCTGCCGCGGCTGCGCCGAGGTCTACGGCCAGTCGATGGAGGAGCAGGTCACCCCGCGCCGCTCCACCCGCCGCCGGCGCCCGCGCACCCGGCCCGCCCAGCACCGCCGCCACGTCGACGAGCCCCGCTTCGACCGCCCCGTGATCGACGTCCACCTCCCCGCCACCGACGCCGCCTGAGGAGCCCGCCATGACCCAGCAGACCCCACTCAGCCCCACCGAGGCCCGCAAACACATCGCCGACCTCCTGACCGCCCTCGCCAAGGACGCCGACACCAGCACCCTCCGCGGCCACTTCCACAACCGCGGCTACCCGCACCTCGACGACGCCGCCCTCACCGCCCTCCGGCGGCTCATCTCCACCGCGGCCGTCGCAGTCACCTGGCCCGACCACACCACCACCGACGCCAACGCCGTCCTCGCCGCCATCCAGCAGCCCGCCGACGCCCCGTACGCCGCCGGAGACGCCGCACCCACCCACCGGCCCAGCTTCGCCACCTACCTCGACGCCAGCGACCGCGTACGCCTCGATGCCCGAGCCGCCACCGCCGAACAGGAGCGCGACGACGCCCTCGACCAGCTCCGCGAACTCCAGGCACACCACACCCAACTCCACACCCGCCTCAACGCCACCGAGAACGACCTCCGCAGCCAGACCCGAGCCGTACGCGAAACCCTCGCCGAACGCGACCAGGCCCGCGACCACGTCCACCGCGACATCGCCCGCCAGATCGGCATGCTCGCCGCCGACCCCGGTCTGCTGCGCGACTGGCTCACCACCTGCCATCCGCTCCCAACCAGCTACGCCGAACTGCTCCAGGCCCTCGCCGAGAAGCTCAGCCGCCCGAACCCGATGACCTCGCCGGCCGGCCTCGGTTCCTCGCGTCGCGCGCAGGAGCCGCGCTGCCCCGTGCACGTGGCTCCGCTGCCCGGGTGCTCGGGTTGCCGCCCGAGCCGGCTTGAGCGGGAGGCCCCTCGCGCGCAGGAACAGCCGCACCCTCGCCAGCCGGCCTGGGACGCCGTGTGGGCGCTCATCGCCGCGTCCCCTGCCGTCGCCACCACCGACTACGGCAGGGCGTGTGAGAACGCCCGGGTGTGGCGGGCGGTGGAGGCTGCCCTGGACGCGATGGAACAGGCCGGCCCGCGTCGCGCGCAGGAGCTACCCGCCCTGGTCTTCAACGCCATCAGCCGCGCCCTGCAGGACGTCTGGCCGATCAGCGTGCCGTTGCCGGTAGTGCGGGAGCGATGCACTGAGGCCGTCCTTGCCGCTCTCGACGAGCGGGAGGGCTGACCGGTGCAAGGCCAGCTCGACCTCTTCGCCCTCGACGCGCCCCCGATCGCCACACCCGTTCGCACCTGGGCCGACGTTCGCCCCGGCGAGCGCCGCACCTACGACGTGCCCGGATCGCCCTGGCGCGGCACCTGGACCGTCCGCCGCATCGAGCAGCACCCCAGCGCTCCGTACGCGCTGATCGTCGACCTGGTTAACGACGACGGTCGGGTCTGGCAGGCGTGCCCGCACCGCGACGCCGCTGCCGACGTCACCGTCGAGCTGCCCGGGGTGTCCCGGTGATCCGCCGCCTCCTGGTCGCCCTCGCCGCCGCACTGGCGGCGGGGGTGGCCGCCATCCTCACCGCCACCGCCGCCCTCGACGTCACCTGGGACCCGGCAGCCGCCGTCGTCCAGGCCGTGTGCGCCGTGTGGCTCGGCCAGTACCTGCTCGTCGCCCTCATCGTCACCTGGAGACGCCGCCCGTGAAGATCGAGCCCAGACCCACCGAGTACACCGTCTGCGCCCTCCCCGAGGACGACATCAACGCCCACAGCTACGCCATCACCGTCGCGTACCGGGGCCGCGGCCTCTGGGCCGTCACCCGCTACCGCCGGTGCCTCGGCACCGATGGCGAGTGGGACTGGGAGTCCATCCCGTCCGAGCGCGAAGACGAGTGGCTCGCAACCCACCGCTTCGCCCTGGACGAGGCGTTGCGCCTCGCCGCCGAGCACGCCCCGAAGATCACCGTCAACGGCTGGACCGTGGCTGACGCCCTGGCCGCCGCCGAGCGCCGCAAGGACCGCAAGTGACCTCTCCGCACCACCTGCACGCCACCGCCGCCGCCTGGTCCCTCCAGGCGGCCCGACGCCGCCTCGCCGAGCTGGCCCTCCAAGAGGCCCGCCGCAACGCCCACGGCCTCCTCGACGCCGCCCCCGTGCTCCGCTCCAGCTCCGCATACGGCATCCGCCACGGCGTCGGCGGCCACGGCGACCCCACCAGCAGCCTCCTCCTGCTCGCCAGCCGACCGACCCGGGACACCACCTGGGCCGACCTCGACCAGCGGCTGTCCGGCAAACTCGACTGGCTCGCCGGGCAGCTCGACCACCGCAGCCCCGACGCCGCCTTCGGGATGGACCCGATCGCCCGGATCCTCGCCATGATGCCGAAGGTCCAGCCCGGCACCGCGCGGATCGTCGCCCGCCACCTGGCCGATGAGGACGCCTGGGCCCGCGAGGCCATCCGCCAGCCGCGGCCCGCCCAGCCGCTCACCGGCGTCCCCTGCCCGCACTGCGGGGAGCGGCAGCTCGTCGTGCAGACCGCTGGCCCCGTCGATGCGTGGACCGTCGTGTGCGCCACCGGCCGGCTGTGCGTCGGCCAGGGCTGCCCGTGCGGGATGCCCGGGGCGGTGGAGGGCGCCGCCCACATCTGGCCCCGTGACGCCGTCATCGGTGCGGTCGCGGGGGACGCACCGAGCAGCGCCGAGTGACTACCGTGCAGCCATGAGCGACGACTACCAGGAAGTCGAGATTCCCCTCATCAAGCTCGCGAGGCCCTACCGTGAACAGCTCGAAGCGCGAACTCGCCAGCTTGACGAGCAGATTGAGCCCCTTGATCGACAACACGACGAGGTCTACGAGAAGGCACAGCCGAAAATCGAAGCTCTCGAAGCTGCCCTGCCTCCTGAGTTCGACGACGAGCAGGCACCAACAGCCGTTGAGTGGCTAACCAGACGAGCGGCCCTCATCGACATGGACGTCGCCATCTATGTCCGTGACGTCGCAGCAGCGGAGGCCTACATCAAGTACTGCAAGGCCATCGCCGAACGTGACGAGATCGAGCTGCGCGTAGGTCAACTCGATCACTTCACCGAAGCCAGCGACCCCGTGCTATCCGTTGGCCATGACGACCAGCTCGCGATCTGGACGCTTCAGGCGCAGGAATCGGCCATTGAACTAGCCAGCGCAGAGACTGCCCTCCAGTTTGCGCGTCGTCGACTGGAGCACGCCAAGAAGGCCCAGCGCGAAATCCAGAACGCGCTGCGGAGGGAGAAGCGGAGCGAGGAGCAGGCGGCAAAGCAGACGCCGGCTAAGACCCGCTCAAGGTCAACTGCTCACAGTCGACGCTCAGATAAGTGACCCAAGAATGACTCTTATGGTGTAACGGGCCGGGTATCAGCCTAGGAAGCTACCGATCAGGCTTCTCTCGCGGTTCACCCGTACCATCGACGAGTAGGCACGGTCAGGTCTCTCGATCGCCGGCTTACACCCCTCTGGTAACCGAGAGCAGGGACGATGCCGATGACTGCCACCCACCAAAAGCCCTCCCCCGAAGACACTCCGGAGCTTCCCGACGCTTCGCTTCCGGATGTGGTACTCCAGATCCTCGCGAAGGGTGCCCAGGAGGGCGGCCTCGAGCTCGGAGTCACCCTCAGCGTCAGTGGCGGGCTCGTCACCGGCACTCTGGTTGGCCGTGACCGATGGTTCCAGGAGCTGGGTGACTTCATCGAGCAGGCGGCAGACCGACCTGATGCACGCAGCCTCGCCGATGAGCTTGGAGAGCTGATGAGCGAGGTTGGGAAGCCAGCCGACGGCGAGGACGGTTTCGTGTCCACGTTGCAGTACGTGTTCATCCACCTCATCAACGCGCGATACGTCCAGGGCTCTCAGCTGATGCCGAATCAGGGAACCATGCTGTGGCGCGGCCGGATCTCTGAGGTTGCCGGCTTCTCCGTCGGCACCCTTGCAGCGGGCCAGTGATTGCCGTAAACGGGCGGAGGTACGGGACGGCGGCCGAGTTGGCCGCCGTCCTCGGCTCCGATGTCACCGAAGCGATGGTTCGCCGCTGGCGCGACCGCGACCACCTCACCATCATCCGCGTCGGCCGCACCGCCTACTCGCCCCTCGACGAGGCCGCCACGATCGAGGCCGCCAAGCGGCGGTCGACACGCGGCCGGCCGCGTCGAGTTGACATGGCCACCGCCGCAGCCTGATCATTTGTTCACTCACCGCTACAGGCGGAGTGTGCCCGCAGCCCGGTCGAGCCGTACGGCTCCCGGGCTGTTCTGCGTCCGGGGTCGGGACGCGCGGGCGCGGGGGGACGCGGGCAGGCCGCTGTGGTGGCCGGCCTGCCCGCACACCCCGACTACTAGATCACGCGACTGAACGTGCAGTCCTCACCGCAGTCGTTGCACTCGTACTCGACCGTCTGCTGTCGCCGGAGCACTTGACCTCCCCATGCGCGCTGGAGGGGCTCGATGTGCTCCCGCACGAAGGCGACGTTCGTGCTCTTGCAGCTCGGGTTGGTGCAGGCCAGGGTGATCTGTCCGTCGCTCATGGGTGTGCTCCTTGGGTCGGTGGCCCTACCGCCGGCCATTACCGGTGGTCAACCTCTACACCGGACACCACATTCCCCTCCATGCCTGGCGAGGTGACGCCGTGAGGTGACCATGGCCCCCTTCACCGACCGCGAACGCGAACAGGTCGCCGAGCTGCACGCCAAGGGCAAGGGCCGCAACGCCATCAGCCGCGAGACCGGCATCCACCAGAAGCGCGTCTCCGCCATCGCCGCCGAGCTGGGCCTCAGCTTCCAGCGGGGCGGTGCCCGCACCGCGGCCGCGACCGAGGCCCGCAAGGCCGACGCCGCCACCCGCCGCGCCCGCATCGAGGAGCAGGCCCTGGCCGCCGCCGAGAAACTCCTCGGCCAGATGTTCGACAAGGCCAAGGTCTTCAACTTCGGCGGCAAGGAGAACGACTACAACGAGGTCGAGCACAACGAGCCGCCGTTCGCCGACAAGAGGGCCATCGCCACCAGCGTCCAGGCGCTCATGGCCACCGCGCTGAAGATCGCCGAGCACGACCGCGCCGACGTCGCCACCTCCGGCGTGGACGCCTGGCTGGAGCACATGACCGAGGACGGCGACGACTGATGATCAAGCCGCTGACCGGCAAGGCAAAGCGCTCGGTCAAGCTGGCCACCGCCCGCTACAACATCTGGGAGGGCGCGGTCCGGAGCAGCAAGACCGTGGCGAGCACCTTCCGCTGGATGCAGTACGTCCGCACAGGACCCGGCGGCAACCTCGCCATGATCGGCAAGACGGAGCGGACCCTCAAGCGCAACGTCATCGACCCGATGACCGACATGGTGGGGTCGAAGCGGTGCCGCTACATGGCCGGTGCCGGCGAGCTCTACCTCTTCGGCCGGCGCATCTACACGGCAGGCGCCAACGACGCCCGCGCCGTCGAGAAGATTCAAGGTCTCACCCTGGCCGGCGCGTACGGCGATGAGGTCGCGACCTGGCCCGAAGAGCTCTGGGACATGCTCGGCACTCGGTTGTCGATCCCGGGCGCGCAGTTCTTCGGCACCTGCAATCCCGCCGGTCCCGTGCACTGGCTCAAGCGGATGCTCGACCGGTCAGCCCTGTGGGTCGGCCACGACGGCACGACCTCCACCGGCCACGCCGCGGAACCGCTCGACCTGCACAGGTTCTCGTTCACGCTCGACGACAACCCGCACCTCTCCCCGGACTTCGTCGAGAGCTTGAAGCGGCAGTACGTGGGCCTGTTCTTCAAGCGGTACATCCAGGGCCTCTGGGTGCCGGCCGAGGGCGCCATCTTCGACATGTTCGACGAGAAGCGCCACGTCGTCTCCGACCTGCCCGCCATCAGCCGGTGGATCAGCCTCGGCGTCGACCACGGCACCCGCAACCCGTTCCACGCCGTGGTGTTGGGCCTGGGCGCGGACCGGCGGCTGCACATCACCCGCGAATGGCGCTGGGACTCCGCCCAGAAACGCCGGCAGCTCTCCGACGCCGAATACTCCCGCGAGCTGCGCCAGTGGCTGACCACCGTGCCCGTACCCCGCAGCGACGTCACCGGCGTCGCCCCGGAGTACACGATCGTCGACCCCTCGGCGGCGAACTTCCGGGTGCAGCTGCACAACGACGGAGTCGGCGCCCGCCTGGCCGACAACAACGTCCTGCCCGGCATCAGCACCCTCAGCACGCTGTTCGCCCTCGGCCTGCTCGACGTGCATGAGTCGTGCCGAGAGCTGCTGCTGGAGATCCCGGGCTACTGCTGGGACGACAAGGCAGCGGAGAGGGGCGAGGACAAGCCCATCAAGGTCGCCGACCACGGCATCGACGCCACCCGGTACGCCGTGCACACCCCGCGCAACCTGTGGCGGCCGACCGTCCGCCCCAACCTCCAGATCGCCGCCTAGCGAAGGGAGCCACCATGCAGCCCACCATCGGCCGCATCGTCCACTACCGGATCAGCGAGGCCGACGCCAAGGCAATCAACGCCGGCATCGACCCCATCGCCGTCCAGAAGCACCGCAACCCGGTCCGTGCGGGCCAGGTCTACCCGGCCATCGTCACCGCGGTGTTCGGCGGCTCCGGGGCCAACCTGGTCGTCCAGCTCGACGGTATCCAGCAGCACTGGGTGACCTCGCGGAAGCGGGGCGAGCCCGCAGACGGGCACGAGCCGGCCGGCGGCACGATCCCGCCGGGCACCTGGTGCTGGCCGCCGCGCGTCTGATGCGACCCACCACGATCCCCGACGAGCAGGTTGCCGCCCACCCCGGCTCGATCAAGGGCGTCATCGCCGGCCCGCCCGGCGTCAGCCCCGTGGAGGCGCTCTTCGACGGCCTCGTCGACGGCGGCTTCGAGCGCGCGATGGTGCGCTGCGAGCTGGAGCCTGGCGACCTGGAGAAGCTCGCCGCTGGCGGCCACGTGTGGCTCATTTTCGCCGGCCCGATCCCCGTCTTCGGCCTGACCGTCACCCCGCCCACCGAGTAGGAGGGACCCCGCATGCCGCTGCCCTCCGACCCCCGCCAGGCGTGGCCGCCTCGCGACTTGGCCCCCGTCTTCGCGAAGATCGACGAGTGGGGGGCGTGGTACGCCGGCCAGCCGGACCAGCTTGCCGACCTCTACTCCCACAGCCGCCGACCCAGCAACCGTCCGGCGCAGTACCGCAGTGGATTCCTCGGCAAGGCGGCCCGCTGGTGGTGGGGCGAGCCCATCCCGGAGGGCGAGCGGCGGGCCAAGTTGCACGTGCCCCTCGCGGCGGATATCGCGCAGACGTCCGCTCGGCTGCTGTTCAGCGAGCCGCCGACCCTCGTTGCCGCGGACGCGAAGACCCAGGCCCGCCTGGACGAGCTCGTCGACGACGGAGCGCACGCCACGCTCCTCGCCGCAGCCGAGGTCGGCGCCGCGAAGAGCGGCACCTACCTGCGCATCGTCTGGGATCGCAGCCTGCGCCCCCGCCCGTGGATCTCCCGCGTCGACCCAGCCACCGCCGTCCCCGAATTCCGCTGGGGCATGCTCACTGCGGTGACGTTCTGGCGGGAACTGGAGCGCTCCAACCAGACGGTGATCCGGTACCTGGAGCGGCACGAGACGGGCGTCATCTGGCACGGCGTCTACCGCGGCACCCCCGACCAGCTCGGCGACCCCGTGGACGTCGGCGGTTGGCGGGACACGGCCTGGCTGAAGACCATGGAGGGCGTCCAGTGGCAGGGCCGCGCCGCAGCTGTGGCCACGGTCCCGGGCCGGCTCACCGCGGCCTACGTGCCGAACGCGACCCCCACCCGGATCTGGGCGGACATTCCCGCCGCCGTCGACCTCGGCCGGTCCGACTACGACGGCGTTGAGGGACTCCTGGACGCGCTCGACGAGACCTGGTCGTCGCTGATGCGGGACCTGCGCATCGGCGTAGCCCGGGTGTACGTGCCCGAGTCGTATCTCACCTCACTCGGCCCCGGCAAGGGTGCCGTGTGGGAGGCGGCCAGGGAGATCCTGGTCGGCCTCCAGACGATGGGCGACGACGAGCGCGGCCTGAACCTGGAGACGTTCCAGCCAGACATCCGCGTCGACCAGCACCTACGGATCGCCGAGCAGCTAACCCGGACCATCGTCGAGACTGCCGGCTACAGCGCCCAGAGTTTCGGCATGGATGACGGGGCCGCGGTCACGGCGACGGAGGTCAGCGCCCGGCAGCGGGAGTCGTTCATCGGCCGCGACGCCAAGATCATGCACTTCCGGCCTGAGCTGGCGATGCTCCTGGAGACCCTGCTCATGGTCGATGTGCGCGCGTTCGGCACCGCAGTCACGCCGGAGGTGCCGCAGGTCAGCTTCGGGGACACCGTCTCCGAGGACCCGGAGGCGCAGGCACGCACGCTCCAACTGCTCGCCGCCGCGGAGGCGATCTCGACTTGGATGAAGGTCAAGACCCTCCACCCTGATTGGGAAGACGGCGAGATCCAGGAGGAGGTCGACCGGATCCAGGGTGACGCCCCGCCCGTCGTCGACGTCGGGACCAGCCTCGGCGCGCTGGCCGGCAACGATCCGGCCGCCGGAGACGGCGGCGACCAGGGCACCGAGGAGCCCCCGGCGCAGGAGTGACCCATGGCCCTCACCGGCGACCAGATCGAGGCCATCGCCCGCAGCAGCGTCGACCTGTACCGGGTCGCCGAGCAGGCTATCCTCCGCGAGGTCACCCGGCATCTGCTCGCCGGCATGGAAGCCCCCGACTGGGCTGTCACACGGCTCGGCGCGCTGGCCACACTCCGGCGCACCGTCGAGCAGATCCTGCGTGTGGTCGAGGCGGAGGGGGCGGAGCAGGTCCGCGAGGCCCTCGCCAAGGCGTACCGAAGCGGGCAGGCAGCGGCAACCACCGGGCTGCCGGCGCAGCTGCTACCGCGTGACCCGGACGCGGTCCGCGCGGCCGGTGTCGTCGCCGAGCAGATCACCCGCGCCGGGGTGATCGAGAACCTGGCCGCCGCGCTCATCCAGGACGTGGGCGAGCGGCACAGCAACGTCTTGCGGCATGTCCTGGACGTGTACCGGGCCGTCATTCAGCAGGCGACCGCGGTGTCGGTGGCGGGCGGCCAGACCCGCCGGCAGGCCAGCCAGTTCGCCTACCGGCGGTTCATCGACCAGGGCGTGTCCAGCTTTACCGACTCCGCCGGCCGGGTGTGGCGGCTCTCCTCGTACGTGGAGATGGCCGTCCGCACCGTTACCCAGAGGGCTGCCGTCCAGGGCCAGACAGACCGGCTCGGATCGCTCGGCCTGGACCTCGTCATCGTCTCCGACAGCCCCCGCGAGTGCGAACGCTGCCGGCCGTGGGAGGGCAAGGTGCTGGCCATCTCCGGCGGCCGGCGCGGCCGGGTGGAGATGCCGAGCATGGTCGGCGACGGCACGGTGACGGTCGACATCGCCGGCACCGTGGACGAGGCCCGCGCGGACGGGCTGATGCACCCCAACTGCACGCACAGCCTCAGGGCGTACCTGCCCGGGGCGACTCGCCGCCCGGCGCGGCCCACCGCCAACCCGGCCGGATACGAAGCCAAGGACCGGCAGCGGGCCATCGAGCGGCAGATCCGCCGGTGGAAGGAGCGCGAGGCGGGTGCCCTCGACGACGTCGGCAAGGCGACCGCCGCGGCGAAGGTCCGCCAGTGGCAGGCCGCCATGCGCGACCACCTCGCCGCCAACCCGGAGCTCAAGCGGCTCCGCTACCGCGAGCAGGTCGGGGCCGGCAACCTGCCCGGCTAGAGACTGCCGGCGATGCGGACCATGTCGGCCCGCGCCTCGTCGCTGGTGAGGTCCTGGTCGCCGTTCCAGGTCAGCACGTACCGGCCGGCCTGCCGCGCGCCGTTCGTCTTGCCCAGGTCGGCCGCCTTCTTGGCGGTCTGCTCGTCCGGCCACTCGGTGACCGTCACCGCGTCGGTGGTGACCCGCGACGTGCAGCCCGGCCCGGTGTCGCCCTGCTTCGCCTTGCAGCCGTCGGACGTGTCGCGCGGGTTCGGCAGCGGCCACTTCGCCGCGATGGCGTCCGCGACCTGCTGCGCGCCCGGCTTCGCCGCCGGGGACGCCAGCTCCTTCTCGCTGCCGCAGCCCGCCAGCGCGCCGACCAGCACGGCGACCACCCAGATGTGACGTGTCCGCATCGATACCTCCCTGTAGGTGACCCGGGCACGGTACAGGCCAGCGGCAAGGACCGCTGGTCACCATTCCGACACGAGCCGGAGGCTCACTGATGACCCAGCCCGCCCAGCAGCCGCAGACTGCGCCGCCCGCCGCGCCGGCCGCCCCCCAGGGGCAGCCCGCCCAGCAGCCGCCCAGTCAGCCGCACGCTCAGCCGGCCTCGTACACCGCGCCACCGCAGGCTCCCGGCTACGTGCCGCAGGCCGCGCCCCCGCAGCAGCCGCAGCCCGCCGTCCCGGCGTGGCTTCAGCAGCCGCAGGCGCCCGGTCAGCCGCCGACGCAGCCGGTCCAGCCCGCACCCCAGCAGCAGCCGTACGCGCCGCAGCCGTACCCGCAGGCCCAGCCGGGCCAGGGGTACCCGATGCTGCCGGCCGCCTACCCGCCCCCGCCGGCCCCGGCCGACGGCGACGACGGCCAGGGCGGCTACGACTTCGCCCGCCTGCCGAAGGGCGCGCGGGAGGAGATCGAGCGGCTCCGCGCCAGGGACCAGCAGCACACGACGCAGCTACGCGTCGCCGCGGTGTCCCAGCAGGCGTGGGCGCTCGCCCCGCAGCTGGGCGTCAACCCGCAGGCCCTCGTCGGGTCGATGGCCTGGCAGCAGGCCGCAGCCCAGCTGGACCCGAACGCCCCGGACTACGCCCAGCGGTTGCCCTGGACCATCCAGGGCGTCCTGGCAGCGAACCCGTGGATGGCCGCTCCGGCCCAGCCGGCACCCGCTCAGGGCGGGCAGCCCGGCCAGGGCCAGCCCACCCCACCGGCACCCCCGCAGCCCCCGACGCCGCCGCAGCCCACAGGGCCGGCGCGCTCCGGCGGTGACTTCAGCGGCGGACCGGCGGGCGGCGCACAGCAACACGTCGGGACCGGCGTCGACCGGCTTCGACACGCCTACAGCCAAACCTCACCCTAGGAGTCCACCGTGGCGGTGACCCTTGCCCAGGCCGCAGTCCTGAGCCAGAACGACCTCCAGCGCGGCGTCATCGAGACGTTCGTCCAGGTCAGCCCCATCCTCGACCGCATCCCGTTCATGGAGATCGAGGGCAACGCGTACGCCTACAACTCGGAGGGCACGCTGCCCGGCGTGGAGTTCCGCGCGGTCAACGGGCAGTACACCGAGTCGACCGGCGTGATCAACCAGGCGACCGAGTCCCTGGTCATCCTCGGTGGTGACGCCGACGTCGACACGTTCATCGCGAAGACCCGCTCCAACCTGAACGACCAGCGGGCCGTCCAGACCGCGATGAAGGTGAAGGCCGCGAGCTACCGCTTCCAGGACGCGTTCTTCAACGGGGACGTGGCTGGCGGCGGGGACGCGCCGAACGGCTTCGACGGCCTCCGCAAGCGGCTCACGGGTGGCCAGGTCATCGCCGCTGGCGCCAACGGTGCACCGGTCCTCGGCAACGGCGACTCGGACGTGCACGCGTTCTTCGACAAGCTCGACGAGCTGATCTCGCTGGTGCCCGGGATCAACGGCGAGAACGGCGCCCTGTACGCCAACAGCGCCATCCTGGCGAAGATCCGCTCCGCCGGTCGGCGGCTCGGCGGCGTCGACATCGTTCGCGAGGACCTCACCGGCAAGCGGGTGCTGACGTGGAACGGCATCCCCGTCCTGGACCCGGGTGACACTGCGGCCGGCGTGCGGATCCTGCCGCAGACGGAGACCCAGGGCACCGCCGCCGGCACCACCAGCTCGATCTACGCCGTCAAGTACGGGCAGGACGAGGGCGACAAGGGCGTCACCGGCCTCACCAACGGCGGAGTCGACGTCCGCGACCTGGGCGAGCTGGACGCCAAGCCGGCCTACCGCACCCGGATCGAGTTCTTCACCGGTGTCGCCGTGTTCGCGGGCAAGGCCGCCGCGCGGCTGACCGGGGTCCTCAACCAGTAACCCGCGCCGGCCACCGGCACGACACCACCGAAGGGAGGCGCGGGTCATGGCACCCAGCGCACGGAGCAGCCAGCAGCAGAAGGCCAAGGAGACCGGGGACACCGAGACGGCCCAGCAGGCGGCGGAGAAGGTCGCCGCGGAGGGCCACGCCACCGGCCAGCCGGCGCCGCAGGCCACGGTCGCGGAGGGCCAGGTGCCCGGCGAGCGGCAGATCACTGCGCCGGGCGACGGGCCGGCCGACACCACCAATCCGCGCGAGCGGGTGTCCACCGTGGTCGTGGCCGGCGACAAGCTCGCCGAGGCGGCCAAGGACGGGGTCGGGGCCGTCGTCGGCTACGTCAAGACCGGCGAGGCACCGGAGCCCGGCGCGCCGGACCCGAACCGGGACGCCAAGAAGGACCGGTACGAGGAGTACGAGGTCGGCGGCGTGAAGCTGCGCCGCAACCTGGAGACCGGCAAGTCCGAGCGGGTCGGTCCGGCGTCCGAGTGATTCGTGGGGTGGTCGGGTTCGCGGCCCGGCCACCCCGCCCGTACCCGAAGGGGGAGCGGTGGCGTACGCGACCATCGAGCAGCTCAACAACAAGCTCGGCAAGACACCGGTCAACGCGCAGCAGCTCCTCGACCGGGCCTCCCGGGACGTTGACCGGGCGCTGCTTTGCGCCGTCTACGACCCAGAGGACGCGGCCGTCGTCAACGCGTTGCGGGAGGCGACGCTGGAGCAGATCGCCGCCGGCCTCGACCACGGCGACGTCACCGGCACCGGCCGCACCCGCCGGGGCGGCTTCTCGATCGGCCGGCTGGCCGTCCAGGCCGCCTCCGCCGACGACGCCCCGGTCAAGATCAGCGGCCTGTGGGAGCAGGCGTGGACGATCCTCCAGGCGGCCGGGCTGACCGGCCACGGCCCGCAGAGCAGGTGAGCCGTGACGTGGGAAGAGTTCGTCGACTGGCACATCCCGGAGCCGCGGACCATCCAGGTGCAGGCGTACGAGGGCTCCGGCGCGTACGGAGACGTCCACGCGGACCCCGTCGACGTGGGCCCGTGCGTCGTCGACGACACCACCCGCCGCGTCGTTGTCCAAACCCAGGACGCCGAGGGCGCCGAAGGGGTGTCGAGCACCACCGTGTTCGCGCCGATGGGCACCGCCGCGCCACCCGGGTCGCTGGTCACCCTGCCCTGGACCGGCCGCACCGCCCGCGTCCTGGCGGTCAGCGTCATGGAGGACCACGGCCTGGACCTGCCCGAGCACGTCGAACTGTCCCTGGAGTGAGCCGTGGCCGACGACGCCTTCGAGCTGACCTGGGACGGTGACGACGTCCTCGCCGCGCTCAAGGGCGCGTCCATGGAGGGCCTGGAGCTGGCCGCCGAGCACCTCTTGCAGGTGTCGTCGAGCCAGGCGCCGCACGAGGAAGGCGACCTGGAGCGGTCTGGCGAGGTGTCCAAGGACCCGTCGACGGGCGCCGTGGCCGTCTCCTACGACCGGCCCTACGCGGTCCGCCAGCACGAGGACATGACGCTGCGCCACGACGACGGCCGCAAGGCGAAGTACCTGGAAGACCCGATGAACGAGGAACGTGACGTGATGCTGGCGCTGATCGCGAAGGCCGCCGGCAAGCCCCTGGGAGGCTGACTGTGGCGACCGGTGACGGCTGGACCTCCCGACTCCTGACCGGCCTCGCTCTGGACCTCCAGGCCGCCGACATCGGCGTCTTCCGCCCGGACGGCCCGTCGTACACCGCCGCCGAGGTCGGCATCGTCATCCGCGGCATCCCCACCAGCCCGGACCGGATCATCACCCTCGCCCCGTACGTCGTCGCCTCCCCACCCGGGATGGCCGACGTGATCCAAGGCGTGCAGATCCGCTGCCGCGGCACGAAGGACCCCCGCGTCGTCGAAGACCTGGGCGACGACATCTTCGACCGCCTCGACAGTCGCTCCCACGAGGTCATCAACGGAATCGCGGTCGTCCAGATGTACCGGCAGTCGTACTCGGCCCTCGGGTCGGACAGCAACGGCCGGTGGGAGAGCAGCCACAACTACTACGTCGAGGCCATGAGGGCCACGGCACACCGCACCGACTGACCCGAGGAGTACGTCATGGCGACGACCCCCACCGACCGCAGGACCATGCTCGCCCGGCGACTCCGGGTCGACATCGACACCGCCGCCTTCCCGGCCAGCCAGTACCAGCGGCTGATGGGCGTGCAGGAACTGAAGCCCATCGACGAGCTGCGCACCGAATCCGACGAGGCGTACGAGGACGACGGCGCCGCCCGCGAGTCCGTCACCGGCTACAACTGGCGGCTGGAGGTGAAGATCCTCCACTCGACGAACGCGGCCGGCACCGCGCTGGACCCGGTGCACGCCTTCCTCCAGACCAAGTACCACGCCGCCAAGAACGGCGTGGCCAACGGCGAGTTCGGCGTCCGCTGGTACGACCGCAACGGGGTCGGCGACGCCAAGGAAGGCCGCGCGTACGTCAAGCAGTGGTCCCCGGACGGCGGCAACGGCGGCGCCCAGGACACCGTCTCCATCGTCATCCAGGGCCAGGGCCCGCTCGACGCTGAGGTGACCAACCCGGTCGCCGACCTGACGCCGGCCGTGACCGGCCTGGCCCCCGCAGGCGGCCCGACGGCCGGCGGGAACCTCGTCAACGTCTACGGCACCCACCTCGCCGGCACTACCGGGGCAACCGGGGTGAAGTTCGGGGCGAACAACGCCGAGAACTACATGGTGGTCAGCGACTCGCACATCGTGGCGACCGCCCCGGCCGGCGTCGCCGGCACCGTCCAGGTGTCCGTGACCACGCCCGACGGCACCAGCCCGAACGTCAACGCCGACAACTACACGTACGCCTGATGGCCAACAAGCTCGCTGACCTCGACGAGTACTGGAGCCCCGGGCTCACGCTGACCATCAAGGGCAAGGAGTACGTCGTGCCCCTGGCGTCGGCAGAGCTGGGGCTCTGGTGCCGTCGCATCGCCCAGCTCACCGGCGAGATCCACACCGCCTCGACCGAGCAGGAAATGCAGGCCGCTGTCGCCCGGATCGACGCCCTGCCGGAGCTGCCCGGCAGCGACCTCAGCCTGCCGGAACGGGTCCTGGGCGACGTGTACCAGCAGATGATGGCCGACGCCGTACCAGACCCGTACATCCAGTTCGCCGGGCAGACGGCGTACCTGTGGATCATCGGCGGTGAGGAAGCCGCTGAGCGCTATTGGACGTCCGGTGGCCGCCCGGAAGCATGGGGCCCGACGAACCGCAAGGAGCGTCGGGCCGCTGGGCGGACCAGTACGGACGCGGGGAACGGGACCCGCACACCGGCCTCTACGAGTGGTACGAGGTCCCCGACGAAGTCCGCCGGGAGCGGTCGGGCGAGGCGGTCTCGTGGGAGACGCTCCTGACCCACTGGCGGCTCATCGAGGCCGACCTGCATGACGTCTACGGCGTCGACGTCGAGGACCGGCGGCTGATGCAGCGTCGGTCGTGGCGGTGGCTGGAGGTCCGCATCACCGGCCTCCTGTCGGCGGACACGCGCCTGTATCGGGCGCTCGCGCCGGAGCCGGAAACCCCATCGATCCCGGGCATGCCCGGGACCTGAGCCCGGAGGGAGGGCATCGTGGCGCTCAAGCTCGGCGAGCTGGTGGCCTACCTGAAGGCCGACGACACCGCCCTCGACCGCACGCTCCGCGCCGCCCGCGGCAAGCTCGAGCAGGCCGGGCAGAAGGCCCGCGAGTACGGTCCGGTCGTCGGTGCCGCGCTCGCGGCCGGCATCGGCGCCGGCCTCCTCGGCGGCCTCCAGCTCGACGCCGCTCGCGCGAAGCTGGCCGCCCAGGTCGGCGACCCGGTCCTGGCCAAGCAGCTCGGCGAGGTCGCCGGCCGCGTCTACGGGCGGGGCTTCGGCGAGACCGCCACGGACGCCATGCTCGCCGCCCGGTCGGTGATGCAGTCTGGGCTGCTGCCCAAGGGCGTCGACGCGGCGATCATCGAGGACATCACCGTCAAGGCGCAGACGCTGGCGACCGTCTTCGACCTGGACGTGACCCAGGCGGCCAGGGCCGCGGGGCAGATGGTCCGCAACGGCTTGGCGAAGAACGCCGCGGAGGCTCTCGACCTCATCACCCGCGGCTTCCAGGTGTCGGGTGACCAGGCCGGTGACCTGCTGGAGTCGTTCAGCGAGTACTCCACCCAGTTCCGCAAGCTCGGCCTGTCCGGGGCGGACGCGATGGGCCTAATGAATCAGGGCGTGCAGGCCGGAGCGCGGGACCTCGACGTGGTCGCGGACGCCTTGAAGGAGTTCGCCATCAAAGCGGCCGACGGCAGCAAGACCAGTGCCGCCGGATTCGAGGCGATCGGCCTGAACGCCCAGAAGATGACCGCCATCTTCGCCAAGGGTGGACCGGCCGCCCGGGAAGCCCTCGGCACCGTGCTGGAGCGGCTCCAGGCCATGAAGGACCCCACCGAGCGCGAGGCCGCAGCCGTGGCCCTGTTCGGCACCAAGGCCGAGGACCTCCAGGGCGCCCTGGCTGGGCTGGACCTGGACACCGCCGCGGCCTCCCTGGGCAAGGTGGGCGGTGCCGCCGGCCGGGCCGGTGACGCCCTGGAGCAGACCTCCGCCCAGAAGCTGGAGTCCTTCAAGAGGCGCGCCCAGGCAGCCCTGGTGGACAAGCTCGCCGAGGCCATCCCGATGATCGAGGCCACCTTCGGGTGGCTGTCCCGCAACTCGGGCTGGGTGGGTCCGCTGGCCGCCGGGCTCGGCCTCCTTGCCGGGATCATCGGCCTGATCGTCCTCGGCACGAAGGCGTGGGCAGCCGCCCAGATCGCGCTCAACGTGGCGATGATGCTCAACCCGGTCGGGCTCATCGTCATCGCCGTGATCGGGCTGATTCTCGTCATCGTCGGTCTGTGGATGAAATTCGAGGGCTTCCGCAATTTCTGGAAGGCCACCTGGGAATTCATCAAGGACGCCGCCCTCTGGGCCTGGGATCTGATCGTTGCCGGCGCGAAATTGTGGTGGTCGGTCTTCTCCGGCTTCTGGACGGGAGTCGGCCGATTCTTCGTCAAGCTGTGGAACGGCCTCGTTGACGGCGCCAAGGCCGGCTGGCGGAACATCACGAAGACCTGGGACCTGGTCGTCGGGTTCGTGACCGGCCTGCCGAAGCGGATCAGCCGGGCCGCGTCGGGAATGTGGGACGGGATCAAAAACAGTTTCCGAGCCGCCGTGAACTGGCTAATCCGAAAGTGGAATGGCCTGTCCCTGACAATCGGTGGTGGCTCGATCATGGGCATCTCCATTCCGAGCGTGACGCTTTCCACGCCAAACCTGCCGATGCTCGCCAAGGGCGGCCACATCCTCGGCTCCGGCATGGCCATCGTCGGCGAGCGCGGCCCGGAGCTGGTGCACCTCGGACGCGGGGCGACCGTGCAGCCGCTCGCGTCCGGATCGGCGGTCGCCGGGCTGCTGCGGCTCCTCCTCACCGGCGAGTTCCGGATCAGGGGCGGAGATCTGGTG
This sequence comes from Micromonospora sp. NPDC047465, assembly GCF_040643125.1. NCBI lineage: Bacteria > Bacillati > Actinomycetota > Actinomycetes > Micromonosporales > Micromonosporaceae > Micromonospora > Micromonospora sp. NPDC047465. The sequence goes on from NZ_JBEYTP010000004.1 coordinate 135,796, forward strand.
CTGGTGCTGCGCGAGCAGGTCCAGCTCAAGGGCGGCGGGGACGTGCAGGCAGCGCTCGGACAGAGGTGAGGCGGCATGGGTAGAGACGTGCGGATCCGGATCGCGTTCGGGGCCACGATCGCCGACCCGGTCGAGACGTGGTTGTGGACCGACGTCACCTCCTACTGGCATGTGCCCCACGATGTCCAGGTCACCTGGGGCACGTCCAGCTCGGCGAGCAAGGTCGAAACCGCCACGCTCGGCCTGAGCCTGAAGAACCCCGACGCGCGGTTCACGCCGTTCGACGGGCGGTCGCCGTACTGGCCGCACGTCATCGAGTGGACGCCGATCGAGTACGCCATCGACCTGGGCGACGGCACCGGCTGGAGGGTCCGGTTCTCCGGCTTCGTGCGGAACTGGGCGGTGGAGTGGCCGGGGGCCAGCGCGCTGATGGCGGTCACCCGCGTCCAGGCGGTCGGCATCCTGGGCCGGCTGGAGCGGGGCCGGCCGCCGCAGCGGTCCGCGATGCGGCGCGCCACCGTAGCCAGCAGCCCGGGTGCGTACTGGCCGTGCGAGGACGGCGGGGATGCCACGCAGGCGGCCTCTGCCATCCCTGGGCACCCGCCGATCGGTGTCTCGGGCGTGGTGGAGTTCGCTGGCCTGTCGATCGAGACGGCCGGCGGTAACGCAGCGATCGGGAGCCTGCCCCTGCCAGACCTGTCGGCCGGTGGCCGCCTGGTGGCGTCCATCCCGGCCGACGTGACCGCCGCGTGCACAGCGGCGGGGCAGTACGCCATCGGGTTCATGGCGGAGGTCGAGGTCAGCTCGCACGCCGGGGAGCTGGCCCTGATCGAGTGGCAGACGCCCGCCGGCAGCTTCGTGCGGTGGCGGCTGGTCTTCTTCACGGCCGGCACCGTGCTGAACTGGAACCTGAGGGCGTACAACGCCAGCGGGGCCGCGACGCACGTGAACGGCGGCGCCGGCCACAGCTTCGGAGCCTGGCGCATCACCGCAGCTCAGAGCGGCGGCAACATCACCCTGACGCTGTACTTCGGCAGCAACTTCGCGATCACGTCGACCGTGGCGGGCACCCTCGCTGGCCCGACGCAGATCGTGGCGAACCCTGATGGCATCACCGCCACCGCGCCGGTGCCGATGGGGCACCTGACGGTGTGGCCCACCGCCACGCCGAGCCTGCCGATGTGGCGCGACATCACCGACCCATACGGGCGGCTGATCCGGGCCCCGGACATCCTGCCGTGGGAGGGCGAAGCCGCGCACCTGCGGCTCGACCGGCTGTGCGCGGAGGAGGGCCTAGCGTTCACGCCGCCTGTGCTTCCCGTCGACGACATCACCCGGATGGGCCCTCAGCCTGCCGGCACGTTCGCCGAGCTGGCGGGCCAGTGCGCGGAGTCCGACCAGGGCCTGCTCTACGAGGACGGTTTCGGCTTCGCGTTCCTCCCCCGGGTGGCCCTCTACAACGCCCCGGTCACCCTGACGATCGACGCCGCAGCGGGGCAGCTCGGCGGGGACCTGGCCCCCACCGCCGAGGATCCCAACCGCCGCAACCTTTGGACGGTGTCCCGGGAGGGCGGCTCATCGGGGACCGCCCGAGACGAGGCGCTCATCGCGATGCAGGGCGAGATCGAGGGCACCACCACCGTGCACCACCTCGACGACTCCCTCCTCGGGGCCCATGCCGCGTGGTGGCTGCGCCGCAACAGCGTCCAGGATCTGCGGTACCCGACGCTGTCGATCGACCTGTACGCGCACCGTGAGCTGGCTGCCGTGTGGTGCGACGTGCGGCCCGGCGCCCGGGTCCAGGTCGTCAACCCGCCGGCCCAGGCCCCTGGCGTCATCGACCAGATCGTCATGGGCGCGTCGGAGACGTACCGGGGCCGCCGGGGGTGGAGGGTCACCCTCAACGTGCAGCCGGCGGCGCCGTGGCAGGTCGCCGAGGTGGACGGCGACCAGCGGGTGCCGGCCGACGGGTCGACGCTCGCTGCCGACCTGGCCGAGGCAGGCACGGTGTGGGCCGTCGCCAACACCGCCGGGAACGGGCCGTGGACGGCTGACCCCACGGACTACCCGCTGGATGTCCGCGTCGGCGGTGAGCGGATCCGGGCCGACGCCCCCGGATCGGTCGTCAACCCGAACCCGTGGTTCGTCGCTGACGTGGCCGGGTACGCCGGCGCGGCCAGCAGCATCTCGTGGACGGCGTCGGGCCGGCCCGACACCCCGCACGGAGCGGCACGGATCACGCCCGACGGTGTGTCGGCGGTGGGCCAGATGACGTCCACGCCGGTGGCGGTGAACGCGTCGACGAGCTACCGGCTCACGATGTGGGCGCACGCCGACGTGGCGGCCGTGCAGGTGTCCATCGCGGCGGACTGGCAGACCGGCGCCGGCGTCCCGATCTCGTCGTCGTTCGGCACGCCGGTGACGCTGACGCCGGGAGTGTGGACGCCGCTGATCGTGACCTTCACCTCGCCCGCCACAGCCGGCCAGGTGGTCATGCGGGCCCGACACCAGGGCACCCCCGCGGCCACGTCGACGTGGCGGGTGGCTGGGTTCACTCTCGCGCCGGAGTCGACGGTGACGGGCTCCGGGGCGTTTCAGCGGCTGTCGTCCGCCCCGGACGGACGCGGCCTGAACGGCTTCACCCGGTCCTGGCCGGCCGGCACCCAGGTCGACGTATGGGCGCCCGCCATCGCACCCCTGTGAGGAGCCGACATGCCTGCTGTACCCACGATCGCTACTGGCGGCCGGCTGACCCCGGCGCGGCTTATGTTCATGCAGCGCCGGCCGGTGGCCATCCTCCGCCAGGGCGTGGCCCAGGCCATCTCCAACGGCGGCAACTTCACCCCCGTGACGCTGGACCTGGAGATCGAGGACACCGACCCGGACGGCATCGGCGGCCACTCCGGCAGCAGTTCCCGCTACACCTGCCGGTACCCGGGCGTGTACCTGCTGGGCGGTGGGGTCGGCTTCGCGCCAAACGCGACCGGGGCGCGGGGCGTGGGCTGGCTGATCAACGGGACGGTGCTCGACGACGTCATGCTGCCGGCGGTGACCACAGCGTCAACAGCCAGCCGAATCGCGGCCCGCACCACCCAGGTGCGGCTCGCTGAGGGCGACTACGTCGAGCTGGGCGCGTTCCAGAACTCCGGCGGGTCGCTGAACACCAGCCTTGGCTCTGCCGCGTCGTCCATGCACGTGACCTGGGTCCGACTCTGAAGGGAAAAACCATGTGGATATCGGTTGGGGACGGCCGCTGGGACTACACCGCCGACGAGGACCGGCACCTGCTGTTCCTGGACGGCGGGGTGTTTGCCGAGTACCACGGCCCCGTGGAGGCCGATGGCTCTGCCTGGGTGCACCGCTATCAGGCGGCCGCCGAGTTTGACCAGAGCTGGCCTCTGAACACGGCGGAGCACATCGACACGGTGCGGCTGGAGACGGCGGCCGAGTCGGACGAGCATGCGTGGGCCGTCCTCGCCCAGGCCGTGGCCGTCAACGACACGGGAGTGGACACCTGATGCGAGCAAGAAACATGCAGGCCCTCACCGATGCGATCAAGCGTCGGCACCCGGGGGTGGTCATTTACGGAATCGGCGACGCGGCCCACAAGCTGCGGGCGTCCGACCACAACGAGGACGACCTGTCGGGCTCCCGGGCAGCGCAGTCGGACTCGGACAACAACCCGGAGCACCGGGCCATCGACGTGATGCTCGGGCCCGCGTTCAGCCGGGCCGACGCGTACGGGCTGATCGACAACCTCGTCGGGGACCCGGGGTCGCGGGCCCGGCTGTTTTACATCATCTTCGACGGGTTCATCTGGTCGCGTTCGAGCGGCTGGACAAAGCGCGCGTTCGACGGCGATCCGCACCGGGACCACCCGCACATCTCGGGTTGGGCGGCAGACGATGAGAACGCTGCCGGGTGGCCGGCAGTCGACGGAGGGGATAGCGACATGTTCAGTCGCCGCGGTGACCAGGGCGAACACGTCCGGTACCTGCAGTACCAGCTCAAGAACGTGAACCCGACCATCAGCAACCTCGTCGGGGCGGTCGATGGCAAGTACGGCGACGCGACGGCGCGCGGGCTGGCCGCCCTCGTCAAGCTGCACAACGGCCGGACGGTCGACGGCAAGGTGTTCGGCCCGGCCGAGAAGATCTACCTGGAGTCGCAGCTCGCCCGGAAGTGGGGCGGGGGCGGCCAGCCCGGACCGCAGGGCCCGGCGGGACCGCAGGGCGAGCGTGGCCCGGCGGGGCCGAAGGGCGACCCCGGTCCGCAGGGCAGGCCGGGCCCCCAGGGGCCGGCGGGACCACCCGGAGGTGCCACCGTCGATCAGGTCGCCGCCGAGCTGGCCGCACGACTCACCGCCTGACGTCGTGTGGACTTTGCGGCACTCATCCCGCCCGGTGGACTCGGCGCGATCGGCGTCGGCGGCACCCTCCTCGGCGTGGTCATCTACCTCCTCAACGCGAACAGGGTCGATAGGCGCGAGTACCAGGACGCCATCGACCGGGCGGAGAAGCGGGCCGACGAGGCCGACGTGCGGCGCAAGGCCGCCGAGAGCCGCGTCGACGACCTCAACAAGGCCGTCGACGAGGCCCGCGCTGCCAGGCGGGTGGCGGAGGACAAGGCAGCACTCGCGGAGCGGGAGCTGGAGCGATACCGGCCGCCGGGGGGTGTGCCGTGACGGATGAGACCAGAACTCTCCGGCGGCGGATGGATCGGCGTGGCCGCCGACGTGCGGTCATCGCGCTGGTGGCCACCGCCCTGATCTTCGCGGCGGCCGGCTGGGTAGCTGCGTCGCTGGGCCGGCAGGCCACCGCCGAGCAGCAGCGCGCAGACTCCGCCGTGTCCGGGGCGGAGCAGTTGTGCCAGCAGGTGCGGCAGCTCGGCGGGACGTGTGTGGTCGACCCGTCGGAGCTGCGCGGTGAGCGCGGCGAACCCGGCCCGGCTGGTCCGCCTGGCCCGCCCGGGCTGCCCGGCCTAGACGGTGAGGATGGCCGCGACGGCTCGCCCGGGGCGACCGGCCCGGCCGGGGCCCGCGGGGAACCGGGCGAGGCTGGCCCTGCCGGCCCGGCTGGCGCCAACGGACCGCCGGGTGCAGCCGGACCCAGCGGGCCGCCCGGCCCAGCTGGCCCAGCCGGACCACGCGGCGAGCAGGGGCCGCAGGGCGAGGCGGGACCGGCCGGCGCGCAGTGCCCGGACGGCACGCACGCGGAGACGGTCACCGTGGTCACGACCAGCGGGGCCCGGCAGATCGCCGCCTGCGTGGCGGACGACTAGACCCGTCCCGTGCCGGCCGCCGGCGTGCGGGGCCGGGCGGGACGTGAAGGGTGGGGTGCGTCCCGCCCGGCTGTGGACGGCCGCGCACCTCGACCGTCCACTGTGCACAAGCGTAGGCGGTCCGCTGGGCGTTACCTCGCCAGGCGGGCACGGACCTCGGCCGCGTGCTCCTCGGCGATTCGCATGTCGGCGCCAGCCGCGCGCAGCAGCTCCACCGTCGGCCCGCTGATCCCGTGTGGGTCCGCGAGAGCCACACCGGCCTGAATACCGAGCAGCTCCGGGTCGGTGGTCACCTCGTGCACGGCCGCGATTGCCTCGTCGCGGGGCCGGTCCCGGTCGGCGCCGATGCCGTACCGGCCGGCCACGCCCGACAGCTCGGCCAGCTTGATCCGCTGCCCCTGAGGCAGCGACGGCACATGAACCATCCCCCGACCGTATCCGGTGACGCTGCCGAGACGGCACCACGACGACCATCAATCACTAGCCGCATTCCACCCCGAGGAGTGGACCATGGAATCCATCGTCCTGCCCGAGCTGCCCACCTACCTGTTCGCCCCCAACCTGGCGGGCGTGTTGTCGCTCGCGCTCACCGTCCTGCTGCCGCTCGCTGCGGCGCTGTTCATGCGGCAGTCGTGGTCAGCCGGCCCGAAGGGCCTGGTGCTGCTCGCGCTGGCCGCCCTGAAGGCGTTCCTGGAGGCGTGGTTGGCCGCCACGGACGGAGGCGTCGCCTTCAACGCGGTCGAGGTCGGCTACGCGGTGGTCGTGAACTTCGGCATCGCGGTGGGTGCCTACGTCGGTCTGTTGAAGAACACCCGGTTGCAGCAGTCCGCGATCAGTAGCGGACTCGTCCACGACAAGGTCGTCAACGGCACGGCGACGGAGCAGACTGCCTGATACCGAGTCGAGTGCGGGCCCCTGGGAGATTGTGGTTCGCCTCCTTGCGCCGCGCCGGTAGGATCGTCGGCGCGGTGCTGCCGGTGACGTCCCGGTCAGGCACCGACCAACATGCAAGCGGCCCCGCTCTCCCGGTTCGGGAGGGCGGGGCCGCTTCGTGCGTCCGGGTCAGCTTGCCGCCGCGATCCGCTCGGCGCGCACGTCCCGGATCCGCCGTTTGGCCGTCGCCTCGGACACCTCGAACTCCTCCATGATCGCCCGGACGATCTCGGCGTAGGGGTGGCCGCGGTCCAGCATCGTGCCGACGACGTCCTCGATCGTCGCCGGCTCCTCCTCGTCCTGGGCGCCGTCGAGGTCGAGGTCCAGCTCCTCGTCGACGAGCGCGGCCGGAGCGGTGGAGCGCACCCGCCGGCCGTCCGGCAGGGTGATCAGTCGCCCCCACCAGCCGGTGTCACGGCCGGTGTCATCGGTGTCAGACACCGCGCTGACCTGCGGATTGACACTGACACCCGGGTCATCCCCGTCGGTGGGGGAGGGGAGGCCCCGCGTACGCATCCACCAGTCGTGCAGGGTCGCGCCGGCGATGTAGACGGCGAGGACCAGGCCGAGGGCGATGGGGCCGCCCCAGCCGCGCGACGGCTCCTCGGCCGCGGCGAGGGTCATGGTGGTCAGCATCAGGCGGCTCCGAACAGGAGAGCGGGCAGGGGCGCGACGAGGCCGGTCACGATGTCGACCAGCGACCGGGTGATGTCGCCGATCAGGCCGCCGGGCAGGTCGGACATCATGCCGAGCAGGATCGCGACGATCCACATCTTGGCGTTGAGCCGGTACAGCGGGCTCTGGGGCCAGGTGAGGGTGGCGAACCTGCCCAACTTCTTGCCCATCTTGACGGGCAGCATGCAGCCGATGGTGTAGATCCAGAGCAGGCCGATGCTGACGCCGAGGACGGCGTTGACGCTGGCCCCGGCGATGTAGGCGCCGCCGGTGGAGTCGAGCAGGCTCTCGATGACCCCGCCGAGGGCGGCCACGGTCTTCGCGTCGGCCGGGCTCCCGTCGAAGCCCTCCTTGATCGCGGGCACGGCCATCAGGAACGCGAGGCGGTCCCGCAGCGAGTTGGGGCCGATCGACATGTAGTCGACGACCAGGGCGAGGAGCAGCAGGATCGCCACGGCGGTGGGAGACATGGTGTGCTCCACGGTCACGCCCCCATCCAGTCGAGCACGGTGGTGCCCGTCCGGGCGTCCCGGATCTCCAGGCGCGGCGAGTCCATCGGCTCGTTCTCGGCCAACGCTGCCCGGGTGAGGGCCTGGAGCAGCCGGTCGAGGATCCCGTCGAGGCCGGGGCCCTCCAGGTCGAGCTGGTAGGTGATGACGCGTTTGTGTAGCACCTCGTACTGCCCGTCGAAGACGTGCACGCGGTAGATCTGGGTGGCCATCAGCGGTCCATCTCCAGGTGCGTGAGGACGGGGAACAGGGCGATGCCGAGGAGCACCATGGCGCCTGCGGCCACCCAGGCGGTGGTGGTGTGGTCGGTGAGGATCGCGGCCAGTGCGGTGATGAGGGAGGCCAGCACGCCGCCCGTGAGCGCCCACGCGATGGGGGTCCACGGCACGCGGCGGGGGGCGGCCAGGACTACCGGCTGAACGCCGGCCTGGCGCAGCTCGCGGACCCGCTCGGCCAGCTCGGCCAGCGACCTGGCGGGCATGGTGACGATGCGGCCGGCGAGCGCCCGCAGCGGCGAGTCCTCGGGGACGTGTCCGCGGATCAGGTGTGTGGTGGGCATGATGAGGGTTCCTTCCTTCTCGGGGAGGGCCCGGGGCGCGGCGCTGCTTTGGTCGGTGAGCCGCGCCCCGGGGCGCTACTTGCGGTGGGTGTAGGGCGCGCCGATTGCGACGATGGCCAGGCTGAGCACCATGGCGAGGGCGCCGAGGGGGCGGTGGGCGGGCGCGGAGGCGAAGACGACTCCGGCGAGGCTGAAGCCGAAGAGCACCCACCCAATCGGGTAGAGGGCGTTGACGATGAAGCGCACGGGCATGCTCAGCTCTCCTTCGTGGTGGTCTTGGTCCGCTCGGCGCGGACCAGGTTGATGGCTCTCTGGGTGTCGCCGGCGCTGGTCCAGCCCATCTGGTCCATGACGGTCCGGCGCCCGGGGATGGCCCCGGGGTACGCCTCCCGGAGGGCCTGGACCATGGGCTCAACCCGGGGCGGCACGGTGCCTCCGGCGGCCGGGCTGACCGGCTTGATCTGGTCCACGCGGACGGTGGTCCGCCGGGCCGCAGTGGTTCGGGTGGCAGGCACAGACCCGCTGGTCACGACCTGGTCCACCGGAGTGGTCCGGACGTGGACCAGGTCGCGCGGTCCGGTCTGGCCCGGGGTCTGGTCCACCTCGCTGGTCCGCGGGTGGTCCATGTCGCCGGCCGGGCCCTGGTCCACCCGGACCGCCCGGTCTGGACCAGGCTCGTCCACGGGCCTAGTCCGGTGCCGCGCGATCCAGTCGGCCGGGATCTGGTCCGGGATCTGGTCCGCGATCGAGGCGGGCATGCGAATGCCGTCGATGGTCCGCAACTGGTCCACCTGGGCGCGCAACTCGGTGGTTACCTGCCGCGTGCCCATCCGGATCTCGTCCAGCTCGGTTCGCAGCTCGTTGCTCACCGGCGCCATCGGACCGCGCTTGACGTCCTCGATGATGCGGCGCATGACCTCGGAGTCGGGCCGCACCGACGACACCACCACGTGAGCGACCGCGTATCGGCGCCGAGCGGCCTCGATGACCTTCTCCTTCGTCTGCTCGGCGCGGCTGGTGAGGGCCCGGTTGCCGAGCCATGACCACGGCCAGCGGCTGTTCGCCCAGCGCATCGCGCGGGCCATCCTGCGGATCTGCCACTCCTCGTGCTCATCCGCGACGTCCTGGGACTCGGGTTCGAGTGCGCCCAGAGCGACAAACAGCCGGCGCGGTGTCCACCGGAACCGAGTGCGTTGGCCGGACCGGCGGGTTACCCGGAGTAGGGCCAGGTACCACAGGCACGCGCCGAAGACCACGATCACGGCCCGGCCGACCATCGCCCCGAAGCTGGCTCCGGCGATGACTGCCAGGACGCCGCCGAGTACGGAGAACAGCCAGAAGAATGGTCCGGCCGGGCCGAACCCGACGTTGGCCTTGCCGTGCTTGTCCTTGCCTTTGCCGTGGTCGTAGATCATGCCGACCGTGACCCAGGTCGCCGCCTCGAGGAAGACCGCAAACGCGCCGGCTTCCCACTCGGGGAGCTTGAAGACCTTGGTGCAGAACTCGTACGTGCCGGTGACGACGGCCCAGGTGACACCGGCCTGAACGAGGGCCTGACCGATGGCCAGCTTGAGGTTCGGTGCGGCACCGCGTACGGCTCGGGCGGTCTTGGCGACGAGCCGGATGACCAGGGTGACGGCGAGCACGGCGACCAGCGCCGCGCCTGCGGCCAGGGTGGCTACCAGCCATGGGCTCTCGGCCCACCATCCGTTGATCTGCTCCGTCATGCCCGCCATCATGGCGTGTCTGGCGCTTCTGGCGCAACTGTCGTGACTGGCGTAGCGTGTCGTCGTGGTTATCAGTGGCGCGACTGGCGTGAGATCATCCCCAGGGAGACGCCGACGGACCAGGGAGCGCAGGGTGAGCAGCAGCGTGTGGATCAGCCCGAGAGAGGCGGCCGACCTGCTGGAGGTCTCCGAGCGCACCGTGCAGCGGTCCCTCCAGGACGAGGGCCAGCGCGCCCGCGAGTGGGGCGCGGAGGGGGAGGGCTGGCGGTACAAGCCGCTGTCGACGCGCGGCGCCTACCAGCTGCGACGCTCGGCGGTCCTGGCGAAGGCCGGCCAGCCGGAGGCGTAGGCCCTCAGCGGTCGTGCGGCGGGATCCACCGGCCGCGGCCGACCAGCGTCAGGTAGGCGTACGCAACCTGGGTCGGCTCGCACGGCCAGGTGTGGTGGCAGATCGGGCACCAGTCCCGCACCCCGGCGCGCGGCCAGTGGTCGGTGATGATGACCCGCGCGTCGAGGATCAAGCGGTTGCGGATCTGGGCCAGGGAGAGGCCGCTCACCGGGCCAGCTCGACGCCCAGGCGGCGGGCGCGGTCGGCGCGGTATTGGGCCCGTGCGGTCCGGGCCCAGCCGAGCGCCTCGCAGCCGTCCGAGGTGCAGCCGCCGCACTTTCCGCCGTTGTCGTGGCGGTCGATGATCGTGCTGGCGACGGCCGCCACCGCAGACGGGCTGACCTCGTCGTACATGGATGTCATCGCGCTGCACCCCCTTGTCGGGGACTGAGGCGGCCGGCCCCTCGGCGGCGACCGCCCCTGCCCTTCCCGGCGGGACGGTGGCGGTGCACCGCCACCGTCCCGGGTTTCAGGCTCGGTTGTAGATCGCCGATCTACAAGGTACGCAACGGGCTACAGGCAGTGATCGACTGTGTGACTGGTACGTCACGTACCAGTCAGCACCCGACCAGCGACGCCAGCTCCGCCAGCTCGGCGCTCATCGCCCGCCGCCGGCCCTCCGCGATCGACTGCACGATCTCCCGGGCGTAGCGCTGCTGCCGCAGCCAGGCGGGCGCGGTGTCGCGCAGATCCAACAGCACCCCCGTGGCGTCGGCGTACTGGCCGGTCTCGACGTGCGACCACGCCACGTCCAGGCGGTGGCGCTGCCTGGACGACGGAGTCACCTGGGGGGACTGGGGGATTCCCTGCGCGAGCTCCAGTGCACGGTCCGGCTGCCCGGCGATGACCGCCGCTTCTACCCGCATCAGCGCGACCGCCTCCGTGGAGAAGTCGTTGCCGGTGACGGCGCCGAGCGGGTCGACGTGCTCGCCGAGCCGGTGGGCGCCCGCCGCCGCCAGGTCGAGCATCTCCCGCGCGTCGTCGTCTCGGGCGTCCCGGACCGCCGCCGAGGCCGCCTTGACTAGCAGCCATCCCCACGCCGTGAGCTGCGCCGGGGTGGCGGTGGACAGCCGCGGCTCGATCTGGTCGGCGGTGCGTACGGCAAGCTGGTCGGCCTCACCGAACCGCCCTTGGCGCAGCAGCAGCCAGCACATCTGGGCGACGGCCGCGGCGCCCACCAGTTCGTCGCCGCAGCGGCGGGCGTGGTCGAGGGACATGGTGAGGGCGACGTGGGCCAGGTCGACCTGGCGGAGCTGGATAAGTAGCCGTCCGGCGAGCTGGTGCGCTTGCGAGGCGAGCGCGTGCGCCCGGAGCTGCTGGTCGCCGTCGGTGGCGTCGACCAGGGCGCGGGCCTCGCCGAGCAGGCCGGGTACGAGGCTGATGGCGCTGGCGTAGTCGTTGGAGTGGTAGACGCGGTTGGCGACGGCGACGGCACGCTCGACGTCGGTGGCCGTGGGCGGGTTGGTCTCGGCCGTGGCGTCGACGGGGCGGCCGTCGAGGCCGGCGACGGGTGTGAGGGCGCGGCGGACGCCGACGAGGCCGAGGGGGGCGGCGTCGGGCTCCCGCATGGCCTGGGCGCGGGCGGCGGAGCCCATGAGCGCGGTGGTGGGTACGCCGAGGGCGCGGGCGAGCTTGTGGAGGGTGGACATGCGGGCGCTCTGCCGCTCTCCCTGCTCCAGCTTGCGCACGGTCTCGACGGATACCCCAGCCCGTTCGGCGAGCTGCTCTTGCGTGAGGGTGGACTGGCGGCGGATGCGAGCGAGGTGCTCGCCGATGGTCGGCTCCATGGTGGCCTCTCCCAGGTAGCGGTCTGGGCGGCGGCCCGCCGACCGCTACAACCGGCGGGGCCGCCACCTCGGACGGTACCGCTCATGGCGGTCGATGCAGAGGGAATGCGTCGATCCGGGGGCCCCCGGATCCCCGGATCCCAGGCACCTCAGTGGACACTGGGTCCGTACGGTGCGTGGGTGATCGACTTTCGCGCGGAGCGGGCTGTCTACCAGCAGCTCGCTGACCTGCTGCGCGAAGAGATCACCTCGGGACGGATCCCGCCTGGAGGGCTGCTGCCGTCGAGCACGCGCCTTGAGCAGGAGCACGGCGTGAGCCGTGAGACGGTACGCCGTGCATTGGCTGTGCTGCGCAGCGAGGGCCTGGTTGTCACCGAGCCCAGCTACGGTACGCGGGTGCGGGTGGCCGAGGAGCGTAGGCGGGTGTCTGTGCCCCGGGGTGCGACGGTGATCAGCCGTCCCGCGAGCAGCAAGGAGCGTGCGGAGCGCGGCCTGACGCTGGGGGAGCACGTGCTGGTGATAGCGGTGGGCGGCCGGGTGGTGGGGGTGCACGCGGCGAGCGCGGTGGAGCTTTCGTTCCGCTAACCAAGATCGCCGATCTTGATTTGTTCGTACGCCTGTTCGATAGCATCCCGCCCCATCTAGGTAGGCTTGTAGCCTTCGCGTAATTTTCAGATGACGCACAGCGATTCTCGCAAAGCGGTCAGGCGGCGACGATTCGGGCGGTGGAAGTTCCACGCCGAGCCGGCAAAGACTCGCGCTCGATCGACAAGTGCGCCACTATGGCTGCCTGCCGGGCAATCCCATCAATGGGACGACCAGCGAAGCTCCGGGGGGAGGCAGCTTGCGGACCAAGATCGCCGCGCGGGCCGCCCTCGTGTGTGGTCTGGCTGGGCTCGCCTGGTGCGTCTGGTCCACCCTGGACGTGTCCGCCGCCCAGGCTGATCGGCCACCTTCAGTCGAGCAACCGGGAGGGCTGCTCGACCGGGCCGGCCACCTGCCAGAACGGGCAACCGACCGGGCCCGCGAGGCCGTCGCTGAGGTGATGCCGGAGCTGGCCCGCGAGGCGGAGCCTGAGCAGCCGATCCTGTCGACCGACCCCGAGCGCGCCGCGCCCGAGCCCAGCATCGAGCTGGAGCCGCCGACAGCGCCTCCGCCGGACCCGACCTCCGCCCCGGCCCCGCCGGCCAACCCCATCGGCGAGATTGTCGAGGAGGTCGTTGACGCCTTGCCGCCAGCGGTGTCTCCGACGTCCCCGCCGCCGGCCCACACCGGCAGCGAACCCGGCCACATCGTGACGCTCCCAGGCATCGTCAACCCGACGATCCTGCCCGTCGCGCCGGTTCTCTTGCCGCTGCCTGCGGTCATCGGGCCCGTCCCCGCAGGCGAGTCCCCGGCCAACCCTGCGTCGGCCAGCGCCACCGCCGCCCGTGACGTGCCACCCTGCGACGGCAGCCGGTCGGCCCGCAACGTCGACCGCAGTCGCGGTGTCGCCCGCGCCGCCCTTGACCGGCAACCCGACCCGGGCCGCGCCGAGCATCCCCGCCCTGCGAGGCCCAGCCCGCCAGTGTCCCCGCCCCTGGGCGAGGCTGCCCCGCCGGTCGTCAAACCCGCCGACCAGGACGTGCTGTCTCTCCTCGACGGCACCCTTCCCGGCGCCGCGCGCGCACCGACGCTGGCCCGCCTCGGTGTACTGCGCCCTAGCTCCCACATGTTCACCGCCTGGGCGACACACCTCGATCCACGGCCCGCCTGATTCCCGGCCGGCCCGCAGCGCGGGCATGCTGCCGGGTACGCCCCCGGGCGCCCGGCTCGACCACAGCCGCCCCTTCGGAGGAGCTAATACGTGAAGACCTGCAAGACCGCCAACGTTCTGACCGTAGCCGCCGTTGCCGCCTGGACCGGCTACGCGCTGCTCGCCCTCTGCGAGGTGCAGGGCAGCGCCCGCCAGGCCGCGCTGGGGCTGGCGGGCGCGCTGACCGTGATCAGTGTGGTGGTCACCGTCCGCCAGGTGAGCGGCGCCGCTGTGCGTACCGTGACGGTGGCTGTGGCCGCCGCGCCCCGCGAGGCGTACTACCGCGGCTACGGCGACGCCGCCCAGGACGCCCTCGGCGGCGGCGCGGACGATGACGACGACAGCACCGATCTCCGCAACCCCTGACCGGGCGGTTGCACCAAAAGGTTGCAGTATCGGACGTGAACATGGTTTGCCATAGTTGGTAATAGCGCTCCTAGCAGGGGAGGAGCGACGCCATGAGCACCTATGTTGAGCCCAGATACGAGGACCCGATCAACTCGTAATGCGTAGGTCGACGGTTCGATTCCGTCAGGCGGCTCGGTACAGAAGCCCAGGTCAAAGACCTGGGCTTCGCCGTTTCCCGAGGTCGATCACGTCCCCGCTGGCGGGCTGAGTCCTTAGTCCTTGTCCCGTGCGGCGACCGCTTCGTCCAGCCGGGTGGCGACCGTGTCCAGGTCGTCACCGAACATCCCGGCATACCCGTCCAGCCTCATCGAGGCGGAGGCGTGCCCCAGCATCCGCTGCACTGCCTTGACGTTGGCGCCCGCCGCCACGGCGAGACTCGCGGCCGTGTGTCGCAGGTCGTGAGGAGTGAGTCCGACCAGCCCGACCGATGCCGCCGCCGGCCCGAAGACCCGCGCCCGGAAGTTGGTGTTGCGAAGCGGCCCGCCGTTCGGGGCGGTGAACACCATCTCGTTTCGACGCTTGCCGGCGACGTGCGCGGCCAGCTCGTCGACGAGGAAGCGTGGGATGGGCACTGATCGCCGCTGGTGGTTTTTTGGTGTGCCCTCCACCAGCTCTCCGCTGACCTCCACGAACGCCACCGCCACTGTCACCCGACGCCGTAGCAGATCCAGCCGAGACACCCGCAGCGCCGACGACTCACCCCACCGCAAGCCGGTGTGGGCGAGAAACCGCACGAGCAGCCCCGTACCGCCCGCACGCCTCCGCGAGCATCGCCACCTGGTCGTGGTCAAGGCGGCCCGCAAGCGGGCCGCGCCGGCCCGGCCCCGGCCTGGTGGCGACCTCCGGCCGGCATCGGCCGTGCCGGCCGGCCACGCTTGGGACGACCAAGCCCTTGAAGACCTCAGGGCTCCGCCCCGAACCCCGGCCCTCCTCAGAGATCCGCTTCAGCGCTAGCCGTGACGCTTCGCCAAATCAGCGAGGACCGTGCATGGGCGCTCAGCCCCCTGGTGCCAGGCGCTTCCCGCTACTGCGACGGGGTAGCTGACCTCTCTGACCTGTCGGTCGGCGGTCTCGACGGAGAACCTTATCGACAGCGGCTCGCTCCCAAAAGCGAGAGCGCACTCGATGCGCAGCTTGACACTGATCCAGGCGGTACCGCCAGGGCGCAGCAGTCGAGGCTGGCCGGTGTCATGGACCTGGACGCCAGGTCGTTGACCGGTAGCCGAATTCACCGTGATTGGCGCGGGGCCGGCGTTGATCACTGCCAGTTGCCCGTCCAGCTGGAGGACGTCCGTGGCGTCCGCACCCCCGCTACCGGTGGATGCAGGAAAGGCCACAAGTGAAACCGATCCGTTCCGCTCCCGCTCCTCCCGCGAGTCTCGCAGCTCACCAACACCGACACCGCCGAGCACAATGCCGACCACGAAGGCAGCCACGAGCCGTACATTCCACTTCCGGCTGGCCGCGAGGCGGACAGGGGCGGTTCGGCCCGCCGGCTGGCGATCTTTCCCGTCTAGGTCAATCACGTTGTGCTCGGCCGACATGGCGTCAGCCTAGGGCTTTCCGTGACCACGCGTCGGCCGGCCGTACAGCCAGCCATACAGTCAAGACCATCTGCTGACGCCGACGCCATCCGACAACGGCAGACGGGCTAACCAGGGAAGCAGTCACCTGACCAGCCATCCGCGATCTCCTTCTAATCCCCAGGCCAGCATGGGCCATCCTTGGGCCAGTAACCGTGGCGCGCAGCGGGCACGAGCGGGCACGAGGCGCAACCGGGCTGGCCGCCGCCCACAGGCGTTTCGGGCGTCACGACCGGTCGATCACGCTCTTCCAAACTGACGGTGCGAGCGCGACGGGCTCGTCCCGCCGTGCCCGTTGGTGCTCGTTGGGATGGGCGACGACAGTCAACGGCGGTCAGCTCCTGGACGTGGCAGCCAGCGTGGTGACGCAGTCAAGCGGTTCACTGCCGAGCAACTTGCGGCCGTATCCACACTTCCTAACCCGTGTGTCGAGCGGTTCCGCTGGCACGTTTGGTGCTGCCTGCCACGATGATCCGGTGCCGTGGCCGGAGGAGCGACAGACATGACAGAAGCCGAGGAGGCGGTCGACCGAATCCGGGCGACTTCGGCGTACCGACTGCTTGTCATCGGGTACCGCTGTCTGCCTCTCGGGCTCCTCATGTGGGGCGTTGGCGTCGCCGTGGTGGCCCTGTGGTCCCTGAAGCCGCCGGTGGTGTTCATCCCGTTCGTCGTTGCGACCGGCACGGTGCTTGCTGGAGTGGTCGCGGTATGGGCTGGCCTGCTAACCCTGTACGCCCGTCGGCTCATGCCACCTGGCGGCACCGATCGACATGGGGCCTTGATGAAGGTGCTGTGGCGGGACGTGATAGCACCAGTCAGGCCCGGTAGGTAGCGGAGCGACTGCAGCACCGGACCGGCGCGGGGCAGCCCACGGCATGGCCTGCGTCAGTCCTCATCTAGTCCTGAAGAGGCCGGACCGCGACCACCGACGCTGAGAGATGTCGAGAGGCATTTCCGCCCAATCCACATCAACATCGCGCCAGTGTCGCAGCCAAAGCTGCCTCCGGCGGGACCAGACGACTCGTAGATCGGAGGCGGCAACCGGGCCGATCAGTCAGCCACCACCGTCTTCTTGGTCAGGCCGATCACGGAGCGTCACGAGTAGCGTGATGCCTGAACGACGCCGACCGATGCCCCGAAATTGTGTACGGGGCGGTAGTCGTAAGGAAGGTGAGTTGGATCATGAAAAGACGAGTGTCGGCACTGTTGGCAGGTGTCGTATTCCTCGTTGCGGTCCTGGTTTACCCCACTCCTGCCTCAGCCGCTGTCTCGCAAATCGAGATTTCTCCGACAGCACAAGTCAGCTCCCAAGGGGTCTTCGTGACCGTCTCGGTCACCTATCAGTGCACCCCCTCCGAACCCGCCAACATCGAGGTCTACGTCGCGCAGGCCAGAGGGACTCAACTCGTGGAGGGCTTCGGCTTCCTCTTCAGCACCTGCAGTTCTTCCACGCAGACATCCCAGATCCTCGTGCAGTCGCGGAGCGGCATTCCGTACCACCCGGGCATGGCCGTGGCCACAGCTTCGGACTTCGACGGCGGTGCTTTCACCGGTCCGGTGGAAATCCGCCTCACCCGTTGATCGCCGGGTCCCAAACTCCCCACGATTGAATTTCAGCCGGCGGCGGCCTCCCGACCAGAACCGGGAGGCCGCACGCTGTGTGTCCAGGCGCGGTGGGGGCAACGATCGTTTCGCCGTTTCTTCAGGCCGCCGCCGATCAGGTGGCAGAGCGACCGGCCGAAGCCGGTCAGCCGCACCTCACTTGCGTGACGTCGGTGCCTGCCGGCAGAGCCGGCGGTACTCGGCCGTCACCACCGCGAGCAGGAAGAGGTCCACGCAGAGCGCGGAGAGCGCCCCGAACTGATCGACGGTGAAGCTGAAGATCTGCCCGAACAGCAGGTCCACGAGCAGCGCGAGTTTGAACAGCCGGAAGGCTCGCACCCGGCCGTGCGGCAGCAGCAACGCCCCGCGGATGCCGAGCACCGCGGTGATCAGCGCGGAGACCGAGACCCCGACCACCGCCCGCCACTCCCGCTGGTCGGGCAACAGGCCGGTGACCGCGTCCTGCACGACCGTGAGCACGACGACGAACGGCTCGCCCACCAGGTAGAGCACCACCAGCGACACCACCCACCGGTGGGTGGTCACCCAGATCACCGCCCGGCGGGCCCGGCTGAGCCAGGGCTGCCAGAACCGGGGGCCGGCCGGCTCACGCCGGGGTACGGCGTCCAGCAGCTTCGCCACCGCCTCCTCGACGTCCGGGCCGCAGCCGTCGACCTGACGCATGACCGCTGTGCGACGCTGATCGGTGAGCCCCGTGCGGAGCCCGCCGACCACCGTGTACAGCGCGTTGGCCGTCCGCTCCGGGCCGGAGAGCCTGGTCCGCCCACGGATCGCCTGGGTGATCACGACCAGCAGGGCGAAGGCGCCGTAGATGATGCCGGCGGCCGGGGCGTAGAAGTAGTCGGTTCCGGCCGTGACGAACTTGCCCACCTCGTCGATGAAGAGCCCGAACCCTGTCCCGCCCAGGATCGCGCCCAGGATGCGCGGGGCGCTGCCGAGGAAGACCAGCGCGACACCCAGGCCGGCGGTCATCAGCAGCCCGCCCCAGAGCACGTGCGCGATGTGGAGCCCGCCGCCGCCGAGCCGCGGAAAGCCGGCCGCCTGGAGGAAGGCCCGCGTGACCAGCACCGTCACCACCCCGGAGAGCACGAACGCCTGCAGGTACGACGGTGCCTCCAGCACCCGCGGCGGCATCGACCATCGGGACGGACGGGCGGGCATGGTCCCGACGCTAGTGGCGGCGGCCGTCACCCCGCGCCGGTTCCGCCCGAATGAGAGGCGGCCCCGGCCACGAGCGCGTGGCGGGCGGATCGTCAACGCCGTCGGCGGTCACACCGTGGGCGTCTCGGAGCGGAAGCTGTGACCGAGTTGGTCGCCGAGGCCGAAGTAGTGGCGGAAGTTGTAGATCAGCGGGTTCCAGGACTTCGGGTCGACGTGGTTGGTTCCCGGCACGACGATGCGGGCGTCGGCGTGCACGGCCAGGACGTGGGCCTCGACGATCAGGAAGTCGCCGCCTGCGTCGGCGCGGACGTGCGCGGCGCGGGCCTCCAGCTGCAGCGGGCAGTCGGCCACCCGGGGTGGTCGCACGTGTTGCGATGGCTGCGGGCGCAGCCCGGCGGCCTCGAATTTCGCCGGTTCGTAACGGAAGCGGTCACGCTTCTGGACCGGTACCGGGTGCCGGCCGGTCAGCGGGGCGAGGCGTTCGACGGCTTCCCACTGGTGCGCGGCCGGAAAGTTGATCACCATCTCGGGGCGCGAGGCGAGGTTGTCGGCGCTCTGGCCCTCGCGGCCGAGTCCGAGCACCACGACGTGGCCGAGAGCCCACGCCGAGGAGATGGGTGCGAGGTTCGCGCTGGCGTCGTCGTTCTCGGTGCTCAGCAGCACCACCGGGGTCCCGAAGTACAGGACCTTCGGGCTGATCGTCAGATGCTCGGTGGCGGCGGGGGAGCTGGTCGTCGTCGTCATGGTCGCCGACGGTACGGGCGTGACGCTTCGGTACCCACCGAAGCGATTCGCCGGCGACCGGAGCATCGCCGGCGGTGAGGCGACCGCAGGCGGACCAGGTCACGCAAGCACCGGTGGGAACGGGCGGCACGGGCAACCAGGGAGGCAGGTCGGCGGTGTCGCCTAGGCGGGGCGAGGTTGTCGGTCACGCTCGCTACGCTCCCGCCGTGACTGATCCTGCCAGTGGTATCGCCAAGCTCCCGAGCGCCGACGACGAGGCCCGGTTCTGGGCTCTCGTCGAGTCCGCCTGGGAACGGCTGGGCGCCGCGCCCGCCGCGTTCCGCCGGGCGCTCCTGACCCGCGACCCGGAAGCCGACGACGATGACGACAGCCTCTACGCCATCGACGCGTGGCTCAACCCGTTCCTCGACAACCTCCGCCAGCTCTCGGCGGATCTGTCCAGCCAGGAGCTGACCGATCTGGACCGGGTGGTCGAGCGCAAGCTGCACGACATCGACCGGGCGGACGTCCACGAGGTGACCGACGGGTCCGACGACGGCTTCCTCTACGCCCGGGGCCACATCGTCGCGCTCGGGCGCGAGTTCTACGAGGCGGTGAACGCCGACCCCGCCGTGGCCGTGCCGGACGGCACGTGCGAGAGCATGTGCTACTTCTTCGCCCACCTGCACAACAAGCGGTTCGGCGGGTGGCCGGACACCGGCTCCGGCATCTCGCGGGAGTCCTGCACGAACGCGGCGGGCTGGAGCGAGTGACCCAGGGGGGCCGGTCCGCGCCCCCAGCCCGGTGACCTGCGGGAATACTGTCGTGATGCACAGTGATCCGCTGACCGTGGTCCGGTCGTTCCTCGAGGTGGTCCGGTCCGGCGTCGACCCTTCCCAGGCCGGGCGCTTCATGGCCCCGACGGTGACGGCCCGCCAGGTGCAGGCCGAGGCCCCGGCCGTGGTCGAGCGCAGTCCCCAGCAGTACGCGGAGCACGTGACGGAGATGCTCGACGCGTACGGCCGCTTCACCCTCACCGTCGACGAGCTCTTCGGCTCCGGCGAGAAGGTCTACGCACGCTGGACGCAGCGGGGACACCACGTCGGGGAGGTCGACGGTCTCGCGCCCACCGGGGCGCCGGTGACCCAGTTGACCAGCGCGGTCTACCGGGTGGTCGACGGGCTGATCGTGGAGTACTGGATCCAGATCGACCGGTACGGCCTCCGGGCGCAGCTGGAGCGATGAGTTCCGGCGCCCGTCGGCGTCCACCCTGACGACTCACGTCGTCCGTCAACCTGGAGGCAGCCTCATGCAGTACGCACCGGTCGTCGTCAGCCTGCCGATCGCCGACCGCCCGACCTCGTACCGCTTCTATTCGGAAGGGCTCGGCCTGGACGCCGTCGGGGAACCGGCGGAGGACGGCATCCCCGAGCCGTTGCAGTTCGCGCTCAACGACGGTCTCCGGGTCATGCTGGTGCCGGTTGGCGGCTTCGGCTGGGTCATCGGCCGTCACGAGGTCGCCCGGCGCGGGCACAGCGAGTGCGTCCTCAGCCTGTCGGCGGCGACGTCGGCCGAGGCGGCCCAGCTCGTCGAGCGGGCCCGGGCCGCCGGCGCGGAGGTGGTCGTCGAGCCGGGCCAGCAGCCGTGGGGCTTCGCGGGCGCCTTCGCCGATCCGGACGGCCACCTGTGGATGGTGTCCGCGGAGACGGCCTGACGCCGCCCGCGAAAGGAAGCGCGCCACGCGGCCGTCTCAGCCATCCCCGCGCGGACGGGGCGGCGGGCGGCCGGGGTCGGGATGGGCACGAGCGACCGGCCCAGGTCACGGGACCTGGGCCGGTCGCTGGCGCTCCTGGGCGTACGGGAAAGGTTCAGAGCGTGCGGTGCGGGTAGCCGGCGGTCCCGGTCTCCGGCACCACATACCCCGCGTCGGTCCCGGTGGCCGGACGGCCGTTCTCGTCGGTGTCGGAGCGGCGCTTCGTGGCCGCGGCGGCTCCGGCCGCCGCCGCCCCGGCCACCGCGGCGCCCGCGGCCACGGCCTTGCCGGACACCCCGGCCTTGCCGCTGTCGCCCCGCGTGCCCGCGGCGTGCTCGACGCCCGGCGTGCCGACCCCGAGGCCGCCGTCGACCGTGCCGCGCCAGGCCCCGGTCTCCACGCCGCGCTCCTCGATGTACGACTTGAACTTGCGCAGGTCGGACTCGGCCTGCCGCTCGACGATGTTCAGCTTGTCGCCGGCCTTCTCGATCATGCCCTCGGGCTCGTACTCCAGGTGCAGCCGGACGATGGTGCGGTCGGGACCGACGGGCTGGAAGTAGACCGCCCCCGCGTTGGTCGCGCCCTCGGTGGCCGCCCACGCCACCTTCTGGTCGGGCACCTGCTCCAGGACCGTCGCGTCCCACTCACGCTTGACGCCCGCGATCTCGGCGACCCAGTGCATCCGTCGGTCGTCGAGCTGACGCACCTCGCGGACGCCCCCCATGAACCGGGGAAACTCCTCGAACTGCGTCCACTGGTTGTACGCGGTGCTGACCGGAACCTGCACTTCGATGGACTTCTCGACCTTCGTGGTCACGGGTGATCCTCCTCGTTGGTCGAACTGCTCTCGTCGGAGGGGAGAGCCGTCCCTCGTCCGTGTGACCTCCTACCCCCGGTGATGGCGCTCAATCGCCAGACCTGGCGGAACACCACATCGGACAGCGAGCCTGACGTCGGCGAGCCGGGCGAGGGACGTGCCGTCGACCCGCGGCGGCCGGGCGGGCGGGATGCCGACCCGGGCCTGCCGTCCGGTACGAGGGCTCAGCCGTCCGCGCGGTCCGGGCTGTCCAGCCGGAAGAAGTTGCTCTGCCGCCCGTCGGCGCGTTCCTCCTGGTAGATGAAGTTCAACCGGCGCTTGTCGAAGGCCTCGAACCACTCCTCCCAGCTGATCTCACGCAGCCGGTCCTCGCGTCCGTTGGCGGGGAAGTCGAAGCGCAGGACGCCCGCGTGGCCGTCGTGGTCGGTGCCGTCGACGGTGCACGGCACGCCCTTGCGGGCCTCGGCCCACTGCCGGATGACCTCGTGGTCGGTGGTGACCAGGCTGCGGCCCGGCCGCTCCGGCTCGTCGTCCACGGAGTCGATGACCTGCGAGTACCTGACCGACGTGGAGGTCTGCGCGCCGGTCCGGATGCCGCCGGACGAGGAGCCCGAGGAGCCGGGCCCGGAGGAGTCCCGGCCGTCCCGGAGGCTCGTGACCAGGGCCTCGACCAGGTCGTCCTTCTTCATGTCGGCGGTGTCGGTGACGCCGCGCCGGCGCAGCCGGTCGCGCAGGTCGTCGACCTTCATCCGGGCGATCTCGCTCTCGTTGATGTCCGGGGTGTTCGGCGTCTGGTTGCCCGGGGGGTTCTTGGTCGCGGTCGACCCCGAGCTGCTTCGCGTGGGCATGGGAGGTCCGTCCTTCCTTCGACCCGTGTCCAGAGAATGGCGCCGTGTGACGCGCCGGGCCGTCCCCGATAGCAGTACCCTCGGCGGCCACCTCAAACGTCCGGCCCCGTCAGTCGGCCTGTTCCGGCAGGTCACGGAGGTGGCGGACCGGCGAGAAGAACACCCAGAGCACCCCGGCGAGGGCGCCCGCCGTCGCGATCCACAGTGCCGGCCGGACGCCGAGGGTGCTGCCGAGCGCGCCGCCGAGCAGCGCGCCGATCGGCCGGATGCCGTAGTTGATGGTGCGCCGAGCCCCGGCCACCCGGGCCAGCAGCGTCTGCGGGGTCAGCGCCGTCTGCACCGAGCCGGTCGTGATGTCGAGCAGCATCACCCCGATCGCGGCGAGGAACTCCGCGGCGAAGAGCATCCCGACGACCAGCGGTGTCGGCCCGCCGGCGAGCGGAATGAGCAGCATGGGGGCAGGGAAGAGGACGAACCCGGCCAGCAGCGTCAGCCCGACGCCGAAGCGGCGGACCAGCGGGCCGGTCAGCGCCGCGCCGATCAGGCCACCCACCGCGCCCGCGCCCAGCACCGCGCCCAGCAGGCCGGGCGAGAGGCCGAGTTCCTGCGTGGCGTAGAGCACGAACAGCGCGGCCAGCATGAAGTTGAACAGGTTGAGCGTGGTGGTGCCGAGCAGGATCGCGCGTATCATCGGTGTCCGCGCGATGAAGCCCAGCCCACCGCCGAGGGCCAGGCCGCCGCGGGCGGGCGCCGGCTCCGTCGGCCGGATCCGCATCAGGAAGTACGCGGACACGACGTACGACAGGGCGTCGGCGATCAGGGCGATCGGCGCGGTGAGCACCTGTACGAGGGCCCCGCCGATGCTTGGCCCGGCCACGTGGGACATCGCCCGGCTGCCGTTGACCAGGGTGTTCGCCTCGACGTAGTCGGGTCGGGCCACGATGGAGACGAAGAGCGGCCCTCGGGCGACCTCGAAGAGCACGGCGAGCGTGCCGACCGCGAAGGCCACCACGTAGAGCTGGGTCAGGGTGAGCACGCCCAGCAGGTAGGCGACCGGCACGGCGGTGAGCAGCAGCGCCCGGCCGAGGTCGGTGAGGATCATGAGTCGGCGCTTGTGCGGGTACCGGTCCACCCAGGCGCCGGCGAGCAGCGAGAAGAGCAGGTTCGGGACGAGCGCGGCGGCGGTCAGGTAGCCCATCTCGGCGGGCGTGGCCTGGAACACCAGCACGGCCAGCAGCGGCAGGGCCAGAGCGGAGATCTCGTCGCCGAAGTACGACACGGTCTGCGCCGACCAGTACCGGCGGAACACCCTATCGCGCAGCAGCCGGGGCAGCGGACCGCGTCGGGACGGGCTGCCGGGCGGGGCGGTGACCGGGGTGGCGGTCGCCTCGGCGCTCATCGCGCACCGCCCTGCTCGCCGGCGGAGGCTCCGGCCGGCGGCGGATCGGTGAGGACGGCCAGGTGCATGAGGCTGACCTTCCGGCTGCCGGCCGGACGTTTCGTCGGGTCGGTGATCCGGTCGTCGTACTCCGCGAGCAGGGCTTCGATCCGCGCGGTCAGCTCGGCCATCTCGTCGGGGGTGACGTGCACAGGGCGGTCGCTGAACCCCGTGACCGCCCGCCATTCCGTCGGCTCGTCGGCCCGTCGGCTCAGGAACTCCTCGGCGCGGCGGGTGTAGAGGGCGAGCTGGACGGCGTTCAGCTCGTCGACGGCCGCCCGCGTCCGGGGGTCGTCGGAGGCGTCGTCCCAGGAGGTGTTGAGGGCGGTGGCCCGCCAGGGCCGTTCCCGGGCGTCGGCGCCGGGCGCCCGCTCGGCCAGCCCGTACTTGGCGAGCTGTCGCAGGTGGAACGAGCAGTTCGGCACGCTCTCGCCGAGGCGCTCGGCGGCCTGGGTGGCGGTCAACGGGCCCTGCTGCCGCAGCAGCCCGATCAGGGCCATCCGCAGCGGGTGCGCGTAGCCGCGCAGGGCCTTGGGGTCGGAGAGCTTCACCTCGGGTAGGGACATACCCTAAAGCTATCTTTATAAAGATGTCTTTAGCAATGGCGGAGGCGAGGCGGCCGGAACCGCACCGGGACGGCCGTCAGGAATAGATCGTGGCGGCGTAGCCCGGGCCGTAGTGACGCTCCAGGTCGGCCAGACTCTCGGCCGGGTTCTCGACCTCCTTGATCAGCCGGGCCCGGGACGGCAGCGCTTCCGGCTGCCAGCTCTCCGGCTGCCAGAGCTGCGAGCGCAGGAACGCCTTGGCGCAGTGGTAGAAGATCTGCTCGATCTCCACGACCACGGCGAGGATCGGGCGGTGACCCTTCACCACCATGTCGTCGAACCACGGGGCGTCCCGGACCAGCCGCGCACGGCCGTTGATCCGCAGCGTGTCGGTGCGCCCGGGGATCAGGAAGAGCAGCCCGACGTGCGGGTTGTCGAGGATGTTGCGGTAGCCGTCGGCGCGCCGGTTGCCCGGCCGCTCGGGGATCGCGATGGTCCGGTCGTCCAGCACCAGCGCGAAGCCGGGCGGGTCGCCCTTCGGCGAGACGTCGCAGCTGCCGTCCGCGCCGGCCGTCGCCACCAGGCAGAACGGTGACGCGGCGAGCCACTGCCGGTCCCTTTCGTGCAGGACGGGCCGTTCCTTGGCCAGCACCCGCGGGATCGGCGCCCCCAGCAGCTCGCGCAGTTCCTCGTGCGACGTGATCTCCACCGTCACGTGACCCTCCCCCGTGCGTTGGTTCCGGTGGCGGCGTGGCCGCCGCCCGCCAGCCTAGGGGGAGGCGGCCGGCGCGAGGTTTGCCCGTCGGCGGCGGGGGTACCGCCTCACCCGACGCGCCCGGACAGACCGAGCAGTGGAGGCCCGGATGGAGAGCCGACTCAAGGTGCTGGGCCACCCCGTCCACCCGATGCTGGTGATGTTCCCGGTGGCCCTGCTGGTCACCGCGGTCCTGTTCGACGTGGTGGACACCGTCGGCGGGCCGGACTTCCTCGGCGAGGTCGCGTACTGGAACATCACCGTCGGCCTGGTCGGCGGCCTGCTGGCCGCGGCGGCCGGGACGTTCGACCTCCTGGCCATCCCGTCGGGGACCCGCGCCAAGCGGGTGGGGCTGAGCCATGCCGCCGCCAACCTCGCCGTGATCCTGCTGTTCGCGGCGACCTGGGTGGTGCGGCTCAACGCCGACTCCCGGGCCGCCGGCGGCGCGCTGATCGCCATCGAGGTGGTCGCGCTGGCCATCCTCGGCATCAGCGCCTGGCTCGGCGGGGAACTGGTCGACCGGCTCGGCGTCGGTGTGGACCGGGACGCCGGCCTGGACGCGCCCAGCTCACTGAGGCCCTCGGCGGCCACCCACCGGATCGGAGAGGTGCGATGAGCGAGCACAGCGGAGGGCCGGCATGAGTGAGCAGGGCGGCGGGTCCGGCCGGGGCTGGCGCGGGCGGCAGCAGGGCTGGGACCCGATGGGCGAGTTGCAGTCCCTGCGCTCCGAGCTGCGCCGGCTGGTCGGCGGGCGGGCCGGGCCGCCGGACGTCGAGCTGGCCGAGACCGCCGACGGCTGGGAGGTCGTGGTGCGGCTGCCCGGGGTGGCGCCGGAGGAGGTGGCGGTCGAGCTGGACGACCGCGAGCTGTGCGTCCGGGCCCGCTCCGAGGCCGAGGTCAACGCCGACCAGGGCATCCCCGGCGGCTTCGAGACGCGGGGCTTCGAGTACAGGGTCGACCTGCCCGCCCGCGTGGACCCGGACGCCATCGACGCGGTGATGGACCATGGCCTGCTCCGGGTCCGGCTGCCCCGGGCCGCCCGCCCCACACCCCGCACCATCACCGTCGGCCGCCCCGGTGCCCCGGTGGGCACGCGGACCGTCGTCGACCCGGCCGCCGACCGGGAGATGCACCACCCGGACATCGCCGTCGGCGAGACCGACCGGCCGTAGCGGGGGCCCGTGGTCACCCCGGACGTGCTCGGCCCGGTCGCCGGGCGCGTGCCCGACGTCGAGCGGATCGCCGTGCTGCGCGCCAACGCGCTCGGCGACTTCATCTTCGTCCTGCCGGCGCTGGACGCGCTGCGCGCCGCGTACCCGGAGGCGGAGATCGTGCTGCTCGGCGCGCCGTGGCACGCGAAGCTCTGGCGCGACCGGCCCGGCCCGGTGGACCGGGTCATGGTGGTGCCGCCCGCGCCCGGGATCCGCCACCTTGAGCCGGACGAGCCGGAGTCGTCGACGGACGACTTCCTCACCGCGGCGCGCAAGGAGCGCTTCGACCTGGCGCTCCAGGTGCACGGCGGGGGCGCCAACTCCAACCCGTTCGTCGGCGCGCTCGGCGCCCGGGTCACCGCCGGGCTGCGCGCCGAGGACGCGCCGCCGCTGGACCGCTGGATCCGGTACGTCTACTACCAGCACGAGGTGGTCCGCTACCTGGAGGTGGCCGCGCTGGTGGGTGCGCCGGCCACCACGGTCGTCCCGACGCTGACCGTCACCGACGCCGACCGGGCCGAAGCGGCCGAGGTGCTCGGCCCACCGCAGCGGCCCAGGGTCGCGCTCCACCCCGGCGCGACGGACACCCGCCGGCGCTGGCCCGCCGAACGATTCGCCGGGGTCGCCCGCGACCTGGTCGGAGACGGGTACGAGGTGCTGGTCACCGGCACCCCAGCGGAGCAGGAGGTGGTCGACCGGGTGGTCGCGGCGGCCGGGGTGCCGGTCCGGCCGCAGGTGGGCACGCTCAGCCTCGGCGGGCTGGCCGGCTGTTACGCCGGCTGCGAACTGGTGATCTCCAACGACACCGGGCCGCTGCACCTCGCCGCCGCCGTGGGCACCGCGACCGTCGGCGTCTACTGGGTCGGCAACCTGATCAACGTGGCGAACATGCTGCGCGGCCGGCACCGGCCGATCGCCTCGTGGACGGTGCTCTGCCCGGTCTGCGGGGTGGACTGCACCCCCGGCATCTACCCGCACCGCCCCGGCGACGGCGAGTGCCCGCACCGGGATTCGTTCGTCACCGACGTGCCGGTGGTGGAGGTGGTGGAGGCGGCCCGCGAGCTGCTGCACCCCGAGCCCGGCGCGCCCTGAGCACGGTGCCCCGAGCCCGGCGCGCCCCGAGCACGGCCGCCGGTCGCGGGGTTCAGGCCGGCTGGGCCGCGTCCTCCTCGGCGAGCACGACCTCCCACGCCTCCACGTCCCGGTCGGTGACGGTGGTCGGCGACTCCAGGTGGTACGCGCCGCTGGGCAGGACGCCGGCGCCGCCGTGGCGCGCCAACACGGCGAGCTGGGCGGCGACGTCCTCGCCCTGGTGCTTCTCCTGCACCCGCCGCCAGAAGTCGAACCCGCCGGAATCGAGGAGCTTGGCCCGGTCGTAGAGCACGCAGCCGCCGATCCAGGACACCTTGTACGCCCGCCAGGCCCCCGACGGCAGGTCGAGCGTCCGCGTGACGTGCAGCAGGTTCGCCGCCGAGTGGATCGACGCCCGGTCCCACTCGGGGGTGCCCGGGCGGATCCGTTCCGGCGTGGGCCGCCCGGTCCACTCCTCGTAGTGCCGGTGCGTGTCCGGCCGGACGTCGTCGGCGTACGACAGCCCGTGCACGGCGTTGCCGACGAAGCCGCAGCCCAGCTCCTCGATGGCGGTCACCAGCCGGCCCAGGGTGCCCGGTTCCAGCCAGACGTCGTCGTCGAGGCAGAGCACGTACCGGGCGGCGGAGGCGGAGAGCAGGTAGGCCCGGTGCTCGGCCAGCCCGCGCCGGGGCAGCCGGCGGGTCAGCAGCACCGGGTGCCCCCGGTGGCGCAGCGCCCGGACCATGGTGGCCGACGCCGGGTGCCGGTAGGCGGCGTCGCCGTCGGACTGGTCGCTGACCACCACCCCGAAGCCGGGCACGCCCTCCTGGGCGGCCAGCCCGGAGAGCGTGACCGCCAGCTCGGCCGGGCGGTTGCGGGTCGGGATCAGCACGTCGAGCAGCCGCTCGGCGCGGAACCGCTCGGCCGTGCCGAGGTCGAGCGGGCGGCTCACGACGGCTTGCTCGTCAGGGAGGAGTCCCCCTGGGGTTCCTGGCTGTGCGACCGGATCCGGTCGATGATCGCCGAGGTGGACCGGTCCGGCACGTACCCGAGGGTGCGGACCTGCCCGCCGAGCCGGCGCACCAGCGGGCCCTCCGGGACCATCTCCGGCGGGTAGTCGCCGCCCTTGACGTACACGTCGGGGCGGACGGTCTCGATGAGACCTGCCGGGGAGTCCTCCTCGAAGACCACCACGTGGTCGACGCAGGCCAGCGCGGCCAACAGCGCGATCCGGTCCTCGACCGGGTTAACCGGCCGGTCCGGGCCCTTGAGCCGGCGTACGCTGCCGTCGGAGTTGACCGCCACCACCAGCAGGTCGCCGAGCGCCCGGGCCTGTTCCAGGTACCGCACGTGGCCGCGGTGCAGCACGTCGAAGCAGCCGTTGGTGAAGACGATCGAGCGGCCCGCCCGGCGGTGCTCCGCGACGAGCGCGGCCAGTTCTTCGGCCCCCACCAGCGACCGGTGGCCCGCCCCGTCGACCGGCACGTCCAGGGCCGCGAGCAGGTCCTCCCGGCGGCACACGCAGGTGCCGGTGTCGGAGACCGTGATGGTCGCGGCGAGCTGGGCCAGTTGGGCGGCGGTCGGCAGCGGCGCGTCGGCGGCCAGCGCCAGCGTCATCGCCGCCAGGTACGCGTCCCCCGCCCCGACCGCGTGGCTGGCGGGCACCGGGGTGCTGTGGCTGCGCCGGGGCTCGCCGTCGGCCCCGCCGACCACCGCCCCCTCCGTGTCGAGGGTCACCGCCACCACGTCGGCGCCGGTGTGCGCGCGCAGTTCGGCGAGGCGGGACTCGGCCAGCACCGCCCGGTCGACGCCCTCGCCCGCCGTGGCGTTGACGGTGACGCCGGTGCCGGTCACGGTGAGCCCGTCCCCGGTCATCGCCACCCGGCCCTCGCCGGGCGTCGGCTCGCCGGTCGGCCCGACACCGCCGCGGACGGGGCCCGCCCCGTGCCCGGTCGGTCCCGCTCCGCCGCCGGCCGGGTGGGTCCCGGGCAGGCCACCGGCGTTTCCGGCCGGGTGGGTTCCGGGCAGGCCGCCGGCGTTCCCGGTCAGGCCCGTCGCGTCGGGGTGGCGGATGCCGTGGAGCGGCCCGAGGCCGCCCGGCGCGGCGCCCACCGTGAGTTCGGAGGGGCCGTCGGCCGGATCGCCGTCGGGGTGGTCCAGGTGCAGCTCGGTCGCGTGGGCCGGCCGGGTGCCGGCGGCCCGGGCGAGCAGCCGGGTCGCCTCGGCGAAGCTCGGGGTCACCACGGTCGGGGCGAGGCCACGCCAGTCGGCCAGGTCGTGGGCGTCCAGGGCGACCGTCGCGTACCGCTCCCGCTGGGCGACCAGCCAGGCGCGCACCGGAGCGGGCAGCGCGCCCAGGCCGTAGTCGCAGACCACCAGGGTGGGCGCCTCGCCACCGGCGGCGGCGCGCAGCTCCTCGGTGGCGCAGTCCAGTGCCGTGAGCAGCCGGGCCACCCCGTCGTCGTCGAGCGCGTCGTCCGGGTCGCCGGAGTCCTCGCGCAGCAGGATCTGGTTGCCGGCCAGCATGCGCCGCTTCACCGGCGTCGGGCGGCCGGGCTGGTTGACCGTACGGTCCCAGACGCCGGCCCGGTCCAGACAGTCGTGCAACTCGTCCCCGGCGACGTCCGCGCCGACCGGTGCGACCAGCACCGCCCGGCCCCCGAGCGCCGCGACGTTCACCGCGGTGTTCGCCGCCCCGCCGGCCGCCGAGATCCGCCGGCGCAGGGTGAGGACGGGGGCGGGCGCCTCCCGGCAGAGCCGGTCGGACTCGGCGAACCGCCAGTCGTCGAGCATGGCGTCGCCGATGACCAGGACGGGACGCCCCAGCCAGCCCTCCACCACGGTGGCGAGCCGGCGCTGTTCCGCTGCTGCTGCCATGCCTCCCGGGGTCCCCCTCGGCACCCCCGTCAAACCTGGGCGCACCCTCGGCGCGGGTTTCGGGCACCGGGCCCCGGGAAGGGACGGACGGTACCCCGGAGAGGAGAGGACACCGACATGGCAGCGACGACACTTCAGGGCAAGCGGATCGCGTTCCTGGCCGCCGACGGCGTGGAGGAGGTCGAGTACGTCCAGCCCCGCGAGGCGGTGGAGCGGGCCGGCGCCACGGCGGTGCTGGTCTCGCTCAGGCCCGGCACGATCCGGTCCTTCGACCACCTGGACCAGTCCACCGCGTACGACGTGGACGTGACCGTGGCCGACGCGGACGCGGGCGGCTACGACGCGCTGGTGCTGCCCGGCGGGGTGGCGAACCCGGACTTCCTGCGGACCGACCCGGACGCGGTGCGCTTCGTCAGGGGGTTCTTCGACGCCGGCAAGCCGGTCGGGGTGATCTGCCACGGCCCGTGGACGCTCATCGAGGCGGACGTGGTGCGGGGCCGCCGGATGACCTCCTGGCCGAGCCTGCGCACCGACCTGACGAACGCGGGCGCGACCTGGGTCGACGAGCAGGTCGTCACGGACGACGGGCTGGTCAGCAGCCGAAAGCCCGGCGATTTGCCGGCCTTCTGCGCGAAGATCGTCGAGGAGTTCGCCGAGGGTCCGCACCCGTCCCGGTGACCCCTCGCCGACCAGTGCGGTCGGCGGGCCGACGGCCGGCACCGCCGGCCCACCACGGTCGACCCGACCGGCGACCAGCCGGCACGCATGTTTCGGGTGGGCGGGGAAAGGACCTGGGATGACCACGGAAGCCCCGGTGCTCAACAGGCGGCAGATCCGGCTGCTCATGTTCGGCCTGATGACCGGCATGCTGCTGGCCGCGCTCGACCAGACGATCGTCGGCACCGCCCTGCCGACGATCGTCGGCGAGCTGGGCGGGATCAACCACTACTCGTGGGTGGTCACCGCGTACCTGCTCGCCTCCACGGCCTCGACGCCGCTCTACGGCAAGATGGCCGACCTGTACGGGCGTCGCCCGGTGTTCCTCTTCTCCATCGGCACGTTCCTGCTCGGCTCGCTGCTGGCCGGCCTGTCGCAGGACATGACCCAGCTCATCGTCACCCGCGGGATCCAGGGTCTCGGCGCCGGCGGCCTGATGACGCTGGCGTTCACCATCATCTCGGACGTGGTCACGCCCCGGGAACGCGGTCGCTACCAGGGGCTGTTCGGGGCGGTCTTCGGCCTCTCCTCGGTCGCCGGGCCGCTGGTCGGCGGCTACTTCGCCGAGACCGACTGGCGGTGGATCTTCTACGTCAACGTGCCGCTGGCGATCCTGGCGATCGTGGTCTGCTCCCGGGTGATGCGGCTGATCCCGTTCACCCGGCGCGACCACGCGATCGACTGGCTCGGCGCGGCGCTGCTGGTCGCCGGGGTGAGCTGCCTGCTGCTCGCGCTGAGCTGGGGCGGCAACGAGTACGCCTGGGGCTCCGGTGTGATCATCGGGCTCTTCGTCGCGGGCGCGGTGCTCGGCGTGCTCTTCGTGCTCCAGGAGGCCCGGGTGGCCGAGCCGATCCTGCCGCTGCGGCTGTTCCGCAGCGCCACCTTCGCCCTGGCCAACAGCGCCGGCTTCGTGCTCGGCCTGGTGATGTTCGGGTCGATCATCTTCATCCCGCTCTACCTCCAGATCGTCAAGGGCGCCTCGCCGACCCGCAGCGGCCTGCTGATGCTGCCGATGATGGCCGGCATCATCGTCACCTCGGTGCTGACCGGCCGGGCGATGAGTCGGATCGGGCGGTACAAGTGGTTCCCCGTGGCCGGTGCGGCGGTGCTGGTGGTCGGCATGCTGCTGTTCACCCGGCTGGAGGTGGGCACCACGCTCTGGGCGGCCTTCGGCTTCATGGTGGTGATCGGTGTCGGGCTGGGGCTCTGCATGCAGTCGCTGATCCTGGCCGTGCAGAACGCCGCCTCGATGCGGGACCTGGGCGCCGGCACCGCGTCGGCGACGTTCTTCCGGTCGCTGGGCGGGTCGTTCGGCGTCGCCATCCTCGGCGCGGTGCTGTCGTCGCGGCTCACGTCCGAGCTGGCCGGCCGGCTGCCGGGGGCGATCGCCCAGTTGCCGCCGCAGCAGCAGGCCGCGGTGGCGGCGAGCGGCGGAGCGGACGTCTCGGTCAACGACCCGGCCACCATCCTGGCCCTGCCCGCCCCCGTCCGCGCGGCCGTCCAGGTGTCGTTCGTCGAGTCGCTGCACCTGGTCTTCCTGACCACCGGACTGATCGCGATCGTGGCGGTGCTGGTCACCCTCGCGCTGCCGAACGAGAAGCTGCGCGGGGCGGGCCCCGGCGGCACCACGGGCGGCGCGGACGGCCTCGGCGGCGAGGCCCCGGCGCCGGGCGGCAAGCCGCTGTCCCGGGAATCGAAGGAGGAGGCCGCCGCCGAGATGGAGGCAAAGAGCCAGACCATGCTTTGACATCCTCCCCCGCCTAACGGCGGGGGATTCCGACCCTCGCGGGTTGGGGTTCCTGGTTCACCGCAGACCGCACGGAAGGAGGTCCTTCGTGTCTGACGTCCGCTCCGCAGGCGTTTTGCGTCTCGACCAGCCCGGCCGCGACAGCGATGTTCTTGGCGGCGTTGACGTCCCGGTCATGCCGGGTGCCGCAAACCGGACACGACCAATGCCGTGTGCCGAGGGAAAGCACAGCGAGCAGGTGCCCGCACGCCGAACACGTCTTGGACGACGGGTACCAGCGGTCCACCACGGCGAGGGTGCGGCCGTCGCGGTGCGCCTTGTAGGCAAGCAGGGTGCGGAACTCGGCCCAGCCGGTACGGGCGATCGCTTTGGCCAGGGAGCGGTTGCGGACCATGTTCGCCACCGCCAGGTCCTCCACGGCGATGGCGGCGAACCGGCGCACCAGGGCGGTGGACTGCTGGTGGAGGAAGTCCCGGCGGGCGTCGCGCACCCGCGAATGCGCCCGGGCCACCTTCCGTTTGGCTTTGGCGCGGTTGGCGGAGCCTTCTGCCGGCGGGCCATCATCCGCTGATACCGCTTGAGTCGGCGTTCGCGCCGCTCCATGTGCCTCGGATGCGGGATGCGCTCGCCGGTGGACAGCACCGCGAAGTCACTCAGGCCGAGATCCACCCCCACGACCCCGCCCGACGGTTCGGGTGGTGCGGCGGGTGCCTCGGCGTCGACGGCGAAGCTCACGAACCAGCGGCCGTCCGGGTCACGCGACACCGTCACCATCGTTGGATCCAACCCCGCCGGGTCGATGTTCGGCCAGGACCACACGAACCGCAACACACCAGGTGTCTTCCCCAACGACAGGTTCCCGCCACGCAGCCGGAACGCCGACCGGGTGAAACTGGCCGACTGGCGCCCATGCCGCGACTTGTAGCGCGGATACCGGGCCCGCTTGGCAAAGAACGCCGTCATGGCGGTGTGCTGGTGCCGCAGGGTCTGCTGCAACGGCACCGACGACACCTCACCCAGAAACGCCAGGTCGGGCTGCTTCTTCATCTCCGTCAGCGCCCGATCCGTCTGGGCGTACGAGGTCGATCTGCCCTCAGCGTGGTAACGAGCATGACGGGCGGCAAGCGTGCGGTTCCACACCACCCGGATGCAACCGAACGTACGGTTCAGCACCGCCGCCTGCTCCGGGTTCGGGTACGCCCGACACCTGTACGCCGTCCGCACAGGACCAGTCTTACCACAAAGGACGATCGTGGTTGACGACGCGTTCGCCATTCCTCCCCGCCCTGAAGGACGGTGCATCCTGGCGGTGATCCGGTGACCCTCGGCTGTCACCCCGGGCGCGATCGGTGTCCGGGGTGCGCCCCGGCCCGGGTCACTTGAGGATCAGCCGGTTGGTCTGCTCGAAGACGTCGAGGTCGGCGAGGGTCTCGGGGACGCTCGTGGAGAGCGGGGCCGGGAACTGCTCCCGGTGGAAGAAGCCGGCGTCGACGGTCTCGTCGGTGACCCGGGCCAGGTTGCCGTCCCACTCCTCGACGCGGAACGCGGTCGTGAAGATCTGGTACGTGTGGCCGTACATGTTGGTGTGGGTGCGGTCCGGGCCGGTGTAGAGGGCGAAGGCGCTGACCCGCAGGGCGCGCAGGCCCGTCTCCTCGCGTACCTCGCGGACGGCGCAGTCGGCGATCGACTCGCCCAGCTCCATCGCCCCGGCCGGCAGGGCCCACTGGTGGTTGTCGGAGCGCTGGATCAGCAGGACGCGCCCGGCGTTGTCGCGGACCACGGCGCGGGCCCCGACGAACATCAGCGTCCGGTCACCGGCCAGGGCGCGCAACTGGCCCACGTACGAATCGGCCCAGGAGATGCTCACCCGGACAATTTACGGGGCCGGCCGGGGGCGGACGGGCTTTCCAGGGTTCCCAAGGTGTGACCGGCGACACTAATTTGTTACCCATGCGTAGCACGATGATGGACGCCCCCCTCCAGGTCGCGCGGATCCTCACCCACGGTTCGACCGTGCACGGCACGGCCGAGGTCGTCACATGGACCGGCGGCGAACCGCGCCGCATGTCGTACGCCGAGGTCGGGCGGACGGCCGCCCGGCTGGCCCACGCGCTGCGCGACGAGTGCGGGGTCACCGGCGACGAGCGGGTCGCCACCTTCATGTGGAACAACAACGAGCACCTCGTGGCCTACTTCGCGGTGCCGAGCATGGGCGCCGTGCTGCACACCCTCAACATCCGGCTCTTCCCGGAGCAGGTCGCCTACATCGCCAACCACGCCGAGGACCGGGTGGTGCTGGTCGACTCGACGCTCATCCCGCTGCTCGCCCGGGTGATCGGCGAGATGACCACGGTGCGGCACGTGGTCGTGGTCGGCGGCGGGGACCCGGCCCCGCTGGTGGTGGCGGCCGGCGACCGGATCGCCGTACACCACTGGGACGCGCTGCTGGCCGATCGGCCCGACGTCTACGACTGGCCGGAGGTGGACGAGCGCGCCGCCGCCGCCCTCTGCTACACCTCCG
Organism: Micromonospora sp. NPDC047465; assembly: GCF_040643125.1. NCBI lineage: Bacteria > Bacillati > Actinomycetota > Actinomycetes > Micromonosporales > Micromonosporaceae > Micromonospora > Micromonospora sp. NPDC047465. The sequence continues at coordinate 171,246 of NZ_JBEYTP010000004.1, forward strand.
GGACCACCGGAAACCCCAAGGGCGTCGCCTACTCGCACCGGTCGATATACCTGCACTCCCTCCAGGTCTGCATGCCGGAGTCGTTCGGCCTCGGCCCGACCACCCGCGAGCTGGTCATCGTGCCGATGTTCCACGCGATGGCCTGGGGACTGCCCTACGCGGCGTTCATCTCCGGCGCGTCGGTGATCATGCCGGACCGGTTCCTCCAGGCCGCGCCGATCGCCGACATGATCGCCGTCGAGCGGCCCACCCTGGCCGGGGCGGTGCCGACCATCTGGAACGACCTGCTGGCCCACCTCGACGGCCACGAGGTGGACACCTCCTCGCTGCAGGAGGTGATCGTCGGCGGGTCGGCCTGCCCGCCGGCACTGATGCACGCGTTCGGCGAGCGGCACGGCATCGACATCGTGCACGCCTGGGGGATGACCGAGATGTCGCCGCTCGGCTCGGTGGCCCGCCCGCCGGCCGGGGCGACCGGCGACGACGCCTGGCGCTACCGCTACACCCAGGGCCGGGTGCCGGCCGGGGTCGAGGCCCGGATCGTCGGCCCGCTGGGCGAGCCGATGCCCGCCGACGGCACGTCCGTGGGCGAGCTGGAGGTCCGGGGGCCCTGGGTGACCGCCCGCTACCTCGGCGACGACACCCCGGACGAGGAGAAGTTCCGTGACGGCTGGCTGCGCACCGGCGACGTCGGCACCCTCTCGCCGGACGGCTACATCACCCTCACCGACCGGTCCAAGGACGTGATCAAGTCCGGCGGCGAGTGGATCTCCTCGGTGGAGCTGGAGAACGCGCTGATGGCCCACCCGGCCGTGCTGGAGGCCTGCGTGGTCGGGGTGCCCGACGAGCGCTGGGGGGAGCGGCCCCTGGCCACCGTCGTCCTCCGCGAGGGGGCGTCGGTCGACCCGGAGGAGCTGCGCGAGTTCCTGGCCGGGTCGGTGGCCCGCTGGCAGTTGCCGGAGCGCTGGGCGGTCATCGACGCGGTGCCGAAGACCAGCGTCGGCAAGTTCGACAAGAAGGTGGTGCGTTCGAGGTACGCCGAGGGCGAGCTGAGTGTCCGGGAGCTGACGGCCCCGTAACGTTTTCAGGCGCACCGTCGCCTGTTGGGGTAAGGGACGCACTCCTGAGACATCCCTCCCCAGGGGCGGCCCCGGCGTTCGCACCGCGCCGGGGCCGCCCGTTCCTTTTGCGGGGCGACCCGCACCACCATTGTTGCGAAAGTTGTTCGCCTCTGTCCCGATGACGGGGAAACTCGCGCAGATCATTGGGGGTTTGGGGCGGTGGTCCCGGCCGGCTGGCGGGCGCCCCAGCCGTCTCCCGGCGGACGCTCAGCCGCCTCCCGGCGGGGGCCGTCACCCGGGGGCGCTGGTGCTGATGAGCACCTTCCCGACCACCGAGTTCTCCACCGCCCGGTGCGCGGCGGCCGCCGCCGAGAGCGGGTGGTGGTGCAGCGGCAGGCCCGCGTCCTCGCCCACCCGGATGCCGCCCTGCGCCGCCGCGGCGGCCACGTCCACCACCGCCTGGGCCTTGGCCGCCTTCGGCTCCGTGTAGACGAGCACGAACTGCCAGCGCGCGTTCGGCACCATCGACGGCCGGATCGGCAGGGTCAGCTCGTCCCCGCCGTCGTCGGCGTAGACGCACACCGCGCCGCCGCGCCCGAGCAGTTGCACGTCGGTCGCGGCGTTGCGCGCCGCGGAGACCTCGACGATCGTGTGCACCCCGTCGGGCGCGATCTTGCGGACCTCCTCGACCACGTCCTGCTCCCGGTAGTTGACCACGAAGGACGCTCCGGCCGCCGCCGCGAGCTGCGCCTTCTCGGGGCTGCTGACCGTGGCGACCACGCAGGCGTCCGCCCACCGCGCGAGCTGGATGGCCGCGTTGCCCACCGCCCCCGCCCCGCCCTGCACGAGCACCGTGTGGTCGCTGAGCGACCCGGCGTGCAGCCTGTCCGGCGTGTACTCCCCGGCCGTCAGGCACCGGTGTGCGGTGAGGAAGGGGATGCCCAGGCAGGCCCCCACGTCGAAGGAGGCGTCGCCGAGGGGTACCGCCTGCCGGACCGGCACCACCGTGTACTCGGCTGCGGTGCCCCACGGGCGCTGCCAGGCGGCCTCCCACAGCCAGACCCGCTCGCCGGCCAACTCCCGGTCGACGCCCTCGCCGACCGACTCGATCACCCCCGCGCCGTCCTGCCCCGGCGTCTGCCAGCCGTCCGGCAGCGGCCCCTGCCGGCGCGACTTCCAGTCCGTCGGGTTCACCCCGGAGACCGCTACCCGCACCAGGACCTCGCCGGGACCCGGCTCCGGCACCGGCCGGTCGACCAGTTGCAGCACCGAGACGTCGCCGGTGCGCTCGTACACGATCGCCTTCATCCCCGTCTCCTCACCCGGCGGCCCCGGCGCGGGGCGCCGTCGGCTGCCGTACCCGGCGGACCCGCGCTCATGCCGATCTCGACGGGGCCGGAAACCGTGCAACCGGGTGACCGGCGGGAGGGAGTGGTCATGCGGGACGGGGTGGGGGCCGACGCCGAACCGGCCGGCACCGGGGAGTCGCGGGGCCGCTCGGCGACGCGCGCCGAGGTCGAGCCCGAGTCGGGGCGGGTCTGACGGGCCCGGCGTGGCTACGCTGACCGGGTGGCGACCAGGCGGGTGCCGGAGCGGCTGCGCTGGGCCGTGGACCGGCTCGACCTGCGCGCCGGCCACCGGGTGCTGGAGATCGGCTGCGGCAACGGCGTGGCCGTCGCGCTCATCTGCGCGGTGCCGGCGGTCGCCCGGGTCGTCGCGGTCGACCGGTCCGCCACCGCGCTGCGGGCCGCCGCCCAGCGCAACGCCGCGCAGGTCGCCGCCGGTCGGGCCGTCTTCCGGCACGCCGACCTGTCCACCCTGGACTCCCCCGGGGAGCGCTACGACCGGATCCTCGCGGTCAACGTCAACCTGTTCTGGACCCGGCCGCCCACGGCCGAGTTCCGCCGCCTCGCCGGCCTGCTGGCCCCCGACGGCGTGCTGCACCTGGTCTACGAGCCGCCGCACCCCGCCCGGCTGGCCCCGCTCGTCGACCGGCTCGTCGACCGGGTGGGCGCCGCGGGCTGGACCGTCGCGGAGATCGCCCGGGTCGACCGGCCGACGCCGCTGCTCGACGTGGTCGCCCGTCCGGCCTGAGCCGCTACCCGAGCCGGTCCACCGTGGCGGGGGTCAGCTCGCCCACCGCGCCCAGCACCACCGCCGCGAGCCGCTCGGCGTCCGGGTCCAGCGGGTACGACCCGTGCGGCACCGCCACCACCGTCATCCCGGCGGCGGCCGCCGACCGGACGCCGTTGGACGAGTCCTCCACGGCGACGCAGCGGGCCGGGTCGACGCCCAGCCGCCCGGCGACCGCCAGGTAGACGTCCGGCGCCGGCTTGCCCCGCTCGGTCTCCTCGGTCGACAGCGTCGCGCCGAACACGTCGGCCAGGCCCGTCGCGGCCAGCGCCGCCGCGATCAGCCGGGTCGGCGAGGAACTGGCGAGCCCCAGCGGCCACCGCCCGGCCAGCCGGCGCACGACCTCGTCGGCCCCGTCGATCAGCGGTACGCGCGCCGCGTACCGCTGGATCATCTCCTCGACCACCTCGGTGGCGACCTGCTCGGCGCTCCGGTCGACGCCCAGCTCCCCGCTGAGGTACCGGGCCCACTCGCCGGTGCTCATACCCATCAGCCGGCGCTGCGTGTCGGCCTGCCAGGTCCCGCCGTGCGCCGCCACGTACGCCCGCCGCACCTCCTCCCAGACCGGCTCCGAATCCACGATCACGCCGTCCAGGTCGAAGATCACCGCATCCGCCACGGCCCCATCCTGCCCCATCGGGCGCCGACCCGCGCCGTCCCGGACGGGCGACGACCGGGCCGACTCGCCGGGCGATGACCCGCGCCGTTTCCCGGGCGGGCGATGACCCGCGCTGTCCCGGACGGGCGGCGGTCAGCTCTGCGGGGTGGGCAGGCCGATCGGGTTCTCCTCGGGGATGACGAAGTGGGCGGCGCGGGCGATCGGTTCGAGCAGCTCCCGGAGCCGGTCGGCGCGCTCGGGGCCGAGCGCCCGCCACGGTCGCGCGGCGGCGGCATCGGTGGCGTCCTCGATCGCCCGGAACCGGGCGCGGCCCTGCGCGGTCGCCTCGCCCTCGGCGGTGAGCCAGCCCCGCTCGGCCAGCCGGGCACGGGCAGCGGCCCACTGCTCCTCGGCCCAGCCCCGCCCGGCCAGGTACTGCGGGGACAGGCCGACCGCGACCCGCCAGGCCAGCGTCTCCACCGGGTCGAGGTCGGCCGCGACCAGCGCCCCGACGTGCCCGTCGCCCCGGTGCTCCCGCAGCGTCGTGGCGGCCTGCCACAGCCGGGCCAGCGGGTACTCGCCGCGCGGCAGGGCGGCGTTGGCCGCGCCGAGCACCCGGCCGGCGGGCTCCACCTCGGCGGCGGCCGCCTCCAGCAGCTCGGCCGCCTCGACCAGGTGCGACTCGGGCAGCTCGTAGGTCAGCTCGGCCAGCGCCTGCACCGCGCCGGTGAGCCGGGCGCGCAGCGCCTCCGGCGGGGTGGCGAGCCGCCAGACGGCCGGCAGCGCCCGCGCCACGGTGTGCGGGGCGAAGTTGAAGAACGACCCGACCACCGGCGCGGCGTCGACGGGCCCGAGCGGCGCCGCCCGGCCGGCGAAGTAGCCGCGCCAGAAGCCGCGCAGCCCGACCGCCTCGAAGGCGGCGCGGGCACGGGGATGGAAGTAGGTGACCGCGTGGACCGGCTCGAAGTGCGTCCACATCACCCGGGCGGTCCGCCCCGCGTCGTCCAGCGCCGTCACGTGCACCTCCGCGTCCGGTCCGGTGGTCACCCCGGACGGCGGGCGCCCGGGGTGACGCTGAACCTACTGCTGGTCGGTGAAGGGCCGGAAGCCCTCTGTGGGCTACTGCATCACACCGGGGCGACAACCCGGGCGAACCGGGCCGGCCACCCGGGTCACTGGGCCGCGAGCACGTCCACGACGAAGCGCAGCGGGCCGGTCGGCCGCCCGCTGGAGGGGTCGTTGCCGTACGCCAGCTCGGCCGGGATGTCGAGCTGCACGCGGCTGCCGACGGTCACCCCGACCAGGCCCTGGTCCCAGCCGGGGATGACCTGACCGACGCCGATCGCGAAGGAGGCCGGCTGGCCGGCGTTCCACGACGAGTCGAACTCCTTGCCGTCCTTGTAGAACACGCCCACGTAGTTCGTGGTGATCGTCTGGCCCTTCTGCACCGCCGGGCCGGTGCCCTTGATCAGCGGAGTCACGGTGAGCTTCTTCAGCTCGCCCTTGCCGGCGGCGATCGTCGGCTTGGTGCCCAGGGCCGGGTCCGCACCCGCCGGGAGCTGCGGAGCGGGGGGCGCGTCGGCGGCCGGGGCGGTGGCGGACGCCGACGGGGTGCCCGCTGCCTGCTCCTTCGAGTCGTCGCCGTTCTGCCCGATCGTCACGAAGACGGTGATCAGCACCGCGACCACGGCGACGCCGGCGAGCCCGCCGGCCCACGCCTGCCGGCGACGCTTCGCCTCGGCCGCCTTCTGCGCCGCCAACTGGGCGGCCAGCCGCCGCTCCGACTTCTGGGCTCGGTTCTGCGTACGCTCGCTCACGGCGTCGACTCCCTGCTGCGAAGGTGTGGCCGGCATCGGAGTGCCGGGAGGGGAAAGCCGACGCACACGGTACCCGCCCCGACGCCTACCGCGCCGCCTCGGCCGTCCCGCTTCCACCACGCGGGCCACCCCCGCCCCACCAGCACCTGCAGGAACGCCCGGGGCAGGGCGGCGGCCAAGCGGGCCGCCGCCCACGGGCTCAGCCGGCCAGGTGCCGGGCCAGGGACTGCCGCAGGTGGTGCTTCGGCCGCGCCCCGACGATCGAGCCGACCACCTCGCCCCGGTGGAAGACCAGGAGGGTGGGCAGGGACAGCACGCCGTACGTGCGCGTGGTGTCCGGGTTGGCGTCGGTGTCGATCGTGGCGAAGACCAGCTGCCCGGCGAACTCCCCGGCCAGCTCGGCGAGGCTGCGGGAGATCGCCCGGCACGGCGGGCACCAGTCGGCCCAGAAGTCGACCACCACCGGCCGGTCGGCGGCGAGCACCACGGCGGCGAAGGTGTCGTCGGTGACGGCGGTCAGCGAGCCGTGCGGCGCAGTCTGGAGCATGTTTCCTCCCGGTGGGCGATGGCGTGGGCGAGCTGGTCCCGCAGCTCCTGCCGGACCGCGTGCAGTCGGTCGATGCCGGCGTCCACCTCGGCCAGCTTCCGCCGCAGCACCGCGACGGAGTCCGGGCAGACGTGGCCGGCGGCGTTGCCGGCCCGGAGGCAGGCGACGAACGGGCGGATGTCGTCGAGCCCGAAGCCCACCGCGAGCAGGGCCCGGATCTCGCGTACGACGTGCAGCTCCGCCTCGTCGTAGACCCGGTAGCCGTTGGCCGAGCGGGCCGCCCGGACCAGGCCGTGCGTCTCGTAGTAGCGCAGGGTCCGGGTGCTCGTGCCGGCGCGTTCCGCCAGCTCACCGATCAGCATCCGACCTCCCTCGTCCGACGCGACCGACGCTAGACCTTGCCACCGGCGTCAAGGCAACCCGCGCGGTGCGCCGGGCAGGCGTCGGCGGCCGGGGGACGCGGGCCGGTGCGGGTCAGGCGGTCTTGCGGGCCGCCTTCTTCGGGGCCGCCTTCTTCGCCGCGGGCTTCTTCTCGCCCTCGGCGGCCTTCTTCGGGGCTGCCTTCTTCGCGGCCGTCTTCTTGGGCGCCGCCTTCTTCTCGGCGGCCTTCTTGGCCGGTGCCTTGGCCGCCTTCTTCTCGGCCGCCTTCTTCTGGGCGGAACGGGCCGCCGAGATCGGGGTCGGCTCGCCGCCACCGCCGGCCGGCGCCTCGCCCCGGGCGGCCTTGGCCCGCTCCACGGACGCCTTCAGCGCCGCCATCAGGTCCACCGCCGCCGCCGGGGCCTCCTCGACCTCCTCCGGCTGGACCACCTCGCGGCCCTCCACCTTCGCGTCGATGACCTCCTGGAGGGCCGCCCGGTAGTCGTCGGTGAACGCGTCCGGCTCGAACTCGCCGGCCATCGAGTCGATCAGCGAGCTGGCCATGGCCAGCTCCGGCGGGCGGACCTTCAGGTCCTCGTCCAGGAAGCCGAAGTCGGGGCTACGGATCTCGTCCGGCCAGAGCATCGTGTTGAGCAGCAGCACGCCCTCCCGGACCCGCAGCGTGGCGAGCTGTTCCCGCTGGCGCAGCGCCACCTTGACGATCGCCACCCGCTCCGAGTCGGCGAGCGCGTCGCGTAGCAGCACGTACGGCTTGGTGGCGGTGCCCTCCGGCTCCAGGAAGTACGCCTTGTTGTAGAGGATCGGGTCGACCTGCTCGGCGGGGACGAACTCCAGCACGTCGATCGCGTGCGAGGTGGACAGCGGCAGGTCGGCGAAGTCCTCGTCGGTCAGGATCACCATCTCGCCGCCGCCGATGTCGTAGCCCTTGGCGATGTCGTCGTAGGTGACCTCCTCGCCGCAGACCTGGCAGGTGCGCTTGTAACGGATCCGGCCGCCGTCATCCCGGTGCACCTGGTGGAAGCGGATGTCCTTCTCCTCGGTGGCCGAGTAGACCCGCACCCCGATCGAGACCAGCCCGAACGAGACCGCTCCCTTCCAGATGGCCCGCATCCCGTGCTCCTCTCGCCGGTACTGCCCAGGATCCCAAAAGATCGAAGGCCACGCGAGCGCTTCCGTGCGCAAGTACAGTCATGGGGTGCCCGGCGCGCCGCTCAAGCCGATGCTCGCGATGACCGGGCAGCTCCCGGCGGGTTCCGGCTGGGCGTACGAGTTCAAGTGGGACGGCGTCCGCGCGCTCGCCGACATCTCCGGCGGCCGGCAGCACCTGTACGCCCGCTCCGGCGTCGAGATCACCGTGGCGTACCCCGAGCTGGCCACCCTCCAGAAGCAGGTGGGCGACGCGCTGCTCGACGGCGAGGTGGTGCTGCTCGGCGAGCACGGCCAGCCCTCGTTCACCGCCCTGGCGGAGCGGATGCACGTCCGCGACCGGAACAAGGCCGCCCGGCTGGCGGCGACCATCCCCGTGACGTACATGATCTTCGACCTGCTCCGGCTCGACGGCGAGGACCTGACCGGCTGGTCGTACGCCCGCCGGCGGGAGGCGCTGGACGGCCTCGCGCTCGGCGGCGCCCGGTGGGCGGTGTCGCCGGTCTTCCCGGACGGCCTGGCCACCTACGAGGCGGCGGGCGAGCACGGCCTGGAGGGGGTGATGGCCAAGCGGGTCGACTCGGTCTACCGCCCGGGGGTGCGCTCGCCGGACTGGGTGAAGGTCAAGCTGGAGGTGACCGGCGACTTCGTGGTCGGCGGCTGGCGGCCCGGGGCGCGGAAGATCGGCGGCCTGCTGGTCGGGGTGCCGCGCCCGGACGGGCGGCTCACCTACCGGGGGCGGGTCGGCGGCGGCATCGGCGCGGCCATCGAGCGGGAACTGCTCCGCGAGCTGGAGCCGCTGCGCACCGGCGGGTCGCCGTTCGCCGACGCCCTGCCGCGCGAGGATGCGCGGGGCGCGATCTGGGTAACACCGAAGGTCGTGGTGGAGGTGAAGTACGGCCAGCGCACCCCGGACGGGCGGTTGCGGTTCCCCCGGGTGCTCCGGCTGCGACCGGACAAGCCCGCCGAGGAGGTCGACGATGCCGGGTGAGCGGTTGAAGGTGGACGTCGAGGGGCGTTCGCTGGAGGTGTCCAACCTGGACAAGGTGCTCTATCCCGACGCGGGGTTCACCAAGGGCGAGGTGATCGACTACTACACCCGCATCGCCCCGGTGCTCCTGCCGCACCTGCAAGGCCGGGCGCTGACCCGGATCCGCTTCCCCAACGGGGTCACCGGCGGCTCGTTCTTCGAGAAGAACGCCCCGGCCGCCACCCCTGGCTGGGTACGCACCGAGACGCTGCCCGCGCCCGGGTCGAGCAAGGGCCGGGAGACCATCGACTACGTGGTCGCCGACGACCTGCCCACCCTGGTCTGGCTGGCCAACCTCGCCGCGCTGGAGCTGCACACCCCACAGTGGAAGATCGGCGAGCACCCGGACATGATGGTGGTCGACCTGGATCCGGGACCGCCGGCGGCGCTGCGTCAGTGCTGCCAGGTGGCGTTGCTGATGCGGGACCGGCTCGCCGAGGACGGCATCGACAGCTACCCGAAGACGTCCGGGAAGAAGGGCATGCAGCTCTGCTGCCCGATCGCCGGCACGCAGGACGCCGAGGACGTGTCCGCCTACGCCAAGCGGATCGCCCAGGAGCTGGAACGGGCGCACCCGAAACTGGTCGTGTCGAAGATGGCGAAGAACCTGCGGCCCGGCAAGGTCTTCATCGACTGGAGCCAGAACAACGCGGCCAAGACGACCGTGTCGCCGTACTCGCTGCGGGCCCAGTCGGTGCCGTCCGTGTCCACCCCGCTGACCTGGGACGAGGTGGAGGCGGGCGCGGCCGGGAAGCGGCCGGCCACCAAGCCGTACGTGGCGAGCGAGGTGCTCAAGCGGGTGGAGAAGGACGGAGACCTGCTCGCCCCGCTGCTCGACGGTGGCCCCGAGCTGCCGGTGTGACGGTCAGCGGGTCCCGCGTGCGCCTTGCCGCTGGCTCAACGTGGCGGCGTCGGTTGACCGGCATCGGTGCCCGGGATCCGCACAGCGGTGCTCCAGTCGCCGAGGAAGGCGTCGTTTTCGAGGTCCAGGGCGATGTCCAGGTCGCCGCCGAAGCTGATGCCGCCCAGTCGGCACACCTCGATGTACCAGGGCGACAGGCCGTCGCGCACTCCGTCGGGGGACATGTCGGTGCCGCCCAGGTGTTCGGCGTGGAAGACGTCGAACCTGTCCGGCACGTCGACGTAGGCGTCGCCGTCGGACGGGAAACTCACCGGTGGCACGCCTGCGTTGGGGTCGTCGCGGGGCACCAGCCACAGTGAGCCGTACACGCCGTGCCTCGCCCGCCAGGAGGTGTTGTCGACCTCGCCGTCGGCGAGCGAGGGCGCCGCGGTGGGTCGGGCGACCCGTGGCCCGTTCAGCTCCGCCTCGGTGAGCCACACCATGGCGAGCAGGGACGCGACGCCGTCGTCGGCGACCTGCAGTCGTGGGTGGGCCCTGGCCCGGGCGAGTTCGGCCCAGAACGGGTGCTCGGGCTGTGCGACGTCGACGGGTCCTCCGGCCATGATCGTGGTGATCTCCGGCGCCGGGTCCTTGAAGTAGAGCTCGTCCTCCCATTGGAAAACGGCGACGGCCACCAGATCGGGTCCGCGCCGCCGGTACGCCTCGGGCAACCACAGCGTGAAGCAGTGCAGCATCGGTTGACCGGTGCGCGGGGACCTGGGCCAGGTCCGGACGTCGATGCCCGGCCCGGCATGGTCGGCCCATCCCGCGGGCAGCCTGGGCCGCTCCCCGGCCTCGTCATCGACGTCGTCGTCGGTCCAGATGTCGTACGCCTCGGTCAGCACGGGCGGACAGTAGCGCACCCTGACCGGCAGGGGTTCAGGTGACGCCGATCCGTTCGCATGCCCGCCGGCACGTCAGTGGAATGCTGGTCCGACGCTGGTTGAGTAGGGTGGCCTGAGCCTGCCCGAGGAGTGCGTGATGATCCTGACCGATGCCCTCGTCCGGGAGTCGCCGGCCGGTGACCGGCCCGCCGGGGTGGACCAGCCGCTGCTGACGTACCTCGACGACGCGACCGGTGAGCGGGTCGACCTGACCGCCACGGAGCTGGGCGGCTGGGCGGCGCGGGCCGCCGGGCTGCTGCGTGAGGGCTGCGGGCTGGGCGTCGGCGACCGGGCCGCGGTGCTGCTCCCGGCCCACTGGCAGACCGCCGCCGTGCTGCTGGGCGCCTGGTCGGCCGGGGTGGCGGTGTCGTTCCGCCCCCGGGCGACCGCCGGGCTGCCGCAGCTCGGGCCCGGCGACGACGAGCCGTTCGACGCGGTCTTCGTCAGCGCGAAGCGGCTGGACGACTGGCTGGAGGACGTGCCCGAGGGCCGGCACCGCTACGTCCTCGGGCTCGGGTCCGCCCCGTTGGCCGAGGTGCCCCTGGGCTACCTGGACTGGCTCGCCGAGGTGGGCCGGCACACCGACGCGCTGCCCGCGTCCGCTCCGTTGACCAGCGCCGACGCGGCCAGCCCGGACGGCACGAGCTACCGCCAGTGGGGCAGCGTCGCGCGGGCCGTGGCCGAGCGGCTCGACCTGCGGGCCGGCGACCGGCTGCTGGTCGACGTCGCCGAGCACGAGCAGCCCGTGTACTGGCTGCTGGCGCCGCTGGCCGTCGGCGCGTCGGTGGTGCTCTGCGCCAACCTCGACCCGGCGACCCTGGAAGCCCGGATCGCCGCCGAGCAGATCACCCGGGTGCTCTGATGGCCGGGGTCTACACCGAGGCGAGCATGTCGCTGGACGGCTACATCTCCGGTCCGGGCGAGAGCGGCTTCGACCTGCTCTTCCGCTGGTACGAGAACGGCGACGTCCCCGTGCCGACCGCCAAGCCGGACATGACGTTCCGCACCTCCCCGGCGAGCGCCGGCCACGTGCGCCGCACCATGGACGAGACCGGCGCCCTGGTCGTCGGCCGGCGACTCTTCGACCTGATCGGCGGCTGGGACGGCCGGCACCCCCTGGACAAGCCGGTCGTGGTGGTCACCCACCACGTGCCGGACGGCTGGCCCCGGCCGGACGCGCCGTTCACCTTCGTCACCGAGGGCATCGAGGCCGCCGTCGCGCAGGCCCGGGAGCTGGCCGGCGACCGCTGGGTCGGGGTCAACGGCGGCACCATCGCCCGCCAGTGCCTCGACGCCGGGCTGCTGGACGAGATCCGGGTCAACCTCGTGCCGGTCCTGCTCGGCGGCGGGGTGCCGTTCTTCGACCAGCTCGGCCACCCGCCGGTCGAGCTGACCGGGCCGACGGTGATCGAGGGCGACCAGGTCACCCACCTCTACTACCGGGTCCGCCGGCCGTAGCCGCCCGGCAGTCCCGACCGCCCGTCCGCGCCGGCTCACCCATCGCCCCACGGCCGGGACCACACCGCCCCCGCCCCCTTTGGCGATCTTGGACAGTTGTCGTTCCCAGCGAGCGGAAACTGTCCAAGATTTGGCCGAAGCGCTTATTGGAAGAGCCTGCCGGGCCTTCTGGAGCGGCCCCGCTTGCTGATCATGGAATCCCTGCGCCTGCGGCGCACCATGATCGACTTTGTCTGCCTCTTCAGAGCTTGGAGGATCCTGTCCCTCATCGCATGCCTCTTCTCGCGTATGTCGGGTCGGCCATCGCGATTCCGCGCCGGGCCGTGGCCCAGCGTGATGGTGGTGCGGGCCCACGGGCCCGAGTCCGTCGCCGGTCTCGCAGCCCGCGTACCCGGGCAGAGATCAGTCATTCGTCAGCGTCGGGCCACACCGCTGAGCCGGTGCCAGGCCCGCCACACCGACCGCAGGGACGTGCGCTTCCCGCGAGGTCTGTCCGGTGACGGGAGTCAGTCGACCGTCGGCAGCTTCGGGCCGAGGACGTCGTCGGCGTCGACGATCGTGTACGCGTACCCCTGCTCCGCCAGGAAGCGCTGGCGGTGGGCGGCGTACTCGGTGTCGATGGTGTCCCGGGAGACGACCGTGTAGAAGTGCGCCTGCCGGCCGTCGGCCTTGGGCCGCAGCACCCGCCCGAGGCGCTGCGCCTCCTCCTGCCGCGAGCCGAACGTGCCGGAGACCTGGATCGCCACCGCCGCCTCGGGCAGGTCGATGGAGAAGTTGCCGACCTTCGAGATCACCAGGGTGCGGATCTCCCCGGAGCGGAACGCGTCGAAGAGCCGCTCCCGTTCCTTGTTGGTGGTCGAGCCCTGCACGATCGGCGCGTCGAGGTAGTCGCCGAGCTGGTGCAGTTGCTCGATGTAGCCGCCGATCACCAGCGTCTGCTCGCCCGGGTGCCGGTCCACCAGCGCCTTGACCACGGGCAGCTTCGTGCGGGCGGTCGCCGCCATCCGGTAGCGCTCCTCGGCCTCCGCCGTCGCGTACGACATGCGCTCCGCGTCGGTGAGCGTCACGCGTACCTCGGTGCACTGGGCCGGGGCGATCCAGCCCTGCGACTCGATGTCCTTCCACGGCGCGTCGTACCGCTTCGGGCCGATCAGGCTGAACACGTCGCCCTCCCGGCCGTCCTCGCGGACCAGCGTCGCCGTCAGCCCGAGCCGGCGGCGGGCCTGGAGGTCCGCGGTGAACCGGAAGATCGGCGCGGGCAGCAGGTGCACCTCGTCGTAGACGACCAGGCCCCAGTCGCGCGCCCCGAACAGGTCCAGGTGGGTGAACGCGCCGCCGCGCCGCGAGGTGAGCACCTGGTACGTGGCGATGGTGACCGGGCGGATCTCCTTGCGCTCGCCCGAGTACTCGCCGATCTCCTCCTCGGTCAGGGAGGTGCGGGCGATCAGCTCGCGCTTCCACTGCCGCCCGGCGACCGTGTTGGTGACCAGGATCAGCGTGGTGGCCTTCGCCTCGGCCATCGCCGCCGCCCCGACCAGCGTCTTGCCCGCGCCACAGGGCAGCACCACCACGCCCGACCCGCCGGCCCAGAACGCCTCCACGGCCTCCCGCTGGTACGACCGCAGCGTCCACGGCTTGCCGCCGTCCTTGCCGGCCTCGGCCAGCTCGATCGGGTGCGCCTCGCCGTCGACGTAGCCGGCCAGGTCCTCGGCCGGCCAGCCCAGCTTGAGCAGCGCCTGCTTGAGCCGGCCCCGCTCGGACGGGTGCACCGCGATCGTGTCGTCGTCGATCTTCGCGCCGAGCATGCCGGCGAGCTTCTTGCTCTTGGCGACCTCGATCAGCACCACCCGGTCCAGGGCCCGCAGCACCAGCCCGTGCGCCGGGTCGTTGGTGAGCTGGAGCCGGCCGTACCGGTCCATCGTCTCGGCCACGTCGACCAGCAGCGCGTGCGGCACCGGGTACCGCGAATACTTGATCAGCGCGTCCACCACGGCCTCGGCGTCGTGCCCGGCGGCGCGCGCGTTCCACAGCCCGAGCGGGGTCAGCCGGTAGGTGTGCACGTGTTCCGGGGAGCGCTCCAGCTCCGCGAAGGGCGCGATGGCCATCCGGCACGCCTGCGCGTCGGGGTGGTCGATCTCCAGCAGCAGGGTCTTGTCCGACTGCACGATCAGGGGTCCACCGCTCACGCCAGTGCCTCTCCTCCGCATCGGGTCGCCGGCTGTCCGGGAGGTGACTGACCCGCCCCGGGCCGACCCACCAGTGTTGCACGTATCCGGGTGACGCCAGAAAAATCTGGACACGGGGCGCAACCGGAGCGGTACTCGCAACGTCTAGCAATAGGACACCTGTCACGGGAGGCGCCATGAAACACGTCCGGATCACCACCCGGCTCGTCGCCCTGGCAGTGGCCACGCTGGTCGGCGCCGGTGCGTGCGCGTTCGAGCCGCGGGCCGACGGAGGTGGGGGCGGGGGTCCCGTCCCGGTCGGTGCCACGGAGCAGTTAACGGGGGCGAGCGGTGCGCCCGGGCCGGACCAGCGGGCCGGCGCGGCGACGGCGAAGCCGGCGGTGAAGCCCGCGCCGAACCGTCCGAGGCCGACCCGGCCCGCGCCGAAGCCCACCACGTCGCCGTCGGCCGCCGGCTGCCCGCAGGGGGAGCACCAGCGCGCGGTGGAGGCGTACCTCGCCCGGCTGGGCGGTTTCGGGACGCTGACCGTGGACGGCCGCCAGTCCGCCGCCGACTGCGCCGCGATCAAGAAGTTCCAGAAGCGGTACGACATCCGCCCCGCCCACGGCCGCGCGGGGCCCACCACCCACGACGTGGCGAAGCGGCTCGCCACCACCGACACGGCGCGCTGCAAGGCCGGCTCGGGCACCACCTTCTGCATCGACCTGACCCGGCAGACGACCTGGGTGATGCGCAACGGCAAGGTGCTCGTGAAGCCGACGGTCACCCGGACGGGGATGCCCGGCTACCGCACCCCGGCCGGCACCTTCAAGATCAACTATCGCAACATCAAGGAGTGGTCCGACCCGTACGAGGTCTGGCTCCCGTACTGGCAGCACTTCACGCAGGGAATGGGCTTCCACGAGACCACGACCTACCTGCACAACAAGGCGATCGGCTCGCACGGCTGCGTCAACCTGCTGCACGCCGACGCGGTCCGGTACTGGGAGCTGGGCAAGGTCGGCAGCCGGGTGGTGCTGGTCGGGCGGCGCCCCGGCACCTGAGCCGCCGCCCCGGGGTCCCGTCCCGTCCGCGTCGCACATGTCGTCCGATCGGGGTTTTATCCCCTGTCACTCCGGTCACCCGAGTGACACGCTGGAGTGCCAGGTGTCGGACGGACGGGGAGGCTGGAGATGACGGTCGACCGGGAAGCGAGACCGGAGCACAGTGCCGAGCGCGACCGGTCGCCGGACGAGGGGGTCTCCACCGTCACCGTCGTCGCGTACGCGGCCGCCGCGGCGGTGCTCCTCGGCTGGTTCCTCTTCGGCTGGCTGGTGCTCGAACAGGGCTTCGTCGACTCGGTCGGCGAGTCGGCCGGCGCCGGGTTCGCGCTGCTGCTGATCGTCTCCGTCGTCGGGACGGTACGCCGCAGCCGGCGCTGACCCGCCCGAGGCCGCCGGCCCTGCCGGAGAAACGACCCCGTGGGGGACGGGCGCCGACGTTCAGTCCTCCAGCACCGCCGCCGTGATCCGGTGCAGGGCGAAGGTGTGCAGCATCTCCGTCCGCTCGTCCTCGGCGCGCAGGTAGCCGGCGCCGATCGAGACCGGCCGGACCAGCCGGGACGCGGTCGCCCCGTGCGCGTCGACGTACCCGACCCAGACCAGCGCCTTGTCCCGCACCGCCTGCTGGAGCACGGCGAGGGCGTCGCTGTGGGTGTGCACCGGCGCCGGCCCGGTACGCGCCGCACCGCCCCGGACCACCGCCGGCGCGCGCCGCGCCGCCCGGGCCGCCGCGTCGCCGCGCCGGATCTGCTCCACCACGCCCAGCAGGCGGGGCATGGACAGCTTCGGCGCGGTCAGCGGGTCGAGGGTCCGGGTCGTCACCGACACCCGGGCCGGGGCCCGGCGGGTCTTCGGGCGGGACAGCACCGCCGCCCCGCTCGCGTCCTCCGGCACCGGGGCGTACCCGGCCTCGCGCAGGGCCGTGAGCATCCGGCCCACCTGGTACGGGGTCGACAGCACCGTCGGCGCGAGCCGGCGCAGCGCCAGCGACTCCAGCCGCCGGTCGGCGAGCACCTCGGTCAGCAGCGCCTCGTCGTCGCTGCGCACGTACGCCCCGGCGGAGCCGACCCGCAGCCCGCCGTGCTTGCGGGCCACGTCGTCCACCAGGTACGTCAGCCCCTGCGGGACCGGGGTGCGGGACCGGCGCCGGAACAGGGCGTGCAGGTCGTCGGCCGAGTAGCCGGCGTCCAGGGCCCGGCGCACGCTGGCCGGGGTGACCCGGTGCACGCTGGCGCCGCCGGCCGACTCGTGCTCGGCCACCACCTCCAGTTCGGCGGCGAGGGCCGGGTCGGGCGGGCCGGGCACCACGACGGTCAGGTCGGCCTGCACCAGGAAGTGGTCGACGGGGGCGGGCAGCAACGCGTCCAGCGCACGCACCGCGCCGGTCCCGTCGCCGTCCTCGGCGTCCGCGCGCAGCCCGAGCGGGTCGTCCCCGCCCCGCTCGTCGGTGGCGGTGACGTCGGCGAGCAGCAGCCGCCCGTACGAGGTGAGCGCCCCCAGGCCGGTCACGCCCAGCGTCGCCGCCTCGGTCAGCACCTCGCGGTGCGCGGCCTCCCGCCCCCGGCTGCGCCGCGGCGCCCGCCAGTCGAGCAGCGACTGCACCTCCTCGGGGGTGGGCGCGGTGGCGGGCTCCAGGTCGGCGAGCACCCCGAGGACCGCGCGTCGGGCGGCCGGCGCCCCGGCCCGTTCCGCCTCGGCCGAGAGCACGGTGATCGGCCGGTCCCGGTCGTCGCGCTGCCCGATCAGCCCGACCTGCCGGGTCATCGTCAGCCAGGCCCGGCCGAGCTGCTCCCAGCGCTGCGCCAGCGTGCCGGCCCGCCACACCTCGTACCCGGCGGTGGGCAGCACCTGCTGGTCGGCCCCGTAGCGGGTGGTGGTGGCCCCGGGCAGGTCCACCTCGCCGATCAGCCCCGCCGCGTACGCCGCCTCCAGCAGCAGGGCGGCCGTCGGCTCGTCCACCCCGACCGCGCGGGCCAGCCGGCGCAGGTCGCGCACGCCCAGGCCGCCGGAGCGCAGCACGGGCGCCGGCTCGGCGGCGAGCTGCTCCAGCAGCGCCTCGGTGTGACGTACCGCCTCCATGGTCTGCCCGGCCCCGGCGGAGTCGGCGGCCTTCGGCTCGCGCGGCGGCGTGGCCACCGGCGGCGGGCTGGTCCGCAGCGGGCCGAGCGGGCCGCTGTCCCGGCGCAGCAGCAGGCCGACCTCCCGGGGCAGCTCGACGGCGCCGGTGGCGCTGGCCTTGTTGGGGCCGGAGACCAGCACCAGCAGGTGGTGGTCGACCAGCCACCGCACCGGCGAGCCGGTCGGCGCGCCGCCGTTGGTCGGGTCCGGGGGCAGGTCGTCCTCCGCGCCGACCGGCGGCGCCTGCAACGCGCCCGCCGGGACGCTGCCCACCGGCGGGCCGGCGGCCAGCCGGTCCAGGATGGCCCGGGCCGAGGGTGGCGCGGCCAGCAGCGTCCGCCGCAGCTTCGCCGGGTCCGCGCAGAGCGCCGCCGCCCGCGGGTCCAGCTCCGCCGCCGGCCGGCCCAGCCCCGCCGGGTACGGGGAGACCTCGTCGATGCTCTCCACCACGCGCAGGGCGCTCTCGGGGCCGTGCAGCAGGAAGAGCGCCCGCAGCCGGTTCACGGCGGTGCGGACGGAGGTGGGGGCGGGCGGGTGCGGGCCGGTGGTGGCCATGGCGAGCACCGAGGCGGTGGAGGTGGTGCCCTCGGCCGGGTCCCGGGTGAGCCGGGCGGCGTCCAGGATCTGCAGGGTGAACTGGTCGAGCCCGTCGAGCGCGCGGGCCACCGAGACCCGGGACTGGGCCCGGATGGCGAGCGCGGAGACGTCGGCGGGCACGGGCACCACGAGGTCCGGCCGCAGTTGGAGGAGGGCGGCGAGCGACTCGTCGGGCAGCGACCGCAGGTGGTCGGCGAGTGAGGTGGTCATCGTCGTTCCACGCTAGCCCGGCAGGGGGTCTTCCCGCCCCTCGGACGTCCGGCTGACCCGTGCGGACGGGCGGGTAGGTTTCTCCGCATGCCCGCACTGACGGTCGGCTTCGACCTCGACATGACCCTGGTCGACTCGCGCCCCGGCATCGCCGCCGCCTACCGGGCGCTGACCGCCCTGACGGGGGTGCACGTGGACGCCGAGGCCGCCGTGTCCCGGCTCGGCCCGCCGCTGCGTACCGAGATCGCCCGCTGGTTCCCGCCGGAGCAGGTCGACGCGGCCGTCCGCACGTACCGCGAGCTCTACCCGGCGTACGCGATCACGCCCACCGTCCCGCTGCCCGGCGCCCGCGAGGCGATCGACGCGATCCGCGCCCGCGGCGGCCGGGTGCTGGTGGTCACCTCCAAGCTGGGCCGCCTGGCCCGGCTGCACCTCGACCACCTCGGACTGGCGGTCGACGAGCTGGCCGGCGACCTGTTCGCCGAGGAGAAGGCGACCGCGCTGCGCGAGCACGGCGCCACGCACTACGTCGGCGACCATGTGGCCGACATGGTGGCCGCGCGGGCGGCGGGCGTGCCCGGCATCGCCGTCGCGACCGGCCCGTGTTCGGCCGACGAACTCCGCGCCGCCGGGGCGGAGGCGGTGCTGGATGATCTCACCGGATTCCCGGCGGCGCTGGACGGGATGATCCGGCTAGCCTTGGGGCAGTAGACGTCTCAAGCGAAGCAGGGGTTCTCAGGTGCCGACGGGTCGAGTGAAGTGGTTTGACGCGGCCAAGGGATACGGGTTTGTCACCAGCGACGAGGGTGGCGACGTGTTCCTTCCCAAGACCGCGCTACCGGCGGGTGTCACCGACCTCAAGGGCGGTCAGCGGGTCGACTTCAGCGTGGTGGACAGCCGCCGGGGCGCGCAGGCGATGGGGGTCAAGCTGCTCGACGCCCCGCCGTCGGTGGCGGAGCTGCGCCGCCGGCCGGCCGAGGAGCTGCACGGCCTCGTCGAGGACATGATCAAGGTGCTGGAGGCGAAGGTGCAGCCGGACCTGCGCCGGGGCCGCTTCCCCGACCGCAAGACCGCGCAGAAGATCGCTCAGCTGGTCCACGCCGTCGCGCGCGAGCTGGAGGTCTGAGGCACCAGCCCGGCGGCGGCGGCCCGACCGAGCAGCGCCTCCACGGCGGCGAACCCGGCGTCCCCCAGGTCGGCGGTGAACTCGTTGACGTAGAGGCCGATGTGTCGGTCCACCACGTCGGGCTCCATCTCCTGCGCGTGCGCCAGCACGTAGTCGCGGCTCGCCGCCGGGTCGGCCCAGGCCCGGCGGACCGACTCGCGGATCCACCCGGCGGCGGCCTCCGGGTCCACCGTGCCACGCCGGGCCAGGATGGCGCCGAGGGGGATGGGCAGGCCGGTGTCGGCCTCCCACCACTCGCCCAGGTCCACCAGGGCGGTCAGGCCGTGCCGTGGGTAGGTGAACCGGGCCTCGTGGATGACCAGGCCGGCGTCGTACCGGCCGGCGGCCACGCCCGGCATGATCTCGTGGAACGGCACCACCTCGATCCGCGCCGGCGGCCGGTCCGCCGCCCAGAGCCGGAAGAGCAGGTACGCCGTCGTCCGGTCGCCGGGCACCGCCACGGTCGCGCCGGTGAGGTCAGCCCGGTCGGCGAGGCCAGCGCGGTCGGCGTGCCCCGCGCTGCCCGGGCGGTCGGGTCGACCGGCGCCGTCGCCCCTGGTCAGCACCAGCGGGCCGCAGCCACGGCCGAGCGCCCCGCCGCAGGGCAGCAGGTGGTAGTCCTCCAGCAGCCACGGCAGCGCGGCGTAGCTCACCTTCACCAGGTCGAACGCGCCCCGCTCGGCGGCCGTGTTGGTCACGTCGACGTCGGCGTACGTCACCTCCACCGGCGGCGCGTCGGGCACGAGGCCGTGCACCAGGGCGTGGAAGACGAACGTGTCGTTGGGGCAGGGCGAGATCGCCAGCGAGAGCGCCACGCCCCCACGGTATCCCTGCCCGCAGCGGGCCGGCTCCGCCCGGTACCCGCGACTGTGACCTGCCCCGCGACGTGGGCCCGTCCGCGACGGGCGCGACGGGACCGGGACACACCCACGGTGCCGCCGGGCCGGGCGCGCTGCGGGCAGACCGGGGCCAGCTCGGCTCGGGCGCGGTGGTCCGCCCAAGAGCATCCGGCTGCACACAACCATGCCGGTTATCCACAGGCTTTTCCACAGGTGGGCGGCTGTTGTCGAAGTCGGCACACTCCATGGCGACGATCGAGGTGTGACGGAGCCGGGTCAGGCCAGGGCCGCGGCGGCGGTGGTCAGGGCGGCCAGCGCCTCGCGCATGCGCCACGCGTCGCGGTCGCGGGGGCCGATCGGGTTGGAGACGGTACGCAGCTCGACGAACGGGAGGCCCGCCTGGGCGGCGGCGACGGCCACCCCGTACCCCTCCATGGCCTCGGCGACCGCGTCCGGGTGCCGCCGGCGCAGCGCGTCGGTGCTGGCGGCGGTGCCGGTGACCGTGCTGACGGTCAGCACGGGGCCGACGGTGGCCGTCGGGAGCGCGGCCCGCAGCCGGGCGAGCAGGCCCGGGTCGGCGGCGAGCGCGGTGCTGCCGCCCAGCCATTCCGGGGGCATGCCCAGCTCGTCCACGGGGATGAAGCCGGCCGGCGACTCGGCGCCGAGGTCGGCGGCCACGGACACGGTGCCCAGCACCGTGGCGCCCACCTCCACCCGGCCGGCGAAGCCCCCCGCCACGCCCGCGCTGACCACGCCGCCGTAGGGCCGGCCCGCGGCCTCGGCGAGCACCAGCAGCCGGGTCGTGGTCGCGGCGGCGACGGCGGGGCCGACCCCCACCGGCAGCACCGTGGTCGTCTGGTCGGCGATGCCGGCGCGGATCGCCTCGGCTTCGGCGGGGACCGCCGTGACCACCAGCAGAGCGGTCACGAGAGCGGCCCCTGCGGCTCCCGGCGGGTCTCGTCGTCCGTCCCGCCCGGCCCGCCGACGGCCGACGAGGGCCGGTAGATGTGGTAGCCCGGCGGTGCCAGGCCGGGATCGTCCAGCGGAGAGCCGCCCTGCGTCGGGGCGGGGGAGGTGGGCGTGGGGTCGTATCGGCGCCCGGCCTCCGGGGCGGGGGAACCGGCGCCGTCGGTGTCCGGGGAGCCCGGGGCGTCGGGGTCGGCTCCGTCGGTTTCGTCGGCCAACTCGTCGTCACCGAGCGGTCGGCCGAGCAGGCGCTCCGCGCGCAGCCGGCCGGCCACCACCAGGCCCCGGGCGGCGGCCACGGTGCCGACGAGGGCGACGACGGCGATCCCGATCCGGCCGTCGAAGGGTACGAGCCCCAGCCCGCCCCCGGCGACGAAGGCGAGCATCAGCACCGTCTCCGAGTGGGCGAAGGAGCTGGCCCGCAGCCGCTCCGGGATGCGTTCCTGGATCGAGGCGTCCACGGCGAGCTTGGCGATGCCGCTGTTCAGCGCGGCGACCAGGCAGAGCAGGGCGACCATGGGCAGCGAGAACTTCAACGCGGCGAGGATCGCCACCCCGGCGACGACGACCATGCCGCTGGACTGGATCGCGGCGGGTCGGTGGATGCGCAGCCGGGTGCCGACCGCGGTGGCCAGGAAGGTGCCCACGGCGAGCGCCGCGCCGACCAGGCCCAGCGCCGCCTCGTCGCCGAGGTCCCGGCCAAAGGCCACGGTGGTCAGGTCACCCGCCTTGATCGCGAACGCCAGGAAGAGCAGCAGGAAGCCGTAGACCGCGCGCAGCGTCGCGGCGCCGATCAGGGTGGCGATCACGAGCCGGCCCGCCGGTCGCCCCCGGCCCAGCGGGCGGTCCCCGGTGCGGCGACCCAGCGCCCGCAGCGGCCGGGGCACCCGCTCCGGCGGCTCCGAGTCGGCCTTCGGGGGCAGCCGCAGGGAGATCACCATGCCCACCAGGAAGATGACCGAGGCCACCCGGAGCGGCCACTGCGGCCCGAACCAGAAGGCCGCCAGGCCGATCGGGGCGACCAGCGCGCCGGCCACCGTGCCGTAGACGCTGGCCCGAGCACCCACCTGGGACAGCCCGAGCCCCTCCGGGAGCAGCCGGGGCACGGCCGCCGAGCGGGCCACCCCGTACGCGCGGGAGAGCGCCAGCACGCCGAAGGCCGCCGGGTAGAGGCCGAAGCCGTGGATGTAGTCGGAGATCAGCCAGGCCAGGAAGGCCCGGCCGAGCATGGTGGCGGCCAGCGCGTACCGCCGGCCGTGCCGGAAGTGGTCGAGCAGCGGGCCCACCACCGGGGCGAGCATGGCGAACGGCACCATGGTCACCAGCAGGTAGAGGGCGACCTTGCTGCGCGCCTCGCCGAGCGGGACGTTGAAGAAGATCGTCCCGGCCAGGCCGATGGCGATCAGCGTGTCCCCGGCGCAGGAGACCGCGTGCAGGTCGAAGAGGCGGACCATGCCGACCTCGTCCCCGGCGCCCCGGGCGCGGGCCCGGCCGGCCCGGCGGGTCATCCAGCGTCCACCGCTGACCGAGCCCCGGAACAGCAGGCGGACGGCCTTGATGCCGGTGCCGACGGTCTGCCCGAGCACGGACCGCCCGGAGCGGGAGAACAGCGGCATGCCCACCATCCTCGCCCATCCGGTCCGCGCACGCCGCACCACTGCGCCAGAACGTCCTCGGCGGGTGCCTGTCGGTCGGCCGTACGCATGGGGAACAATGGTCGGGTGACCAGGCCCACCTCCGCCCGCGCCGCTCGTCTCGACCAGGTCTGCGCCGCTGCCGTCGAGGTGGCGCGCGACGCCATCACCGAGGTCGACGCCTCGGACATCGGCGACCACCTGCAGGCCGTCGCGGAGGGCGACCGGCTCGTCACCCACTACTTCGAGTGCCGGCTCGCCGGCTATCGCGGCTGGCGGTGGGCGGTCACCGTCACCCGGGTGCCCCGCAGCCGGCACGTCACCGTCTGCGAGACGGTGCTGCTTCCCGGCGCGGACGCGATGCTCGCCCCCGGCTGGCTGCCCTGGCAGGAACGGCTCAAGCCGGGTGACCTCGGTCCCGGCGACCTGCTGCCCACCCCGGCGGACGACGAGCGGCTCCAGCCCGGCTACGTGCTCTCGGACGACCCGGCGGTCGAGGAGACCGCCTGGGAGTTGGGGCTCGGCCGGGCCCGGGTGCTCTCCCGGGAGGGGCGCAGCGAGGCCGCCCAGCGCTGGTACGACGGCGACCACGGCCCCTCCGCCGCGATCTCGGTCGCCGCTCCCGCCGCCGCCCGCTGCGGGACCTGCGGCTTCTACCTGCCGCTCGCCGGCGCCCTGCGGCAGTCCTTCGGCGCCTGCGGCAACTTCTACGCCCCCGACGACGGCCGGGTGGTCAGCGCCGACCACGGCTGCGGCGCGCACTCGGAGACCCTGATCGAGGCCGCCGACACCCCGGTCGACGAGATGCCGACGGTCTACGACGACAGTGCGGTGGAGCCCGTGTCGGTCAGCCGGGCGCCGGGCTCGGTGGAGGCCGCGGAGCCGGCGGAGCCGTACGGCCACCCCTGACGGACCGGCCGCGCCGGCGGATCGGCGTCGGCGCAGGTCAGCGGCCGGCGCGGCGGCGGCGTCGGTTGGCGTCGTGCCGCATCATCACGGCGAGACCGGGAAAACCCCACAGGAAACCGGCCAGGCAGATCCACAACCAGTCCTGGTGACCGTGCGCGGTCAGCCAGCCGCGGAAGAAGACGAGCAACACCAACCCGGCGAGCGCCCAGGCCGCCATCCCGGCGAGGGCGAACGGCACCATCGGCGGGTCGAGCGGCTCGGGGCGCGGCGGCTGCTCCTTCGACACGCGGCAAGCGTACGCGATCAACTTTCGCTGCTGGCCCGTGATCTGCGACGATGCGGCGCGACAACGGAAGATCACCTGCGAGGACCTGATGGCAGTAGCCCCACCCGACAACGGCACACCACCCGATCCGGCTCGCCCGCGTAACGGTTTCGACCGGTTCTTCGAGATCTCCGCCCGTGGCTCGACGATGAGCCGCGAGGTGCGCGGTGGCCTGGCGACCTTCTTCACGATGGCGTACATCGTGGTGCTCAACCCGCTCATCATCGGTGGTGCCGTCGACGGCGACGGCCAGAAGCTCCCCATCCCCGCCCTCGCTGCGGCGACCGCCCTGGTCGCCGGCCTGATGACGATCCTGATGGGCGTCGTCGGCCGGTTCCCGATCGCGCTCGCCGCCGGCCTCGGCGTCAACGCGCTGGTCGCGTACGAGATCGCCCCGGAGATGACCTGGGCGGACGCGATGGGCCTCGTGGTGATCGAGGGTGTGATCATCGCGGTGCTGGTGCTGACCGGCCTGCGCACGGCGGTGTTCCGCTCGGTGCCGACGCAGATGAAGACGGCGATCGGCGTCGGCATCGGCCTCTTCCTGACCATCATCGGGCTGGTCGACGCCGGCTTCGTCCGCCGCGTCCCGGACTCGGCGAACACCACCGTCCCCGTCGGCCTGGGCTTCGACGGCACCCTCGGCAGCTGGCCGATGCTGGTCTTCGTGGTGGGCCTGCTGTTGACCGTGGTGCTGCTGGTGCGCCGGGTCAAGGGCGCGATCCTGATCGGCATCCTCGGCTCCACCGTGCTGGCGGTCGTCGTCGAGGCGGTGGCGAACATCGGGCCGTCCTTCGTCGACGGCAAGCCGAACCCGAAGGGCTGGGCGCTGAACGTCCCCGAGCTGCCGAAGACCTGGCTGGACGTGCCGGACCTGTCGCTGCTCGGCAACTTCAACGTGTTCGACTCGTGGAGCCGGGCCGGCTGGCTCGTCGTCCTCATGTTCGTGTTCACCCTGCTGATCACGGACTTCTTCGACACCATGGGCACGATGGTCGCGGTCGGGCAGGAGGGGAGCATGCTCGACGAGCGGGGCACCCCGCCGCGGGCCAAGGAGATCCTGCTGGTCGACTCGATCGCGGCGGCGGCCGGCGGTGTGGCGAGCACGTCGAGCAACACGTCGTACATCGAGAGCGCCGCCGGTGTGGCGGAGGGCGCCCGCACCGGCGTGGCCAACCTGGTCACCGGCGCCCTGTTCCTGCTGGCGATGTTCCTGGCGCCGCTGGTCGTGGTGGTGCCGTTCGAGGCGGCCTCCACCGCGCTGGTGGTGGTCGGCTTCCTGATGATGACCGCGGTGCGGACGATCGACTGGTCCGACTACGAGATCGCCATCCCGGCGTTCCTCACGATCGTCCTGATGCCCTTCACGTACTCGATCTCCAACGGCATCGGCGCCGGCCTGATCACGTACGTGGTGGTGAAGCTCGCCAAGGGCAAGGCCCGGGAGATCCACCCCCTGCTGTACGGGGTGGCCGCCCTCTTCGTGCTGTACTTCCTGCGCGGGCCGATCGAGTCCCTGGTGCTCTGACCACCCTCCGCTCCGGGCCGGTGACCGAATCGGGTAGCCGGCCCGGAGCAGGGCAGACTTCTCGTGACCGTGGTCATATCGCAGCTCATTAGCCAGGCTCATTAGTTAAGCTAACTATCGTGACGGAGCGGACGGTGACGGCGAAACGCGTGCCACCGGCGCAGCTCGCACCACAGCTGCGTGATGCGATCACCCGACTCAACCGACGGGTCCGCCAGGCCCGGCCGGTCGGCGACCTCACGGTCACCCAGCTCTCCGCGCTCACCAGCCTCCAGCTGGCGGGCGCGCTGACGCCCCGGGAACTGGCCGACGTCGAACGGGTGCAGCCGCCGACGATGACCAAGATCGTCGCGAAGTTGGAGGAGCGCGGCCTCGTGCAGCGCACCCCCCACCCGACCGACGGCCGGCAGGTCATCCTCGCGGCGACAGAGGGGGGACGGGCGGTGCTCGACCAGTTCGAGCGCGTCCGCGACGAGTGGCTGGCCCACCGGCTGGCCGAGCTGACCGAAGCAGAACGGGACACCCTGCGGCAAGCCGCCGAGATCCTTCAGCAGCTCGCCCGCGCCTGACCCGCGCGCCTCGCACCACCGCGCCGTCCGCCGTCGATGACGCGTACGACCGCGAGGAGGCGCACAAAGAGTGCAGGCGAAGCTGAGCACGATGTTCCAGTCCCTACAGGTCCGCAACTACCGGCTCTTCGCATCCGGGCAACTGATCAAGCTGATCGGTGTCTGGATGATGTTCATCGCCCAGGACTGGCTGGTCCTCGAGCTCTCCGACAACTCCGCCACCGCGCTCGGCGTGGTCACCGCCCTCCAGTTCGCTCCCGTCCTGCTGCTCACCCTGCTCTCCGGGCGGCTCGCCGACCGCTACGACAAGCGGATGCTGCTCTTCGTCGCCAACGCGTTCTGGACCGTGCTGGCGCTCGCGATGAGCCTGCTGGTGATCACCGGCCTCGTGCAGCTCTGGCACGTCTTCGCGTTCGCGGCCCTGCTCGGCGTCGCCAACGCCGTGGAGACCCCCGTCCGGCAGGCGTTCGTCTCGGAGCTGGTCGGCACGTCGCTGCTGCCGAACGCGCTCTCGCTGAACGCGGCCGTGTTCAACTCCGCCCGGATCGTCGGGCCCGCCGTCGCCGGCCTGGCCATCGCCGCGTTCGACGTGGGGCCGGTCTTCCTGTTCACCGCGCTCAGCTCGATCGCCCCGCTGGTCAACGTCGTCCGGATGCGCCCGGCCGAGCTGCACCGGGAGGCGCTGCCGCCGCGCGACGAGCGGGCCTCGGCCAAGGTCGTCGACGGCCTGCGCTACGTCTGGCGCCGCCCCGACCTGCTGCTGCCGATGGCGGTGATGTCGGTGATCGGCATGTCGCTGTTCAACTTCCAGCTCACCCTGGCCGCGCTCGCCAAGACCGTGTTCCAGACCGGGGCGGCCTCGTTCGGGCTGTTCAGCACCGCGCTGGCGGTCGGCGCGCTGGTCGGGGCGCTGGCCGGCACCGGGCGGCGCAGCCGCCCGTCGGTCTGGGTGGTGCTCGGCGCCGCGGTCGGCTGCGCCAGCTTCGGCACCCTGGTCGGGCTCGCCTCGGCGTACTGGATGGTGGTGGCGCTCCTGCTGCCCACCGGATTCTTCATGGTGTTCTTCGCCCAGGCCGCCAACCAGCGGGTCCAGCTCGGCACGGACGCCGCCTTCCGGGGCCGGGTGATGGCCCTGTGGGTGCTGGTGTTCCTCGGCACCAACCCGGTCGGCGCGCCGCTGATCGGCTGGGTGGCGGAGACCTACGGCGCGGGCGCCAGCATCTGGATCGGCGGGCTCGTCTCGCTGGCCACCGCCCTGATCGCGCTCACCTGGCAGCTCCGCCGCGCCGGCGCCCGGCTGCGCTTCCGCATCCTGCCTATGCCGCGCTTCTACGTCACCTCCACCGACTGCTGACCGCCCTCGCCGCCCGGGGTGGGACGATCCGTCCCATCCTGCGGATGGCGTGGATGCGGCCAATCCGGTGGCGGCCCGGGGGGATCGGGCTTAGCGTCGATGCGTGGAGGTCGGACGCGGGGTGCTGCTGGTCCTGGCCTTCGTGGGCGTGGCCAGCCTGCCGGCGGTGATCGCCGCGGTCTTCTGCGCCGACGAGATCATCGATCGGGTCGCCTGTGGGTGGGCCGAGTGGCGTGAGCGCCGGCGGGAGCGGCGCACCATCGCCCGGCTGGACCGGGCCGTCGAGGCCGACGCGCTGACCCGCGACATCGACCTCACCGACTTCGACCGGCCCGACCGGCGCCCGCTGGAGCAACTCGCCGCCGACCTGCGGCGCCTGCGCGGCCAGGGCGCCAGCACCGACGGCCGGCAGCCGGTCTGGCACGGCACGGTGCTCCGGGCGTACGACGACCGGCTCCGGCTGGCCTGCCGGGCGCTCGGCATCACCGAGCACCTGACCGAGCTGGAGGGCGTCGACCTGGAGCTGGAGCGGGTCCGGGTGGAGGGCCTCCTGCACGCCGCCGGGCTGACCCTGCCCGCCGCCCGGGCCGGTCACCGGCAGCGCCACCACTGAGCGGCGGGCCGGCGTGAGGCTCTTCGTCGCGGTCTACCCGCCGCCGGAGGCGATCGCGCACCTCGGCGCGCAGGTCGCCCGGTTGCGGGTCGGCGCGGCGGCCGCCTCCGGGATCAACGTCCGGCTCGCCGACCCGGCCACCGCCCACGTCACCCTCGCCTTCCTCGGCGACGTCGAGGCGGACCGGCTGGTCGAGGTGGAGAGCGCGCTGGGGCTGGCCGCCGAGTGGTCCCGGGAGGGCCGTTCCGCCGCGCCCCGGCTCCGGATCGCCGGCGGCGGGCGCTTCGGGCGGGGCCGGTTCACGGTGCTCTGGGTCGACCTGCGGGGCGAGGTGGAGCAGCTCCAGATACTGGCCCGGCTGATCCGCTCCCGGCTGCGGCACGCCCGCCTGCCACACGACGAGAAGCCGTTCCGCGCGCACCTGACGGTCGCCCGACCCGGTGACCGGGTGCCCGACGTCGACGTGGCGGCGGACCTGGCGACCCTGGACGGCTACGAGGGCCCGGCGTGGCCGGCCGCCGAGATGGTGCTGATGCGCAGCCACCCCGGCCCCCGCCCCACCTACGACCGCCTGGCCGCCTGGCCCATCTGACCGCCCGGCCGCGCCGGCCCGGGGGAGGTCGCCGCGGGCCCCGGCGGCGGCGTCCACCCGTGGAGCCGGCGGTCGCCCGCCGCCGGCTCCAATGGCGCGTGGCTACCAGGCCCAGGCCTCCGGGCCGGGGCCGCCGTTGCCGACGGGCGGGAAGAGCTGGTCGAGCCGGGCGAGGGCGTCCTCGTCGAGACTGACGGTCAGGGCGCCCAGGGAGCGGTCGAGCTGGTCGGCGGTGCGCGGCCCGATGATCGGGGCGGTCACCCCCGGCCGGGACAGCAGCCAGCCGAGCGCCACGTCCGCCGGGTCGTGCCCCAGCTCGCCGCAGAGCTTCTCGTACGCCTCGATGGTCGGCCGGTGCGCGGCCAGCGCGTCGGCCGAGCGGCCGCTGGCGCCGCGCGCGGCCCCGCCCTCGGCCATCTTCCGCAGCACCCCGGCGAGCAGCCCGCCGTGCAGCGGCGACCACGGGATGATGCCGAGCCCGTGGTGCTGCGCGGCGGGCACCACCTCGAGTTCGACGTGCCGGGTGAGCAGGTTGTAGATGCACTGCTCCGAGACGAGGCCGAGGAAGTGGCGCTTCGCCGCCGCCTCCTGCGCCACGGAGATGTGCCACCCGGCGAAGTTGGACGACCCGACGTAGAGCACCTTGCCCTGGGCGACCAGGGTCTCCATGGCCTGCCAGATCTCCTCCCACGGCGTGGCCCGGGAGACGTGGTGCATCTGGTAGAGGTCGATGGTGTCGGTCTGCAACCGGCGCAGCGAGTCCTCGCAGGCCCGGACGATGTGCCGGGCGGACAGGCCCTGCTCGTTGGGCCACTCGCCCATCTTGCCGTAGACTTTCGTGGCCAGGACGACCTTGTCCCGCCGGCCGCCGCCCTGGGCGAACCAGCGGCCGATGATCTGTTCGGTGATCCCCTCGCCGGTCTGCCAGCCGTAGACGTTGGCGGTGTCGAAGAAGTTGATGCCGTGTTCGAGGGCCCGGTCCATGATCGCGAAGCTGTCCGGCTCGGTCGTCTGCGGCCCGAAGTTCATCGTGCCGAGGCAGAGGCGGCTGACCGAGAGGCCGGTGCGGCCCAGGTTCGTGTACTCCATACGGTCACCCTGCCACGGCGGCACTTCGAGTGCCTCGCGTCGACTCCGGCGAACGCTCCGCCGGAGTCGACGCGTCAGGAGGACTCGCGGGCCGCCGGCCCGCTGCCGAAGAGGACGTCGTCCCAGCTCGGCAGGCGCTTGCGGGGCTTGCCCCCGGCCTCGGCCGAATCGGCGGCCGAGGCAGCCGGCGCGCCCGTGCGGCGAGGCCGGAGCACCGCCAGGGACGGCACGGCCGGCACCTCCTTGGGCGCGTCCGAGTCGTCGTCGAACGCGGAACCCTGCCCGCCGCCGAGCAGCGCCGCCGCGCCGCCGCTGACCGGCCGCTGCCGGGGCGCGTCCTGCCCCGCCAGGGCGGCCGGGGAGCGCGGGTCGAGCCCGCGGCCCGAGGTCGAGCCGAGCGGACGGTCGAGGGAGGCGAGCAGGGCGTCCCGCCCGGCCCGGATCGGGTCGCGGCCCGGCCGGCTGTGCTCGGCCGGCGCAGGCAGGCCGTGCCCGCCCCGGCTCGGCTCGCCGCGCGACGGGCCGGGCAGCGCGTGACCGCCCCGCTCCGGCGCCGGCTCCTGACCGAGGATCGGGGTGGGCCGCTCGGCGCAGAGGTATTGCGCCATGTCGTCGTGCGGGGTGACCGCCTGCCGGGTCTTGTCGAGATCCCAGACCGCCTGCGCGGTCGCCTTGCCCGACGGCCAGGTCGCGACGATCCGCCAGGTGCCGTCGTCGCGGCGCCACGCGTCCCAGGAGATCTTCTCGGTGTCGATCCCGTGCTGGGCCAGCCGGCCGTTGACGACCTCGGCGAGCGGGGTCGGCTTCTCCGCGCCCTTGAGCCGGGTGCGCCGGGCGTGCTGGGCGAGCATGGCCCGCTCCTGGAGCACCGGGCCGGCGTAGCGCAGCACCCGGTCGACCGGCACGCCGGCGATCCGGGCGACGTCCTCGGCGGACTCGCCGGAGCGGATCCGGGCCTGGATGTCGCGTGGGGACAGTGAGGGCACCGGGTCGGCGGCGGTCGGGGCCACCGTGAGCGGCGGGGCGCCGGGCTCGGCGTGCAGCGCGCCGGCGATGCGCTCGTCGATGGGCAGGGCGAGCAGTCGCCCGACCTCGTCGGCGAGCACCAGGGCCTGGCCGTCCTCGGAGAGGGCGACGAAGCGTACTGGGCGCATAGCGTTGCCTCCGTCCCGCTTCGCTGGCCGTCACGCCACGAGCCGGCCACCCGGGCGTCTCGCACCACCGTACGCGCATCTTCCCCGAGGTGGGGGATGCGACACCCGCATGTCGCGACTGAGCTGCGGCGATGATCACGTTCGGTGGCCGCCGTACGGGCCGGCGGCCACCGAACGTGACGGCGACCTAGAGTCGCTCGACCACGTAGTCGATGGACGCGGTCAGCGCCTCGACGTCGGCCGGCTCGACGGCCGGGAAGAGCGCGACCCGCAGCTGGTTGCGGCCCAGCTTCCGGTAGGGCTCGGTGTCCACGATGCCGTTGGCGCGCAGCGCCTTGGCGATCGCGGTGGCGTCGACCCCGTCGGCGAAGTCGATGGTGGCGACCACGTTGGACCGCAGCGCCGGGTCGGCGACGAACGGCGTCGCCACCTCGGAGCGCTCCGCCCAGCCGTAGACGATCGCGGCGCTCTCGGCCGTGCGCTTGGCCGCCCAGGCCAGCCCGCCCTGCGCGTTCATCCAGTCGGTCTGCTCGGCGGCCAGGAAGATGGTGGCCAGGGCCGGGGTGTTGTAGGTCTGCTCCAGCCGCGAGTTGTCGATCGCGGTGACCAGGTCGAGGAAGGCCGGGATGTAGCGGCCCGACGCCTTGATCTCGCCGGCCCGCTCCAAGGCGGCCGGGGACATCAGGGCCAGCCAGAGGCCCCCGTCGGAGCCGAAGCACTTCTGCGGGGCGAAGTAGTAGACGTCGGTCTCGCCGACGTTGACGTCGAGCCCGCCGGCGCCGGAGGTGGCGTCGACCAGCAGCAGCGATCCCGGGTCGGCGCCGGCCACCCGGCTGATCGGCACCGCGACGCCGGTCGACGTCTCGTTGTGCGGGGTGGCGTAGACGTCGACCCCCGCCTCGGCCACCAGGCTCGGGGCGGTGCCGGCCTCCGACTTGCGGATGGTGGGCTCGCCGAGGAAGGGGGCGTCCTTGACGGACTTGGCGAACTTCGCGCCGAACTCGCCGAAGCTGGCGAACTGCGCCCGGTCCCGGACCAGGCCGAACGTCGCGACCTCCCAGAACGCGGTGGTGCCGCCGTTGCCGAGCACCACCTCGTAGCCCTCGGGCAGGGAGAAGAACTCGGCGATGCCACGGCGTAGCCGGGCGACCTGGTCGCGGACCGTCTTCTGCCGGTGGGAGGTGCCCAGGTAGCTGGTCGCCACGTCGGCGAGGGCGGAGACCGCCGCCGGACGGACCTTGGACGGCCCGCAGCCGAACCTTCCGTCGGCGGGCTTGAGGTCGTCGGGAATCCGGATGGTCGGTGCGTCAGCCACGGTTGTCGAGATCCTTCCGCATGTGCGATGGCGGGCCCGGTCTGCAGGTGGGCGCGGATCGACGGCGGACGCGCGCGGGCGCGCGGGGCGGCCGGGATCCGGGCCCGGTCCGGCGACACTGCCGGCCTTCATCCTCCCATCCGGGCCGGCCGATCCGGCCGCTGGTCCCACACCCGGGCGTGAGTCATCCGCCACAAATGCGACCTCAGCCGTGGCCTGCCGACCATGAGCCAGAACGGGGCATGCGCGAGGGGCCCCGTCCGCGCGGACGGGGCCCCTCGGAGGTACGCGGTCAGACGCCGTGCGGGATGGCGTCCCAGCCCTCGACGTCGCTGGGCTTGCGGCTGCCCGGGCCGACGTAGCGGGCCGACGGGCGGACCAGCCGCTGGAGCTTCTTCTGCTCCAGGATGTGCGCGCTCCAGCCGCCCATCCGGGCGCAGGTGAACATCGAGGTGAACATGTGCGCCGGCACCTCGGCGAAGTCGAGCACCACGGCCGACCAGAACTCGACGTTGGTGGCGAGCACCCGGTCCGGGCGACGGGCCTGCAGCTCGGCCAGCGCGGCCTTCTCCAGCGCCTCGGCGATCTCGAAGCGCGGCGCGCCCAGCTCCTTGGCGGTGCGGCGGAGCACCCGGGCACGCGGGTCCTCGGCCCGGTAGACCCGGTGGCCGAAGCCCATCAGCCGCTCGCCCCGGTCGAGGACGCCCTTCACGTAGCCCTCGGCGTCGCCGCTGCGCTCGACCGCCTCCAGCATGCTGAGCACGCGGGAGGGGGCGCCCCCGTGCAGCGGGCCGGAGAGGGCGCCGATGCCGGAGGAGATGCAGGCCGCGGCGTCGGCGCCGGTGGAGGCGACGATCCGGGCGGTGAAGGTGGAGGCGTTCAGGCCGTGCTCGGCGGCCGAGATGAAGTAGGCGTCGACGGCCTTGACGTGCCGCGGGTCCGGCTCGCCGCGCCAGCGCTTCATGAACCGCTCGACGATGGTGGACGCCTTGTCGATCTCCTTCTGCGGCACCGCCGGCAGGCCGAGGCCGCGGGCGGACTGGGCGACGAAGGACAGCGCGGTGACCGACACCCGGGCGAGGTCCTCGCGGGCCTGCTCGTCGGAGATGTCGAGGAGCTGGTCGAGGCCCCAGTAGGGGGCGAGCATCGCGACCGCGGACTGCACGTCCACCCGGATGTCGCCGGAGTGCACCGGCACCGGGAACGGCTCCGCCGGCGGCAGGCCCGGGCCGAACCGCCCGTCGACCAGCAGCGCCCACACGTTGCCGAAGGAGACCTGGCCGATCAGATCCTCGATGTCGACCCCGCGATAGCGCAGCGCGCCGCCTTCGCGGTCGGGTTCGGCGATCTCGGTCTCGAAGGCTACGACGCCCTCCAGCCCGGGTTTGAAATCGGCCATGTCATCTCTCCTGGGTCTGCTCGGTGCGCCCGGCCAGCCCTCACCGGCCAGCCGGCCGAGTGCCCCAGGCGACCCTCATCAGGGATGTGTTCGTGACATCTTGCCTGCTGGGTACCGGATCCGCGACCCGCTGCGACTGTGCTGCACGCGACATCCCCCGCCCGGGACGG
The DNA here is from genome assembly GCF_040643125.1 of Micromonospora sp. NPDC047465. Taxonomy (NCBI): domain Bacteria; kingdom Bacillati; phylum Actinomycetota; class Actinomycetes; order Micromonosporales; family Micromonosporaceae; genus Micromonospora; species Micromonospora sp. NPDC047465. Next base: position 204,974 of record NZ_JBEYTP010000004.1, read on the forward strand.
CCCGGACGCGTCGGCGACACTGGGCGGTGCGGCCTGGCCTGCTCGGAGGGCGTGGGCCGGGTCGACGGGGAGGGAGAGAAAGTGACGGGCGACACAGTGCCCCCGGCCGCGATGCGTAACGAGTACGCCGCGGACCTGGGCCTTTCCGAGGCGGACCTGGCCGCCGACTGGCACACCCAGTTCGACCGCTGGTTCGCCGACGCGGTCGCCGCCGGGCTGCCCGAACCGAACGCGATGGTGGTCGGCACCGCCGACGCCGCCGGCCGGCCGAGCGCGCGGACGGTGCTGCTCAAGGGGTACGACCCGGAGGGCTTCGTCTTCTTCACGAACTACGGCTCCCGCAAGGGTGCCGAGGCGGCCGCCAACCCGTACGCGAGTCTGGTGTTCCCGTGGTTCCCGATGCAGCGGCAGGTGGTGGTCGCCGGCCGGGTGGAGCGGGTCGACCGGGCGGAGACCGAGGCGTACTTCGCCAGCCGGCCGCGCGGCTCCCAGCTCGGCGCCTGGGCCAGCACGCAGTCCCGGGTGGTCCCCGACCGGGCGGCGCTGGACGCGGCGTACCGGGCGGCGGCGGAGCGGTTCGCCGAGGTCGAGCCGATCCCGGCGCCGCCGCACTGGGGCGGGCTGCGGGTGCGGCCGGAGTCCGTGGAGTTCTGGCAGGGCCGGGCCAGCCGGCTGCACGACCGGCTGCGGTTCCGGCGTGCCGGGGCCGGGGAGTGGATCGTCGAGCGGCTGGGTCCGTGACCCAGCTCAGGGAACCCCGGCCGCGCGGGCTGCGCCGGTTCGCGATCGACCTGCGCCCGCTGGCCGTGCCGGCGTACCGGCGGATGTGGCTGGGCAACGGCATCGCGATGTTCGGCATGCAGTTCACCGCCGTGGCCGTGCCGGTGGAGATGTACGCGCTGACCGAGGACTCGCTCTGGGTCGGGCTGATCGGCATCGCGGCGTTCGTACCGCTGCTGGTCTTCGGGCTCTGGGGCGGCGCGGTGGCCGACGCACGCGACCGGCGCAGGGTGCTGCTGGCCACCTCGGCGGTGCTGTGGGCGTCGACGCTCGGCCTGCTGGCGCAGGCGCTGCTCGGGGTCGGCAGCCCGCTGCTGCTGCTGGTGCTGGTGGCGGTGCAGTCGATCGCCTTCGCGATCAGCTCGCCCACCCGCAACGCGATCCTGCCCCGGCTGGTGCCGCTGGACCTGGTGCCGGCGGCGAGCACGCTGAACTTCACCACCTACACCGCGGCGGCGGTCTTCGGGCCGCTGGCCGCGGGCCTGATCTTCGCCCGCTGGGCCACCGGGGTCGGCCTGCCGATCGCGTACGCGCTCGATGCCGTGCTGTTCACCGTCGCCGTCTGGGCCACCTTCCGGCTGCCGGCGATGCCGCCGGAGCCGGACCCGGACGGGGGCGACACCCCCCGGCGGGCCGGGCTGGCCAGCATCGTCGACGGGCTGCGCTACCTGTCCACCACGCCGGTGCTGCTGCTCTCCTTCGCCATCGACCTGATCGCGATGGTGCTGGCCATGCCCCGCGCGCTCTTCCCCGAGATCGCCGAGGAGCGGTTCGGCGGCGGGGCGGCCGTCGGCTGGCTCTACAGCGCGATCGCGCTCGGCGCGATGCTCGGCGGGCTCAGCTCCGGCTGGATCGGCCGGCTGCGCCGGCAGGGCCTGGCGCTGGTGGCGGCCGTGGTCGCCTGGGGCCTCGCCGTGGCGGCGGCCGGGCTCGCCGGCCAGCTCTGGCTGATGGTGCTGCTGCTCGCGGTGGCCGGGGCGGCCGACCTGGTCAGCGCGGTGCTGCGGCAGTCGATGCTGCTGGTCTACGCGCCGGACCGGATGCGCGGCCGGCTCATGGGCGTCAACACGGTGGTCATCGCGGGCGGTCCGCGCCTCGGTGACCTGCGGGCCGGGGCGGTCGCGGCCGGGTTCGGCGGCGGGGTCGCCTGGGTCAGCGGCGGGCTGATCTCGGCGGCGCTGGCGGTGCTGCTCGCGGTGGCGTTCCCGGCGTTGCTGCGCTACCGGGCGGCGTCCGGTGCCGGGCGGGGCTGACCGGCCGGGTCGGGGCGAGCGACCGCACGGCGCGAACCGCTAGGGTCGCCGGCATGGACATCCCCGACCAGCGGTCGCCTTCGGGCGCGCAGTGGGCCATTTCCGGCGCCGGTCACGAGGCCGTCATCGTGGAGGTGGGCGGCGGGGTGCGGACATACCGGCACGACGGGGTCGACCACCTCGACGGGTACGACGCCGACGAGATGTGCCCCGGCTGCGCCGGGCAGGTGCTGGCCCCGTGGCCGAACCGGATCCGCGACGGCCGCTACACCTTCGGCGACCGGTTGTTGCAGCTCACGCTCAGCGAGCCGGACCGGGGTGTGGCCATCCACGGGCTGGTCAGTTGGGTGCCGTGGCGGCTGCTGGACCGGTCGCCCGACGCGGTGACCGTCGGCTACGACCTGCCGCCGCAGCCCGGCTATCCGTGGCCCCTGCGGCTGCGCACCCGGTGGAGCGTCGGCCCGGACGGGCTGCGCGCCGAGCACGAGGCGACCAACCTCGGTGCCGAGCCGGCGCCGTTCGGCTTCGCCGTGCACCCGTACCTGCGCGTGCCCGGGGTGGCGGTGGACGACCTGTCGATGCGGCTGCCGGCCCGGAGGCGGTTGCAGGTGGACTCCCGGCTGCTGCCGATCGGTGCCAGCGAGGTCGCCGGCACCGAGTACGACTGGACCAGCCCCCGACGGATCGGCCGCGCCCGGCTGGACCTCACCTTCGGCGACGTGATCCGCGACGACGACGGCGGCTCGACGGTCACCCTGTCCGCCCCGGACGGCTCGGCGGGCGTACGGATCTGGGCCGACCGGGAGTTCGGCTGGTGGCAGGTGTTCACCGGCGACGCGCTTCCCGGGCAGCGGTGCCGCCGTTCCGTCGCGGTGGAGCCGATGACCTGCCCGCCGGACGCGTTCCGCTCCGGCCGGGACGTGATCACCCTGAAGCCGGGCGCGACGTGGCGGGGTGTCTGGGGCGTACGGCCCGGGGTCTGAGCGGGGGAACGCATGGAGTTCAGCGAGGTGGTCCGGCGGCGCCGGATGGTCCGCAACTACGACCCGGACCGTCCCGTGCCGCCCGACGTGGTGGAGCGGCTGCTCGACCACGCGGTCCACGCGCCGTCGGCCGGCTTCGCCCAGGGGTGGGGGTTCCTGGTGCTGGAGGAGCCGGCGGACCGGGACCGGTTCTGGGCGGCGGCCACCCCCGGCGGGGGCGGCCGGGAGCGCTGGCTGGCCGGCATGCGCCGGGCCCCGCTGATCGTCGTGCCGCACGCGAACCGCTCGGCCTACCTGGAGCGGTACGCGGAGCCGGACAAGGGCTGGGCGGACCGCTCGGCGGAGCGCTGGCCGGTGCCCTACTGGTACGTCGACACCGGCTTCGCCGCCCTGCTGATGCTGCTGACCGCCGTGGACGAGGGGCTGGGGGCGTGCTTCTTCGGCATCCCGCCGCAGCGCCTCGACGCCTACCGCGAGGCGTTCGGCGTGCCGGACGAGTACGAGCCGATCGGGGCGGTGACCGTGGGTTACCGGGCGCCGGACCACAGGTCACCGTCGCTGCGCCGGGGGCGGCGTCCGGTGGACGAGGTGATCCGGCGCGGGCGGTGGAGCTGACCGGCTCCGGGCGTTTCGCCCGGTTGAGAACCGGACGGTGGGTAGTGAAACTGACATCAGGGAGCAGAACGCGGGGTGCCGCAGCCCGCTACGCTGGCACGGTCATCGGCACCGCGGGTCGCGGTGCCACGCCGCGACCCGGCCCCGCGTGGGTCGGCCGGGCCTAGGGGGAGGGGAGCGTGCCGTCGTGATCTTCAGAGCGGTCCGGGACGGGCGTCCCTACCCGGAGCACAACCTGACGCTCAAGCAGTGGGCGGAGATCCCGCCGCGGCCCCTGCGCCTGGACCAGTTGATCACCACCAAGCGCGAGCTGGCGCTGGACAAGCTCCTCGCCGAGGACTCGACCTTCTACGGCGACCTCTTCCCCCACGTGGTGCAGTGGAACGGCGGGCTCTACCTGGAGGACGGGCTGCACCGCGCGCTGCGGGCGGCGCTCCAGCAGCGCAACCAGATCCACGCCCGGGTGCTCGTCCTCTCCGAGCCGATCGAGTGACGAGGGCTCGCGTCGCCGCGCCGCGTCCGACGGCCACCCCTCGCGACGCCCGCGCCTCGTCCGTCGCCCGCGCCTGAGGCTTCGTTAAGGTGGCTGCCATGAGCCGTACCGACCTGCTCGACCTGGACTCCTCGCTCACGGAGGAGGAGCGGCAGATCCGCGCCGTCGTGCGCCAACTCGTCGACGACCGGGTCCGCCCGCACGTCGCCGGCTGGTACGAGGAGGGCCAGGTGCCCGCCCGGGAGTTGGCCGTCGAGTTCGGCAAGCTCGGCCTGCTCGGCATGCACCTGACGGGCTACGGCTGCGCCGGCGCGTCTGCCGTCGCGTACGGGCTGGCCTGCCTGGAGCTGGAGGCCGGTGACTCCGGCGTCCGCTCCCTGGTCTCGGTGCAGGGCTCGCTGGCCATGTACGCCATCTGGCGCTACGGCAGCGAGGAGCAGAAGCAGCGCTGGCTGCCGTCGATGGCGACCGGCGAGGCGATCGGCTGCTTCGGCCTGACCGAGCCCGACCACGGCTCCGACCCGGCGTCGATGACCACCCGGGCCCGCCGCGACGGCGACGACTGGGTGCTGACCGGCGCCAAGATGTGGATCACCAACGCGCCGATCGCCGACGTCGCGGTGATCTGGGCGCGCACCGACGACGGCGTGCGCGGCTTCGCCGTACCGATGGACACGCCCGGGGTGACGGCGCGGGAGATCCGGCACAAGATGTCGCTGCGCGCCTCCGTCACCGGGGAGGTCGTGCTCGACGACGTGCGGCTGCCGGCGGACGCCCGACTGCCCGAGGCGGTCGGGCTCAAGGCGCCGCTGAGCTGCCTGACCGAGGCCCGGCACGGCATCGTCTGGGGCGCCCTCGGCGCGGCCCGCGACTGCCTGGAGACCGCCCTGGAGTACGCCACCACGCGCACCCAGTTCGGTCGGCCGCTGGCCGGCTTCCAGCTCACCCAGGCCAAGCTCGCCGACATGGCCGTCGAGCTGAACAAGGGCGCGCTGCTGGCGCTGCACCTGGGGCGGCTCGCCGACGCCGGGCGGCTGCGTCCCGAGCAGGTGAGCGTGGGCAAGCTCAACAACGTCCGGGAGGCGCTGGCCATCGCCCGGCAGTGCCGCACCATCCTCGGCGCGAACGGCGTCTCGGGGGAGTACCCGGTCATGCGGCACGCCAACAACCTGGAGAGCGTGCTCACCTACGAGGGCACGTCGGAGATCCACCAACTGGTCATCGGGCAGCGGCTGACCGGGCTGTCGGCCTTCGCCTGACCTGCGGTTTCCGCCCGTCCGACCGGTGTCCACGCCGGCTCCCGCGAGGCGCCGGCAGCCGGTCGCGCCGCTCGGCGAGCGCCTGTCGTACCGGGGCCTTACCGTCATGACAGACGACGTGTCTGACGAGGACGGTGAGGGCCATGGCCCGCGACGGTGACATCAACGAGCCCACCAGGGAGTTCCCGGGCTACCCGACCGGCGAGGAGCTCAAGGCCCGGACGGACGTCGCACCCGAGCCCGCGCCGGGCGCGCCGACGCCGGCCGGCGGGCCGGCCCGCGGCCTGCTCTGGGTGCTCGGCGCGGCGGCCCTGGCGGTGGTGGTGCTGCTCGGCGTGCAGGCCACGGGCATCCTGCCGGACTTCCGCAACCCGTTCGCCAAGGAGCAGACCGACCGCAGTCAGCCGCCGCTGCTCAAGTCGATCCAGGATCTCAGCCGCTACGTCGCCGCCGAGGGCAACTTCCAGGTGGTCGTGGACCTCCAGAACGACCGGCGCAACGTGCCCGACTGGCTGCTCAACCAGCGCACCCTCTTCGTGGGGGCGGGCAGCGTCGAGGCGTACGTGGACTTCGCCAAGATCTCCGAGGGCGCGGTGGTCGAGTCGGCCGACGGCAAGTCGGTGGAGATCAGGCTGCCGGCGCCGCAGCTCGGCAAGACCAACCTCGACCTGGAGAAGAGCTACGTCTTCGCCGAGGAGCGCGGGCTGCTCAACCGGATCGGCGAGCTGGTGGACGGCGATCCCAACCGCCAGCAGCAGGTCTACCAGCTCGCCGAGGAGCGGATCACCACCGCCGCCCGGGACAGCGGCCTCACCCAGCGGGCCGAGGAGAACACCCGCAAGATGCTGGAGGGTCTGCTCCGCTCCCTCGGCTACGAGAAGGTGACGGTCACCTACACGGCCCCGTGACCGTCAGGGGAGTCTTCCCCGTCGGAGTTGCGGGAGCGGGGCCTGGCGCGTACGTGCATGCGTTCCCCCTGTCGGCCGAACAGGTTGAGGACCTCCACCGGTGATTCGCCCGTGCTGCCGAACCAGTGCGGCAGGCGGGTGTCGAATTCGGCCGCCTCACCCGGCTCCATGACCAGGTCGTGGTTGGCGACGACGAGCCGCAGGCGCCCGGACAGGACGTACAGCCACTCGTAGCCGTCGTGCGTGCACAGCTCGGGCCGGTTCTGCTCGGCCGGAATGACCGACTTCCAGGCTTGCAGGGGCCCCGGCTGGGTGGTCAGGGGGACCACCGTGCGGCCGTTGCGGACGCGGGGCGTGTGACGGATCCGCGGATCGCCGACCTCCGGCGCCCCGACCAACTCGTGGTGGCACCTGATGGGCCTGCGAGATGGGCAGTAGCAGCTCCAGGCTCGGGCGGCGCTGGCCCGACTCCAGCCGCGACAGGGTGCTCTTGGAGATGCCGGTGGCCTCGGCCAGCGCGGACAGGGTCACGTTGCGGTGGGTGCGGATGCGTTTGAGGCGAGAGCCGACCTGGGCCAGCGCCGCGGCGATCGGGGAGTCCTTGTCCATGCCCCATTCCACCTCGCGCGTTCCAGAAATGGCAACAGAAGTTGTCAGTTCAGGGCCGGGGTGCGCACCATCGAGCCCGGAGGTGATCATCATGATCAAGGTAAGGAACGAGCAGTTCGACGAGCAGCGTGCCGCCGCCGACGGGGTCTACGACGTGGTGGTTGTCGGCGGCGCGGCGGCCGGCCTGAACGCGGCCCTGCTTCTCGGGCGCGCCCGCCGCGAGGTCGCCGTGATCGACGCCGGTGAGCCGCGGAATGCCCCCGCCTCGCACATGCACGGCTTCCTGTCCCGCGACGGCCTGCCCCCCGCGGCCCTGCTGGAACTCGGCCGCGCCGAGATCGCCCGGTACGGCGTCCGGCTCATCGAGGGGCGGGTGGATCAGATCGACCACGGCTACTACGTCCGCATGGTGGGCGGGCCGGTGCTCAAAGCCCGCCGCGTCCTGGTCGCAACGGGGCTGCGGGACGAGCTGCCCGACATTCCGGGCCTGCGCGAGCGGTGGGGCAAGGACCTGCTGCACTGCCCGTACTGCCACGCCTACGAAGTGCGCGACCGGCCCCTCGCCGTCCTTGGCACCCACCCGGGGGCAGTGCACCAGGCCCTGCTGGTGCGGCAGTGGAGCGACGATGTCGTCTTCTTCCCGCACACGCTGGACGTGACGCCTCAGGACCGGGAACGGCTGGAGGCGCGCGGCCTGCGCACGGTCGAGGGCGAGATCAAGCAGCTCGTCGTCGACGGGGACCGGCTGCACGGCATAGAAACCACCGACGGCCTCGTCGTCCCGCGCGCCGCCGCCTTCGTCGTTCCCCGCATGGTCCCACGCGACGAGCTACTGACCCAGTTGGGCTGCGCCATGGACGACAACGGCCGGGTCGCCACCGACCGTACCGGCCGTACCAGCGTCCCCGGCGTCTGGGCCGCCGGCAACGTCATCGACCCGCGCGCGCAGGTCATCGTCGCCGCGGGCATGGGTTCGACCGCGGCGTTCGCCATCAACACGGACCTGCTGGACGAGGACGTCGACCGCGCCGTCGAACAGCGTGTCATGACCGCCAGCCGGTAGCCCACCGCCCGCGCCGCCGCGCGCCCGACCTGACCCTTCCACGCGGACAAGGGGATCCCACACATGCCCACACCTGCCACGGGCCCCATGAACACCGACCAGACGTTCGCCGAGCGCCTCCGCCGCGCCGGACAGCCCGGCGAGTTCACCACCGTTGCGGGACGGCGGTGATGACGGTGAGCGTCGAAACCGCACGACAGGTGCCCGTCTCTCGCGGGAGGCTGCCGCTCGGCGTCTACCTGCTCGCGATCAGCATGTTCGCGATGGGCAGCGCCGAGTTCCTGCTTGCCGGCGTCCTGCCGGCGATCGCGGACGACCTTTCGATCACGTTGTCCTCGGCCGGTGCATTGATCTCGGCGTTCGCCATCGGTGTCGTCATCGGCGGCCCGCCCTTGGCGATCATTACCCTTCGCTGGCCGCGACGGGCCACGCTGGTGACCACCCAGGCCCTCTTCGCCGCCTCCGTCGCGGTCGGCCTTCTCACCCAGAGTTACACCGTCCTGCTGGCCACCCGCTTCATCTGCGGCCTCGCCTACGCGGGGTTCTGGGCCGTCGCAGCGGTCACCGCGATCAGCCTCGTCACGCCCGACCGCACCGCACGCGCCTCCGGAGTGGTCGTCAGCGGGCTCAGCCTCGCGATGGTCGCCGGCGGCCCGGCCGGGGCCATGCTGAGCTACTTCACGGGATGGCGGGGCGGATTCTGGGGCGTGGCCGCCCTCACCGTGGCCGGGGCGATCCTGACTCTCCTCGCGCTGCCCGCGACGAGCGCGAACGTGAAGCCCAGTGTGCGGCGGGAGCTTCGCACCATGCGGCAACCACAGCTGTGGGTCGTCTACGCCGCCACCGTCCTGAGCACCGCCGCCTACATGATCTCGTTCAACTACCTCGCGGCGTTCCTGACCGACATCACCGGCGTCCCGCGGGTCTGGATTCCCGCGATCCTCACGTTGTTCGGCGCCGGCGCCTTCGTCGGTCTGTCCATCGGCGGCAGGATCGCCGACCGGAGGCCGTCACATACGCTCCTGATCGGGGCGATCGGAATTCTGACCAGTTCCGTCCTGCTCGCGGGCCTCGCCCAGCACGCGCTGGCCGTCGTCCCCCTCGTCCTGCTTCTCGGGGTCGCTGGATTCGTGCTCAACCCTGCCATCTACGGCCGCGTGTTCACGATCGCGTCGCAGGCGCCAACCCTCGCCGGGGCCACCACCGTGTCCGCGTTCCAACTCGGCATCAGCCTCGTCCCCGTACTCGCCGGAGCCGCATTCCACGCCGGGGCAGGCATCACCTCCGTCACCTGGATCGGCGCCGCCCTGGCAGCCGCCACGGTGCCGGCCATCCTCCTCGACCGGGCAATCTCACGTCACCGGTTGCGGTCCTCGTTCGGCATCAGGACCCAGAGCACCAGGTAGAAGATCACCTGGGTGCCGGGCAGCAGCAGCGACAGCAGGAACAGCAGCCGGACGAACCCCGCCGACCTGCCGAAACGTTGGGCCAGACCGGCGCAGACACCGGCGATCATGCGTTCCTGACGGGGGCGGACCAGTTTGCGACTCATCGTCGTACTCCCACTCTGCGGCGTTCGCCGCGTCTGCCCCAACGGTAGGAACGGGCGCCCACCACGCCCTCGGCCTCAGGGAGGATCGGCCGCCCGCGTCCCCGTAGGTGGTTACCCGGGAGCCGTCCGCGCGACGGGCGGACGGGCACCACGGGCACCCGTCCGGATCGACGACCCACGGGGGCCTCGCGGCGGTCCCCGCGCGGCGCCGGCTTTCCGGATGCCGACGATCGGGGCGACGCGCCGGGCAGCCGGTGAGCTGGGCGGGTAGGCTCGCCGGTCGGGCACCCGCACGTCCGGGTGCCGACGGCCGCCCGGTCCCGGGCCGGCCACGACCGGGCCGGACCCCGCGAGGGGTACGACGGCGAGGAAGTGCAGCATGATCAGCGTTTTCGACCTCTTCAGCGTCGGCATCGGGCCGTCCAGCTCGCACACGGTGGGGCCGATGCGGGCCGCCCGCACGTTCGTCGCCGGGCTGAAGGCCGACGGGCTGCTGACCGGCACCGTCCGGGTGCAGGCGGAACTCTTCGGCTCGCTCGGCGCCACCGGTCACGGCCACGGCAGCGACCGCGCGGTGCTGCTCGGGCTGGCCGGCGAGGCGCCGGAGACGGTCGACACCGACACCGTCGACGCGCGGATCAGCCGGATCAGGGCGGAGCGCCGGCTGAGCCTGCTCGACGCGCACGAGATCGGCTTCGACCCCGACCGGGACCTGGTGCTGCACCGGCGCCGGTCGCTGCCGTACCACCCGAACGGGATGACCTTCGTCGCGTACGACGAGCGGGGCGCGGAGCTGCGCGTGCGGACGTACTACTCGGTCGGCGGCGGGTTCGTGGTCGACGAGGCGGCGGCCGGGGCGGACCGGATCAAGCCGGACGCGACGCGCGTGCGGCACCCGTTCCTCACCGGCGCGCAACTGCTCGACGTGACCGCGTCGACCGGGCTGTCGATCAGCGAGGTGATGCTCGCCAACGAGCTGTCCTGGCGAAGCGAGGGCGAGGTGCGCACCGGCCTGCTGGAGATCTGGCGGGTGATGCGGGAGTGCGTCGAGCGGGGCTGCTCGCGGGACGGGGTGCTGCCCGGCGGGCTGAAGGTCCGCCGCCGCGCCGCCGAGCTGCGCCGCAGCCTGGCGACGGAGTCCGACCCCACCGACCCGCTGCGGGCGATGGACTGGGTGACCCTCTTCGCCCTCGCCGTCAACGAGGAGAACGCGGCCGGCGGCCGGGTCGTCACCGCGCCGACCAACGGGGCGGCCGGGATCATCCCGGCGGTGCTGCACTACTACACCCGGTTCGTGCCGGGCGCCTCCGACGAGGGGGTGGTCCGGTTCCTGCTGGCGGCGGGCGCGATCGGCGTGCTGTTCAAGGAGAACGCGTCGATCTCCGGCGCGGAGGTGGGCTGCCAGGGCGAGGTGGGCTCGGCCTGCTCGATGGCCGCCGCCGGGCTGGCCGAGGCGCTCGGCGGCACCCCGGAGCAGGTGGAGAACGCCGCCGAGATCGGCATGGAGCACAACCTCGGGCTCACCTGCGACCCGGTCGGTGGCCTGGTGCAGATCCCCTGCATCGAGCGGAACGCGGTGGCTAGCATCAAGGCGATCACGGCCGCCCGGCTGGCGCTGCGCGGCGACGGGGTGCACCACGTATCGCTCGACAAGGTCATCAAGACCATGCGCGAGACCGGCGCGGACATGAAGGTGAAGTACAAGGAGACGGCGCGCGGCGGCCTGGCCGTCAACGTGATCGAGTGCTGAGGGGGCGTTCGTTCACTGACTGCTAACCTGTCGTCCGTCCGGTGAGGCGGGAGGCGGCGGTGACCTCTGGCGTCGCGGCGTTGTGGTCGCACCGCAACTCCCTGCGCATCCTCGTCCGGCGCGACCTGGCGGTGAAGTACCAGCAGTCCGTGCTCGGCTACCTCTGGTCGCTGATCGAGCCCCTGGGCATGGGGGCCATCTACTGGTTCGTCTTCGGCGTCCTCTACTCCCGGGACACCACCCGCCACCTCGGTGACGCGGCCGGCTCGTACCCATTGTTCCTGATCACCGGGATCTTCGCCTGGATGTGGACCAGCTCGGCGCTGAGCGAGGCGACCAACGCGCTGACCGGCCAGTCGCGGCTGATCACGACGATGAACGTGCCCCGGCAGGTCTTCCCGATCGGCCGGGTCGCCGGCCGCTTCGCCGAGTACGCCGCCGGCCTGCCGATCCTGGTCGCCGTCGCCGTCGGGTACGCCGCGTCCGGCGGGATCGACCTGGGCTGGTCGCTGCTCGCGCTGCCGCTGGCGGTGGCGGTGCAGGCCGTCCTGCTGGTCGGGCTGGCGCTGCTGCTCTCGGCGGTCAACGTGCTGATGCGCGACGTCGAGCGGTTCATGCGGCTGGTCATCCGGGTGCTCTTCTACGCGACGCCGATCATCTATCCGCTGAGCCTCGTGCGGGGCGCCGACCTGCCGGGCTGGCTGAAGGTCGCGTACGAGCTGAACCCGCTGGTCGGCATCTTCCAGCTGCACCACGCGGTCTGGTACCCGGACGAGTTCCCGGACGCCCGGCTGCTCGCCACCACCGTCGGCGTCAGCCTGCTGGTGCTGGCCGCCGGCTGGTGGTCGTTCCGCCGGCTCGAACCCGCCGTGCTCAAGGAACTGTGACGATGGCCGACCCGATCATCGAGGCGGAGGGGCTCGGCATCCGGTTCGTCCGCAACCGGCGGCGGCAGCTGCGGCTGCGCGAGCTGTTCATCCACCGGGGCACGCGCGGCGCGTCCGCCGGCCAGTTCTGGCCGCTGCGGGACGTGTCGTTCTCGGTGGCGGCCGGCGAGACCGTCGGAGTGATCGGCCGCAACGGCACCGGCAAGAGCACGCTGCTGCGGCTGATCGCCGGGGTGCTGATCCCCGACGAGGGGCGGATCCGGGTGCGGGGGGACGTGGCGCCGCTGCTGGAGCTCTCCGCCGGCTTCTCCAACGACCTGACCGGGCGGGAGAACCTCTACCTGGTCGGCGGCCTGCACGGGCTGTCGTCGGGCTATCTGCGGCGGCACTTCGACGACATCGTCTCGTTCGCCGGTGAGCAGGTGGAGCGGGCCATCGACACCTCGGTGCGGCACTACTCGTCCGGCATGAAGGTCCGGCTCGGCTTCGCGATCATCTCGCACCTGCCGCACCCGATCCTGCTCATGGACGAGGTGACCGCCGTCGGGGACGCGGAGTTCCGCAAGAAGTGTTATGCGACGATCGACCGTCTGCTCGGGGAGGGGCGCACTCTGGTGCTGGTGTCACACAACGAAAAGGACCTGACCCGGTTCTGCCGTCGGGGGCTCTACCTCGACGGGGGCCGGCTGAGCGTCGACGGCACGATCGCCGAGGCGCTCGACGCGTACCACACCGCGGTCCCGCGGTGACGCTCGCGATCGTGCTCGCCGCCGACGCCCCGGCCGCGAGCCTCCCCACCCGCGCGGGCGAACCCCTCGCCGACCGGCTCGCCGCCCAGCTCCGCGCCGCAGGGGCGGACGAGGTGCGCCGCGTCGCCGACCTGGACGAGCTGGCCGCCCTCGTGGACGCGGCCACCGGCCCGGTGCTGGTCACCGGCGCCGACCTGGTCGCGCACACCGCCGTCCTGCGGCACCTGGCGACCAGCCCGGTCGGGCCGACGGTGGCGCTGGTGCTCACCGACCCGCCCGGCGACGGGCGCACCGCCGTGCGCGAGGAGCGCGGCCAGGTCGTCGAGGCCGGGCCGCCGGAGACGCTGAACGGCGACGCCACCGGGATCTTCGGCGGCGCGCTGCGGGTCGGCGTCGCCGACCTGCCGTCGCTCGCCGCCGCCGCGCGCGCGGCCGCCGCCGGGGTGCTGCCCGCCGGCGCGCCGTCGGCCGCCGCGCCGCCGCCGGCCGGGCCCGCCGTGGACCGGCTCTTCGCCGGCCTCGCCGGGCTCGGCGCGCTGACCTTCGCCCATCGCGTACGCCTGCTCGTCGCGCACCGGGTGACCGACCCGACGGGGCTGGCCGCCGCGGAGGCGGCCGTGGCCGCCGTCGACGAGGACCGGGCGGAGCTGCGGCTCTCGGTGAAGGAGCGGGACGACTTCTTCACCACCTTCTTCGTCAGCACCTGGTCCCCGTACGTCACGAAGGCGTCCGCCCGGCTCGGGCTCGGCCCGACGGCCGTCACGATGATCTCGGTGGCCTTCGCGGTGGCCGCCGCCGTGCTGTTCGGCGTCGGCGGCCGGCCGGCGCTGGTCGCCGGGGCGGTGCTGCTCTACCTCGGCTTCGTGCTCGACTGCGTGGACGGCCAGCTCGCCCGCTACACGCGGCACTTCAGCGCCTGGGGCGGCTGGCTGGACACGATGGCCGACCGCGCGAAGGAGTACGTGGTCTACGCCGGCCTCGGCTACGGGGCCACCCAGGCCGGGTTCCGGTACGGCTGGGCGCTGGCGATCGCCGCGATGACGCTGCAGACCGTCCGGCACATGACGGACACGTGGTACGGCGTGCTGCACGACGAGGCGGCGCGCCGGCCGAAGGCCGTCGGCACCTCCGGCGGCGGCATCGGCGACAAGCTGAACGCCGCCTCGAACCGGGTGCAGGCCGACACGGGGTCGGTGTCGTACTGGCTCAAGCGGACGGTGGTCTTCCCGATCGGGGAGCGGTGGGCGCTGATCGCGCTGACCGTGGCGCTGTTCGGCCCGCTGGTCAGCCTCTACGCGGTGCTGGCGTGGGGGGTGCTGGCGTTCGCGTACACCGGGGCGCTGCGTACGCTGCGCGCGCGGTGGATGTGGGTGCCGGTGCTGGACACGGTCGACGCCACCCTGCACCGCGACGACGGCCCGCTGGCCCGCCGGCTGCCCGTGGTCCGCCCGATGGGCCCGCTGACGCTGGCGGTCGTCGCGGCGCTGGGGCCGGCGGCGCTGCTGGTGGCGGCCCTGCTCACCCGGGACGGCACCAAGGCGGCGGGCCTGGGCTGGGCGGTGCCGGTCGCGCTGCTGGTGCTCCTGGTCGGCGGCCTCGGGGCGGGCGCGGCGCACAACGGGCCGCTGGACTGGCTGGTGCCGGCCGCGCTGCGGGCGGGGGAGTACCTCTTCGCCATCGCGGTCGGGGTGGTCGGCGACGTGCCGCCGTGGCTGGTCTTCGGGTACGTCTTCGTGCTGACCCTGCACCACTACGACCTGACCGCCCGGCTGGAGAAGCGGCAGTCCGCGCCGCCGCTGCACGGTCTCACGCTCGGGTGGGAGGGGCGGTCCGTGCTGCTGGCCCTGGCGGCGATCGTCGGAATTGCGGGTATCGGGATGGCTACACTCGGTACGTACCTTCTCATGGTTTTCGTGGGGAGTGTCGTCCTCGCCTGGGTCGTCCTGCCCGCCCGCGCCGCGCGGGCGTCGGTGGGCCTGGCCGGTGCGGGAGGCCGCTCGCCGGGCTGACGGAGGGGCCGGCCGGATGACACTGATCAGTTTCGTCGTGCCGGCCTTCCGGGTGCAGGGCTACCTGCGCGAGTGCCTGGACTCCATCCTCGACCAGCCCGTCGCCGACATCGAGGTGATCGGCGTCGACGACTGCTCGCCGGACGACAGCGGCGAGATCCTCGCCGAGTACGCCGCCCGCGACCGGCGGGTGCACGCCGTCCGGCTGACGGAGAACGTCGGGCTCGGCCCGGCCCGCAACGTCGGGCTGGACCGGGCCGTCGGCGAGTACGTCTGGTTCGTCGACGGCGACGACTGGCTCGCCCCGGAGTGCCTGGTGGAGGTGGCCGAGCGCCTCCGCGCCACCCACCCCGACGTGCTCCTGGTCGATCACGTCCGGACGCACTGGAACAACGCCGTCACCCGCAGCGCCATGGCGGAGGTGTTCCCCGAGCCACCCGGCGAGGGCACCTTCCGGCTGCGGGACCGGCCCGAGACGCTGCGGGTGCTGCACACCGCCTGGAACCGGCTGGTCCGTCGGCAGTTCCTGGGCGACCTGGGGCTGCGCTTCGCCCCCGGCTGGTACGAGGACGTCTCGTTCAGCTACCCCGTGCTGATGGCCGCCGAGCGGATCGGCGTGCTGGACCGGGTCTGCGTCAACTACCGCCAGCGGCGGTCCGGCGCGATCACCAGGACGCGGGGCGACCGGCACTTCGAGGTCTTCCACCAGTGGCACCGGGTGTTCCGGCTGATGGACTCCTGGGGGTCGGTGGTCGACGACCTGCGCCCGGCGGTCTTCGAACGGATGATCTGGCACTACCTGACCGTGCTCGGCAACGGGCAGCGGATCGCGCCGGAGCTGCGGCCCGCCTTCTTCGCCCAGATCACCGCCGACTACGCGCGCTGGCTGCCGCCCGGCGGCTACCCGGCCCCGGGGGGCGCGGAGGGGCTCAAGCACCGGCTGGTGGCCGCCGGCCGCTGGCGTACGTTCAGCGCCCTGCGCACCGCCTACCTGGCGCGGGACACCGCCCGGCGTACCGCCCGGACGACGAGGCGGCGGGTCGCGCCCCGGGCCCGGCGGGCCGCCCGGCTGGCCCGGGACACGCTGCTGCGCGAGTACTACCGGGCCGAGCTGCGCCGACCCGTCGACCCGACGCTGGCCGTGTACGCGGCATACTGGTACCGCGGCTACGCGGACAACCCGGCCGCGGTCCACGAGGCGGCGCGACGGCTGGCGCCGCAGGTCCGGGGGGTGTGGATCGTCCGGCGGGACCGGGTGCACACCATGCCCGAGGGCGTCGAGTACGTGGTGGCCGGCACCCCCGCGTACTACCGGGCGCTGGCGCGGGCGCGCTGGCTGGTCAACAACGTGAACTTCCCGGACTACGTCCGCAAGCGGCCCGGGTCGGTGCACGTGCAGACCCACCACGGCACGCCGGTGAAGGTGATGGGGCTCGACCAGCAGCGGTACCCGATCGGCGCGGTGGGGATGGACTTCGCCGGGCTGCTGCGCCGGGTGGACCGGTGGGACTTCAGCATCAGCGCGAACAGCTTCTCCACCCAGATGTGGGAGCGGGCCTATCCGGCGGAGTACACCACCCTGGAGGTGGGCTACCCGCGCAACGACCGGCTGGTCAACGCCACCGCCGAGGAGGTGCTCCGGCTGCGCGCGGCGTTCGGCCTCGGCCTCGGCGAGCGGGTCGTCCTGTACGCCCCGACGCACCGGGAACACCTGCCCGGCTACCGGCCGCCGTTCGACCCGGGGCGGCTGCTCGACGTGCTCGGCCCGGCCGGCCGGCTGCTGATGCGCAGCCACTACTTCCACGACCGGGAGCGCCGGGCCCGGCGCCCGGTGGACCGGGACCGGGTGCGCGACGTCAGCGGCCACCCGCGCGTCGAGGACCTCTACCTCGTGGCGGACGTGCTGGTCACGGACTACTCGTCGGCGATGTTCGACTACGCCGTGCTGGACCGGCCGATCGTGGTCTACGCCCCGGACTGGGAGGCGTACCGGCTGGCCCGCGGCGTCTACTTCGACCTGCTCGCGGAGCCGCCCGGCGCGGTGGCCACCAGCTTCGCCGACCTGCTCGACCTGTTCCGCGCCGGCGGGGTCGACTCGGCGGAGGCGACGAGGGTCCGGCAGCGGTTCCGGGCCCGGTTCTGCGCGCTCGAGGACGGCCACGCCGCCGAACGGGTGGTCCGCCGGGTCTTCCTCGGCGAGCAGCCGCAGCCCCGCTGCCGCTGACCACGCCCGTCCGCGCCCCCGGGGTCGCCCGCCGTCCCACCCGTGGGCGCAACAGGAACGTCACGAGTCGAACATGGGACGTTTACCCGATATCCGGATCGAATGATCCTCGTCACAGTCATTCGGGGTTCGGTCGACGAGCTGTGGGGAGGTGACGGTGACCACCGTCGCGCTCAAGGATGTCACGAAGGTGTTCAGGGACGGCACCCTCGCCGTCGACAGCGTCAACCTGGACGTCAACGACGGCGAGTTCATGGTGCTGCTCGGCCCGTCGGGCTGCGGGAAGTCCACGGTGCTGCGGATGGTCGCCGGGCTGGAGGACCCGACGTCGGGCGCGGTGCTGCTCGACGGCGAGCTGGTCAACGACCTGCCGCCGCGGGAGCGGAAGATCGCCATGGTCTTCCAGGACTTCGCGCTCTACCCACACATGACGGTCGGCGACAACATCGCCTTCCCGCTCCGGCTGGCCGGCATGGATCCGGAGCCGCGCGGCGAGCGGGTCACCGACGTGGCCAGCGCGCTCGGCATCGGCGACGTGCTCGGCCGCAGGCCCAACCAGCTCTCCGGCGGGCAGCGCCAGCGGGTCGCGATGGGGCGGGCGATCGTCCGCCGCCCCGGCCTGTTCCTGATGGACGAGCCGCTGTCCAACCTCGACAGCGGGCTCCGGGCCGAGCTGCGCGCCGAGATCTCCGGGCTCACCCGCGAGCTGGGCGTCACCACCATCTACGTCACCCACGACCAGGCCGAGGCGCTGACCATGGCCGACCGGGTCGCCATCATGCGCAGGGGCGTCCTCCAGGACGTGGGGACCCCGACCCAGGTCTACGGCCGTCCCGCCACGCTCTACGTGGCCGCGTTCCTCGGCAGCCCGCGGATGAACCTGCTGGAGGCGTCGGTCTACGTCCACCTGGACCGCTACGTCACCCTCACCCTCGGCGAGCAGGCGCTGCGCCTGCCCTGGGACGACATCCGCAGCCGGGCGGTCGCGCACTACCACGGCGAGCGGATCGTGGTCGGGATGCGGGCCGAGGCGCTCACCCCGGTCGCCCCGGACACGCCGGGCGACGTGCTCCGCGGCCGGATCCGCTACCTGGAGCACCACGGTCACGAGTCGCTCGCGTTCCTCGACATCGGGGCCACCGCGATCGTGGTGGACGAGATGGGCACCCCCGTCGACGCCCCGGTCGACCAGCGCGGTCTGCGCCGCTTCGGCCAGATGATGCAGCGGCTGACCGGGCGCGCGGCGGAGGACGAGCCCGCCCCGAGCCCCAGCGCCCGGACCAGCGTGCTGAGCGACCCGGGCCGGCACCACCGCCGCCCGGCCGAGCTGGCGGTCCGGCTCGCGCCGTACCCCGCGGTCTCCGCCGGTCACCCCCTGGCCGTCTCCGTACGCATGGACGCGCTGCACTTCTTCGATGAGCGGGGTGACCGCATCGACGTCGGCTGGCGCTGACCGGGTGGCCCTTGCCGGCGAAGTTACCGACTAGTAACGTCGGGGCATGACCATCGACTCGCGCCAGGTGGCGGCCGGCATGCTGGAGGCCGTGCCGTTCGCGCGTACGCTCGGCCTCGAATTCGTCGAGGTGGCCCCCGAGGCGGAGGGCGGGGTGCGGGCGGTCGTCCGCCTGCCCGACTCGCCGGCCACCCACAACCACGTCGGCGGGCCGCACGCCGGGGCCATGTTCACCCTCGGCGAGACCGCCTCCGGCGCGGTCGTGCTGGCCGCGTTCGCGCCGCTGCTCGACCGGGCCACGCCGCTGGCGGTGCGGGCCGAGATCGCGTACCGGAAGCTCGCCATGGGCCCGGTGCTGGCGACGGCGCGGCTCGGCCGGCCCCCCGCCGAGGTGGTCGCCGAGCTGGAGGCCGGCCGGCGGCCGGAGTTCCCGGTGCAGGTGGAGATCGCCACCGAGGAGGGGAAGGCCACCGGCGCGATGACGGTCGTCTGGACGCTGCGCCCGCACTGAGCCGTCCCGGGCAACCGGGCCGAAACCGGTTTGCCGGCGCGGAGGTCTGGATAGATTCGTAACCGTGCTGGGCCTGCCTGCTCACGTGACCGCCTGTCTCTTCGATCTGGACGGGGTGCTGACGCAGACCGCCCGGGTGCACAACGCCGCGTGGACCGAGACGTTCGACGGCTTCCTGCGGCAGCGTGCCGCCGCCACCGGCGAGGCGTTCCGCCCGTTCGACCCGGGGCCGGACTACAACCGGTACGTCGACGGCCGGCCCCGCGCCGACGGGGTGCGCACCTTCCTCGCCTCGCGCGGGATCGTGCTGCCCGAGGGAGCGCCCGACGACCCCCCGGACGCCGACACGGTCAACGGGGTCGGCAACCGGAAGAACGTGCTGCTGCTGGAACGGCTGCGCACCCGCGGCGTGGACGTCTATCCCGGCTCGGTCGCCTACCTGAAGGCCGCGGCCGCCGCCGGCCTGCGCCGCGCGGTCGTCACGGCCAGCGCGAACGGCCGGGAGGTGGTCGCCGCCGCCGGCCTGGAACCGCTGCTGGAGGCGCGGGTCGACGGGCTGCTCGCCCGCGCCGAGGGGCTGCGCGGCAAGCCGCACCCGGACACCTTCCTGGCCGGGGCCGGGCTGCTCGGGGTCGACCCGGCCCATGCCGCCGTCTTCGAGGACGCGCTGGCCGGGGTGGCCGCCGGCCGGGCCGGCGGGTTCGGCTACGTGGTCGGGGTCGACCGGGTCGGCCAGGCGGCCGAGCTGCGCGCCCACGGCGCCGACGTCGTGGTCACCGACCTCGCCGACCTGCTCGACACCGGGCGGCCCGCGTGATCAGGGAACGGGCATATCCCGTCGAGCCGTGGCACATCCGGGAGATCCGGCTGGACATGGACGTCCTGGCCCAGTCCGAGTCGGTGTTCGCGCTCTCCAACGGGCACGTCGGGCTGCGCGGCAACCTGGACGAGGGCGAGCCGCACGGCCTGCCCGGCACGTACCTCAACTCCTTCTACGAGCTGCGCCCGCTGCCGTACGCGGAGGCCGGGTTCGGGTTCCCGGAATCCGGCCAGACCATCGTCAACGTCACCAACGGCAAGCTGATCCGGCTGCTGGTCGACGACGAGCCGCTCGACGTCCGGTACGGCGAACTCCTCTCCCACGAGCGGGTCCTCGACCTGCGCGCCGGCACCCTGCACCGCGAGCTGCACTGGCGGTCGCCGGCCGGCCGCGAGGTCAAGGTCCGCAGCACCCGGCTGGTCTCCTTCACCCAGCGCTCCGTCGCGGCGATCAACTACGAGGTGGAGGCGGTCGACGGCCCGCTGCGGCTGATCATCCAGTCGGAACTCGTCGCGAACGAGACGCTGCCCGCGCAGAGCCGAGACCCCCGGGTCGCGGCCGTGCTGGAGTCGCCGTTGCAGGCCGAGGAGGAACTCACCACCGACGACGGCGGGCTGCTGATCCACCGGACCAAGCTCTCCGGACTGCGGGTCGCCGCCGCGATGGAGCACGAGGTGTACGCCCCGGCGCGCAAGACCATCGAGTCCGAGGGGTACGAGGACTGGGTGCGTACCACGATCGGGTGCGTGCTCAAGCCGGGCGAGACGCTGCGGGTGGTCAAGTACCTCACCTACGGCTGGTCGAGCCGCCGTTCGCTGCCGGCCCTGCGGGACCAGGTCGGCGCGGCACTGGCCGGGGCGCGGCTGGACGGCTGGGACGGGCTCCACCGGGAACAGCGGGAATACCTCGACGAGTTCTGGGAGGCCGCCGACGTGGTGGTGGAGGGCGACCCGGAGGTCCAGCAGGCCGTCCGGTTCGGCCTGTTCCACGTCCTCCAGGCGGGTACCCGGGCGGAGCAGCGGCCGATCGCCGCGAAGGGCCTGACCGGCCCCGGGTACGACGGGCACGCGTTCTGGGACACCGAGATGTTCGTCCTGCCGGTGCTCACCTACACCCACCCGGCCGCCGTGCGGGACGCGCTGCACTGGCGGCACCGCACGCTGGCCGCCGCGCACGAGCGGGCCCGGATGCTCAACCTGGAGGGCGCGGCGTTCCCCTGGCGCACCATCGAGGGACCGGAGTCGTCGGCGTACTGGCCGGCGGGCACCGCTGCCTTTCACATCGCGGCCGACGTCGCCGACGCGCTGCGGCGCTACGTGCAGGTCACCGAGGACACCGAGCTGGAGCGCGAGATCGGGCTGGAGCTGCTGGTGGAGACCGCCCGGCTGTGGCGGTCGCTGGGCCACCACGACCGGCACGGCCAGTTCCACATCGACGGCGTGACCGGCCCCGACGAGTACACGGCGGTGAAGAACGACAACATCTACACCAACCTGATGGCGCAGCGGAACCTGATCACCGCCGCCGACGCGGTGATGCGCTACCGGGACGAGGCATTCCACCTCGGCGTGACCGACGAGGAGGCAGCCGCCTGGCGGGACGCGGCGGCCTCCATGCACATCCCGTACGACGAGGAGGTCGACGTCCACGAGCAGGTGGAGGGCTTCACCCGGCTCCAGGAGTGGGACTTCGGGCACACGCCGCCGGAGAAGTACCCGCTGCTGCTGCACTACCCGTACTTCGACCTCTACCGGAAGCAGGTGGTCAAGCAGGCGGACCTGGTCCTCGCCATGCACTGGCGGGGCGACGCGTTCACCCCGGAGGAAAAACTGCGCAACTTCCTCTACTACGAGCGCCGGACGGTGCGGGACTCGTCGCTGTCGGCGTGCACCCAGGCGGTACTGGCGGCCGAGGTGGGCCACCCGGAGCTGGCGCACACCTACCTGCGCGAGGCCGCGCTGATGGACCTGCACGACCTCAACGAGAACACCCGCGACGGCGTGCACATGGCGTCGCTCGCGGGGGCGTGGATCGCGTTGGTGGCCGGGTTCGGCGGGCTGCGCGACCACGACGGCACGCTGTCGTTCGCGCCACGCCTGTCCAGCCGGCTCGGGCGGCTGGAGTTCTCGCTCCAGTGGCGCGGGATGCGGCTGCGGGTGGACGTCCGGCCGCACGAGACCACGTACGCGCTGCGCCACGGTGACCCGGAGGACGTGCTGGAGTTGCGGCACCACGGCGAGACGGTCCGGGTCACCTGCGACGAGCCCGTCACCGTGCCGATCCCGCCGCTGGAGGTCTCCGGACCGGCCCCGGAGCAGGCACCGGGCCGCGCCCCCCTGCTCCGCCTGCCCGAGAACGAGCCGTGACCCGCCGCCGGCCCGCGCTCGGCGGGCCGGCGGCGTCGGTCAGAGCGGCCTGCCCTGCGAGGGGCGGCCGGCCGCGTCGCGGGGCGTCATCGCCCGCGGGTCGTCGGCCGTGCGTGCCTGGGCCGCGTCGTCCGCCCAGTCCCGGCCGCGTTCGGCGTCCTGTTCGCGCCGTTCCCGGTCGGCGGTCTGCTGGCGGGACTCTCGCTGCTGCGCCATGGCGATCCTCGCGATCCGTCGGGGGCGCGGTCTTGCGCCGGTACGGTCTGCGGTCACCCGCCGCCTACCCGACGCCCCCGGTGGCAAACACCGGGGCGGCCGGCCCGCTTGCCGGCCGTGCGGGCGGGTATGCGAGCCGCCGGGGAGGAGGGGCCGTGGTCCGGTGAGTCGGACGACCGGTCCTGGCCGACGACGTACGGAACGGAGGCGGAGATGGACGTGCGCAGCAGCGAGGTGAAGATCCCGGCGGGGGACGCCGAACTCATGGCCGACCTGCTGGTCCCGGCCGAACCTGCCGGTGTCGTGCTCTTCGCCCACGGCAGCGGCAGCTCCCGGCACAGCCCGCGCAACACCGCCGTGGCGCACGTGCTCAACCGCGACGCCTTCGGCACCGTGCAGGTCGACCTGCTGACCCCCGCCGAGGACCGGGTGGACGTCCGGACCGCCGAGCTGCGCTTCGACATCCCACTGCTCGCCAACCGGCTCGCGGCGGTCGTGGACTGGCTGGCGGCGGAGCGGCCCTTCGGTCGGGTGCCGATCGGCCTCTTCGGGGCCAGCACCGGGGCCGCCGCCGCGTTGGTGGCGGCGGCCGAGAGACCGGAACTCGTCGGCGCGGTGGTCTCGCGGGGCGGCCGGCCCGACCTGGCCGGCCCGGCCCTCGGGCAGGTGCGCGCGCCCACGCTGCTGCTGGTCGGCGGCCTGGACGAGCAGGTGATCGCCCTCAACGAGCAGGCGCAGGAGGCGCTGCCGGAGACCGCCGAGCTGACGGTGATCCCCGGCGCCACGCACCTCTTCGAGGAGCCCGGCAAGCTGGAGCAGGTCGCCCACTGCGCCGCCGACTGGTTCGCCGCCCACCTCGCCGTGCCCCGCCCGGCCTGAGCGCCGGCCCGGTGGACGGCCGGTTCGTGCGGGTGCCGGGCTCGTGGACGGCTCGCCCGGCGGGCACCGCCCTCCTGCCAGGCCCCGCTCAGGCGGGGCCGGCGGCGTGGCAGGCCCGTTCAGGCGGGGCCGGCGGCTGGCAGGCCCCGTTCAGGCGGGGGCCGGCGGCGTGGCCCTGGCGGCCGGGGTGGGCCGCTCGCGGTGCTGCTGGACGGTGTCGATGACGCGCCAGACGACGGCGGTGATCGGCACCGAGACGAAGGCGCCGGCGATGCCGGCGATCAGGGTGCCGGCGGTGACCGCCACCAGGATCACCGCCGGGTGCAGCCGCACCTGGCGCTTCATGATGAGCGGCTCCAGCAGGTTGCCCTCGATCTGCTGCACGGCGATCACGGCGGCCAGGGCCAGCAGCGCGGTGACCGGCCCCTTCGCCGCGAGCGCGACGAGCACCGCGACCGCGCCGGCCACGGTCGCGCCGATGATCGGGACGAAGCCGCCGAAGAACGTGATCAGCGCCAGCGGAAAGGCCAGCGGCACCCGGAGCAGCACCAGGGCCAGGCCGATGCCGATCGCGTCGATCGCGGCGATCATCATCGTGCCCCGGCTGTACGCGCCCAGCGTCCGCCAGCCCACCCGGCCCGCCTCGACGGTCACCGACCGGTTCGGGCCGGTCATCCGGGCCAGCACCCAGTGCCACATCGACCGGCCGTCCTTGAGCAGGAAGAACAGCAGCACGAGCGCGAGCAGCGCCGAGCCGAGCACCTCGGCGGCCGTCCGAGCCCCCGACACCGGGTCGACCGAGCCCTGCCCGAGACCCTGCCGGGCCTGGTCGAGCAGCCGGTCGAGCTGCTGGTCGCTGACCGGCAGCGTGGAGGTCACGAACTCCCGGGTCCGTTGCAGGCCCTGGCTCAGCTCCTGGCTCAGCTCGCTGAACTGGCTGGCGGTCAGGTTCCACACCAGCGCGCCGACCCCGAACAGCACGCCGAGCAGCAGCAGCACGGTGAGCAGGGCGGCCAGCGACGCGGGCAGCCGGAGGCGGCGTAGCGCGAGCTGCACCGGGTCGAGCAGCGCCGTGAGGAAGACGGTGGCGGCCAGCGCGATGGCCAGCGGCGCGAGCAGCACCGCGATCTTCCCCAGCAGGTACAGCCCGGCGACGACCACCACCAGGCAGGCGCTCCACACCACGGCCGAGCGGACCGGCCAGGGCAGCGCCGCCCACGCCTGCCGGGGCACCGCGGCCCGGTCCGTCGTCCCCTCGGGCGTCCGCCCGGCACCGTCTGCGACCACGTCGGCCCTCCTCGATCTCCCGCGAGTCGGTACCCGGCCGGCGTCCTCCCGACACCCGTGGCCCCTTTCAACCTGGATGCCGCACCCGGCGCGGGAGGGCGAGTCGGCTGCCCGAGCGCCGTCCCGTGGCGTTCCCGCCGGCCTGTCCGCTCCACGGCCCTCTGTGGCGCTCCGGGGCGGCCCGTCCGGTCGGTGCGGGCCTGCCCGGTCGCGTTTGTGCCCGGGGCCCCTGGGAAGGCAGAGATCGAATCCCGACCCGAGGAGGACCCGATGAGCGACTTCATGGACAAGGCCAAGGACTTCGCCGACAAGCACGACAAGCAGGTCGACCAGGGCATGGAGAAGGGCGGCGACATGGCCGACCAGCGCACCGGCGGGAAGTACGACGACCAGATCGACAAGGGCGTCGACCAGGCCCAGGCCCGTACGGGCGAGGGCGACCAGGTCCGCTGAGCTCCTCGGTCCGCTCCCGGGTCGCCGCGCGGTCGGTGGCCCGGAGCGTCGTTTCCGGCGGATCGACGGTCACCGCTAGCCAAGCATCGACCACCCTCGCTACTATCCGCAGTCGGAGCATGACTCACCGTCGAGTCGCCCCCGGCCGGACCGGCGTCCCCTGCGGACGCCGCGACGAGAGGAGGTCAGCCGGTGACCGAGGCGCCCGAGACGACCATCCCCCAGCGCTATCCGTTCAGCGACCCCGACCGGCTCAACCTCGACCCGCGCTATGCCCGGCTGCGCCGGGACGAACCGCTCACCCGGATCCGGATGCCCTTCGGGGAGCCGGCCTGGCTGGCCACCCGGCACGCCGACGTGCGTACGGTGCTGGGCGACCCCCGGTTCAGCCGGGCCGCCTCGGTGGGCCGGGACGAGCCCCGCAACTCGCCACGGCAGCAGGACACCGGGATCCTGGCCATGGACCCGCCGGAGCACACCCGGCTGCGTCGGTTGGTGGCGAAGGCGTTCACCGCCCGCCGGGTCGAGGAGCTGCGCCCCCGCACCAGGAGGGTCGCCGACGAACTGGTCGACGGCATGCTCGCCGCCGGCCCCCCGGCCGACCTGGTGGAGCACCTGGCCACCCCGCTGCCGATCCGGGTCATCTGCGACCTGCTCGGCGTGCCCGTGGCCGACCAGGACCGCTTCCACACCTGGTCCGAGGCGATCGTGTCGACCACCTCGCTGAGCCCGGAACAGGCCCAGCAGTACATCGACAACCTGTTCGCGTACATGGGTGAGCTGATCGCGCGCCGGCACCGCGAACCCACCGACGACCTGCTCGGCGCGATGGTCCGGGCCCGGGACGCCGACGACCGGCTCGCGGCGGACGAGGTCGTGCGGCTGGCCGCCGGGCTGCTCGCCGCCGGGCACGAGACGACCGTGACCCAGATTCCCAACTTCGTGTACGTGCTGCTCACCCACCCGGCCGAGTGGGCGCGGCTGCGGGCCGAGCCGGCGCTGGTGCCGGGCGCCGTGGAGGAGCTGATGCGCTTCGTCCCGCTCGGCGCGTCGTCGGCCTTCGCCCGCTACGCCCTGGAGGACGTCGAGCTCGGCGGCGTGCTGGTGCGTGCCGGCGAGCCGGTCGTCGTGTCGATCCCGTCGGCCAACCGGGACGAGACGGTCTTCGCCGAGCCCGACCGGCTCGACCTGGCCCGGCAGACCAACCCCCACCTCGGCTTCGGGCACGGGGTGCACCACTGCGTCGGCGCGCAGCTCGCCCGGATGGAGCTCCAGGTCGTCCTGGAGACCCTGATCGCCCGCACCCCCGGCCTGCGCCTGGCGGTGCCCGAGTCGGAGCTGACCTGGAAGAGCGGCCTGCTGGTGCGGGGCCTGGTGGCCATGCCGGTGAGCTGGTGACGCGGTGAGCGGGCCGGACGAGCAGTGGCGCGTGCACGTGGACCGGACCCGGTGCATCGGGTCGGGGATCTGCGCGGGCACCGCGCCGGGGCACTTCGTGCTGGTGGACGGGCTGTCGCGCCCGCTGGCCGAGCGGGTGGCGCCCGACGACGCGCTGGTGGACGCCGCGGACTCGTGCCCCATGGAGGCGGTCATCGTGTCCGAGGTGGACAGCCTGCGCCGGATCGCACCGGAGCCGTGAGCCACATGCGCGTGCCGGAGCCGTGAACCCGGCGGGCGTGCCGGCGGGACGAGCCGCCGGCACGCCCGCGGTCAGTAGCCGGGGTGGCGGACCCCGTTGATGTTGACGCGCAGCGCGTAGAGCGAACTGGACGCGCAGACGAAGAGGTGGTTGCGCTTCGGCCCGCCGAACGTGAAGTTGGCGACCACCTCGGGCAGGCGCAGCTTGCCCAGCAGCGTGCCGTCCGGGTCGAAGCAGTGCAGCCCGTCGTACGCGGCAGCCCAGATCCGGCCGGCCGCGTCGATGCGTACCCCGTCGAAGGTGCCCGCGTCGCACTCGGCGAAGACCTCACCCCCGTGCAGGCTGCCGTCCGCGCCGACGCCGAAGCGTCGCAGGTGCCGGTGCCGGGTGTCCGCCACGTAGAGCGTCGACTCGTCGGCGTCGAACGCGAGCCCGTTCGGCTGGCCGAAGTCGTCGGCGACCAGGCGCACCTCGCCGTCGTGCGGGTCGACCCGGTAGACGTGGTTGCCGCCGATCTCGCTCTCGGCCCGGTGGCCCTCGTAGTCGCTGTCGATGCCGAAGCTCGGGTCCGTGAACCAGATCGAGCCGTCGGAGTGCTCGACCACGTCGTTGGGGCTGTTCAGCCGCTGCCCCCGATAGCGTTCCGCGAGGACGGTGTCGGTGCCGTCCGCCTCCGTCCGGGTGACGCGCCGGTTGCCCTGCTCGCAGCTCACCAGCCGCCCGCGCCGGTCGACGGTGTGCCCGTTGGCGTAGCCCGCCGGCTGCCGGAACACGCCGACCGCCCCGGTGGTCTCGTCCCAGCGCAGCAGCCGGTCGTTGGGGATGTCGCTGAACACCAGGTAGCGCCCGGCAGGGAAGTACGCCGGCCCCTCCAGCCAACGGCCCCCGGTGTGGAGCCGCTCGACCCACTCGTCGCCGTTGACCCGGCGGAACCGTTCGTCGAGGACCTCGAAGTGAGCTTTCACCCGGTCGACCATGAGACACCCTCCTGATTCCTGTTCGGCTGTACGCTAACACCACCGAACGACAGTCGGGGAATGGCGTTAATCGCCGAACGAGCATCGGAGGAGCGTGTGGACGACATCGACCGGAGGCTGCTGGCGGAGCTGCAACGGGACGCGGCCCAGCCGTATTCGGCCCTCGCCGCCGCCGTCGGACTGTCGACCGGGGCCGTCCACGAGCGGGTGCGGAAGTTGCGCGAGCAGGGGGTGATCCGACGCACCACAGTGGACGTCGATCCCGTCTCCGTGGGTCGCGGCGTGCTCGCCTTCGTGATGATCGAGGCGAACGCCTGGATGGGGGACCGACCCACCCATGAGGCGCTCGCCGCGCTGCCGGAGGTCGAGGAGGCCCACGTGGTGGCCGGCCCGGCCTCGCTGCTGGTGAAGATCAGGGCGGGGTCACCGGAACAGCTCCAGGCCAGCCTGCGGCGACTGTTCCAGATCGAGGGCGTCACCGGCACGCAGACCATCGTGGTGCTGGAGACGTTCTTCGACCGCCCGCCGGATCCGGTCGGCCGCTGAGCGCGCCCCGCAGCCGGTCCACCAACCCCGCGTCCCGGGCCGCTCCCACGCCTCAGTCGAGGACCGCGTCCAGGGTGCGGCGGGCGGTGTCGGCCATCACCGGGTTGGTGTCGACGTAGTAGGGGAGGGCGCCGACGGCCTGGACGATCGCCCAGCCCCGCCCGCGCGCCCAGGTGGCGTCGTCGGTCCCCAGCGCCCGGCGGTAGGTCTCCCGGGCGCCGGGCGGCAACAGGTTCCACGCCGGCATGAGGTCGACCGCCGGGTCGCCGACGCAGACCGCCCCGAGGTCGATGACCGCGGCGAGCCGGCCGTCGCGGACCAGCAGGTTGCCCGGCATCAGGTCGGCGTGGATCCACACGTCCGGCCCGTCGTGTGCGGGCGCGTCGCGGCACTCCGCCCAGACCCGGGCGACCCGGGCGGTGTCGGTCAGGTGGGCGCTCTCGGCCAGGCAGCTACGGACGTACTCGTCCCGGGCGGGCAGCGGGCCGCCCCGGGTGCGTCCGTTCCACGCCCGGCCGCCGGTGTCCACCTCGTGCAGCGCACGGACGAACCCGGCGAGGTCGCGGGCGAACTCGACCGGATCGCCGATGCTCCGGTCACCGGCGGTCTCCCCGGGGATCCAGCGGTACGCCGTCCACGGTCCCGGGTAGCCCTCGCCCGGCTCGCCGAGGGCCACCGGCTCGGGAACCGGCAGCGGTACGTGCGGGGCGAGGCGGCGCGCGTCCTCCTGCTCGCGCCGCAGGTCCTCGCGGAGCTCCGGGCCGACGCCGGGTTGCAGCGGGAAGCGCAGCACGATGTCCTCACCGAGGCGGAACAGCGCGTTCACGGTGCCGTACGAGGTGACCGGGCGCACCGGAAGCCCGCGCCAGCGGGGGAACTGATCGGCGACGAGGGCGGTGACGACGTCCGCGGTGACGTCGACCTGGTCGGCATGCATCCTCACCGGGCCGATCCTGCCGCCGGCCCCGGGGACAGGGCGACCGGTTTTCACCGGGCGGGCCAGGGGCCGGCACCCGGGTGCCCACCGGACCGGGCGTGGGCCCGGCGCGAGGCACCGCAGGAACGCGCGCAAACGCCGGTGGGGACGGGCAAGGGTCGGGTGGTACGCGCGAGGGCCGGTCCCCCCGTGCGGGGAGACCGGCCCTCGCCGGTGCGTCGGATCAGGACGAGTAACCGCGCTCGGCGATCCAGTTGGCGACCTTCTCCAGGGTCATCCAGTACTCGCCCTCCGGAGAGGCCGGGTCGGCGATCCGGATCAGGTCACCGCCGTCCTGGTAGCCCACCAGGGTCAGGTAGTGCCCGCCCTCGTACGACTGCGGGTGGCCGTCGGTGTCGACCGCGGTGCCCTTGACGTTGGCCACCACCGGCCGGCCCTCGTCCAGGGCGGCGACCACGTCGGACCGCAGCTTGTCGACCTGCTCCGGCTTGGCCACCGGGCCCGAGATCTCCGTGGTCCGGTACCGGCCGCCGGTCAGCTCGTTGAGCACCCGCGTGGTGTCCAGGGCCGAGTCGGTCCCGGCCTCCGTGGTGCCCAGCAGCTTCGCGACCTCGTCCTGCGAGAGGATCTTGCCCTGCGCGGACAGGGCCATCCGCGTCGCGGCCGGGCCGCAGTAGTAGAAGTTGGGCTGGGCCTGGTACTCGATGCCCACGGTGCGCTCGGCCCGCTTGTCGGGGCGGCCGTTCTTGTCGGCCTTGTCGGCCCGCCCGCCCTTGTCGGTGTGCACCGAGGCGACCGGGGTGGTGGCCACCGGCGTGGCCTGGGCGGCCATCGCGGGTCCGGCGATGCAACCGCCCGCCACCAGCAGGCCGGCGACGGAGAGACCGCTCTTGTGGATGATCGGCTTCATGGTCGGGCTCCAATCGGGGGTTGACGCCTCCGGGAGCCGGAGGCGCAAGCACCGGGACAGGCGCTCGCCTGGAGGGATTCGACGGCCCGGAGCGCGTCCGTGGCCGGGCGTACCAGGGATCCAACGGCCCTGCTCCACAGGGCATTCCGGGGCAGGGCCGGGGGTCCGGCGGCACGATGGGATGCAACGGCACCAGGGGCAGCAGGATTCCGGCGTACGGATGCGGCTCGTCACACCCGCGACGTGCGACGGGCTCCTCGGGCTCGTGCCGGCGGTGCCCCGGACAGCGGTGGTCGGCTGTCTACCGCAGCCGACACCGGCAGGCCGGGCGAACCGGCGACGAACCGGTCAGACCGTCACAGACTTCCCAGCAGGCGCGTCACGGTGATCTCGATGACGACCCGGTCGGGATTGGGGCGCGGTGTCCGGTACCGCTCGGCGTACCGGCGCTCGGCCTCGGCCACGGCGGCCTGGTCGGAGCGGACGACCGCCCGCCCCTCGATGGTGAGCCACCGTCGCCCGTCGACGTGGCAGACGGCCACCGGGGCGCCCACGGGGCCGGCGGCGGCGACGTGTCGGGCCTTGCGGGACGTGCCGCTGGTGATCACCCGGGCCAGGCCCGCCGCGGCGTCGACAGTGACGCCCACCGGCACGACGTGCGGGGTGCCGTCGGCCCGCAGGGTGGTCAACGTCGCCAGGTGCCGTTCCCGGCAGAACGCGGCGACCCGCTCGTCCTGCGGCGTCAACCGGTGGTCGGGCATGTCCGTCCCCTGTCTCGCGGTGGGCGTGCCGGGTCAGGGGACGCGGCGGCGGTGCCGGTCCGGTTCCGGCCCGGTGACCGGTCGGCCGGGCAGCGGAGGACTGCCGGCGCGTCGGTGCCGGACCAGCCGACCGAGGTAGATCAGCGCGCCGGTCAGCACGGCCATGTCGTCGAGGTAGATCGGGTCGGGCAGCACGTCGATCGGGAGCACGGTGTAGAGCAGCGCCCCGTAGAAGGCGACCTTGCCCTTCACCCCGAGCGTGCCGAGCAGCCGGCGGGTGCGGATCACGCGAACGGCCAGCAGCACCGCGCCGACCAGCGTGACGACCGCCACGACACCGACGAGGACCCACGCCTCCCTGGACATACGGCCACGCTAGCCCAGCCGGGCCAACTCCGCCCGGATCCGTCGGCCGGCCGGTCGGTACGCGGCCACGGCCACTGGTCGTACGGTCAGGAGGCGACGACGGCCACCCCGATCGCGCCGATCAGTACGCGGCGACGGCCGCCCGACCCCGGGCCACCGGCGGAACCTCCCGGCCGGAGACCGCCGGAAGTTCCCGGGTCTGCTCCATTGGCCCCTCGATCAGCGGCAGCAGCGACGGCGACTCCTCGGGCTGGCGGTTGACCGCGACGAACGCCTCGTCCCGCAGGCTGCGTGCCGACTCGACGGCGAGTTCGGCGGCGCGCCAGGCGGCCTGCTCCCGCTCCCGGGCGGCCTGCTGCCGGGCGAACAGGTTGTCCCGTACCGCCCGGCGCAGCACCAGCTCCTGCTCGACCGGGTGCAGCCGCGGGTCCCACCCGTTGCGGTGCGCGAAGACGTCGCTGAGCTGCTCCACCGACAGCTCCTTGCGCCAGTACGCGTCCAGCGCGGCCCGGTGCAGGAAGCGCTCGCGCTCGGCGTACTCGGCGGGGGTCCGGCCGGTACGCGGCAGGGGCATCGCCTCGGCGCTCGCCAGCCGTCGGACGTCCGCCTCGGCGGCCTCGTACGCCTGCCAGGCCGTCTCGACCGCCTCCTGCGCGGTCAGCCACTCGGCCCGTAGGCGGGCGGCGGTGGCGGCGGCCCGCTCCGCGGCCACCGCGACCTCCTCCGCGTACCGGGACCGTTCGCGCTGCTCCTCGGCCCGTTCCAGCTCGCTCGGCATCGCCGCGCGGCGGATCAGGCCCCCCGCGTCGAAGCGGAGCCGGCCCGGCCGCAGCAACAGGCCGGCGACGGTGACGGCGACGACGCCGAGCAGGCTCAGCCAGATCACGGCGGCCCGCGGCACATCGAGCAGGACGGAGGAGAGCACGGTCTGCATGGTCAGCACCTCGCGGTCGATCGAGCGAAATCGACGTGTGGTCGTGCCCGTCGGACGGGCAATCGGGCATCGTGGACGCTTGGGCGTACGTCGGCGGCGGTCGTTCCGGCAGGAGTGCGGGAACGGTCGGACGGGCCGGTACCGAGGCGGGGCGGCCGGAAGCGGCGTGCCGGTCCACGCGGTGGCGGTCCGGGCGCCGAGGCGGCCGGGATGTCGGGAGGCGGCCCGGCCGGACGGGCCTCGCGCGGCGCGCGGGCGGTCCGTGGTGGGCCGATGCCTCGGAGAGGCCCGGTGGCCGACGGGTCAGGCGGTGGGTGGACCGCGCCGGGCGGGCACCCCCCGGCCGGGGTCGCGGGCCGGAACGTCCCGGCGGACGATCGCCTCGACGCTGGTCTCGGCCGGGACGACGGCCCGGCGGACGGCCGGCGGGGTGGCCGCGTCGACCACGCGCTCGGCGGCCGGGGCGCGGCCCGGAAGCGGCTGCTCGACCGGGACACCGACGGCGGCGGGGGCGCCCGCGGCGGCCGGGCCGAGAGCGGGGGCGGGGGGTGCCGGTGCGGCGGTCACGCCGCCGAGGCCGACGGCGAGCACCAGCGCGGCGACCGCCAGCCGGGTCAGCTCGCGCAGGGAGCGCAGCGTGACCGACCAGAACGGGTCGGCGGGCGCTACGAACGGCACCGTTCCAACCTATCCCCCGCGAGCGGCCGGCGCAGCGCGGCGGCCACGCCGGTTCGGTGACCGACGCCACGCCGTCCCCTGTGGAGGTGCTGGTCGAACCCGGGGCGCAGTCCGGGCCGGGGTGGGCAGGCGCCGGCCGCCGGACGTGCGACGGCCCACCCGGGGAAGCCTCCCGCCGGATGGGCCGTCGTCGTGCTGTCAGCCGTCGGTGCCGAGCACCGGCGGGGCGGCGTCCGCGCCGTCCCGCCAAACCATGTCGTCCTCGGTCAGCCAGGTCAGCCGGCCGTCGGCGGCGTCGTCGTCGTGCTGGCCCTGGCGGGCACCCAGGATGCCGGGCCGGTTCGCGGCCCGGCCCGCGCCCGGCCGTCCCGCCCCGGTGGCCGCCTGGTTGCCGGCACCGGCCGTGCCCTGACGCGCGGCGTCGAAGCGCCGCCCCATCCCGGTGGCCGCTCGGTTTTCCGCCACGGGGGTGCCGCCCGCGGGCCGGGCCGCCGTGCTCGGCGCGGTGCCCGACCCGGCGAGGGCGCCGGTGCCGACCAGACCGCCGGCCGGCGTGCCGCCCTGGGGGCCGAAGTTCAGGCCAGGGTTGGCCGAGGCCGTCGCGGTGCCGCCCGGCCCGGTCAGGCCGGTCGTGCCGGCCGTCGCGCCGGTCAGCAGCGCGGCCCCGGCGAGGGAGGTGCCGGCACCGACGCCGCCCGGCACGCCGCCGGTCGTGCCGGTGCCCGGCTGCCCGCTGCCGCCCGGCGCCGGGGAGCCCTGGCCGGAGCCGGTCTCCGGCCCGGAGGACGGCCGGTCGGGGGCCGCGATGGTGGCGCCGCCCGGTTGCCCCGCGAGACCACTGCTGGTCGGCGCGGCCGTCGGCGTGGTGGATCCCGGGCCGAGGCGCGGCACCGTGACGGAGTTGTTCTGGGTGGTGCCGGGGATGTCCGGGTCCGGCGGCGGCGGCGGGACCAGGCGACCGTACGCCGACAGGTCGTAGCCGGCGGCCAGCTCGGCCACCACCTTGACCATGCGCTGGTGCGCCTTCTCCTGCTCGGCCTTGTCCTGCTGGTGGCCGAGCAGCCCGCCGACCAGGACGCCCGGCACGCCGAAGACGGCGCCCTTGGCCGCGCCGGAGAGCGCCTTGTCGTGGTCGTCGGTCTCGGCCGGGCTCTCCGCCTGCTCGCGGGCGGTGCGCAGGTCGGCGGCCATCAGCGTCAGCCCCCGGCTGACGTCGGCCATGCCCTCGCCGAGCTTGCCGGCGTAGTCGCTGACCAGGGCGAGCCGGCGCTGGAACTCCTGCGAGGCCGAACCCGTCCACGTGTTGGCCAGCTTGTCGAGGTCGCCGTCGAGCTCCTTGACGAGCCCGTCGAGGATGCCCTTGAGGGACGTCCACTGGGCGGCGATGCCGTCGATCTGGCCCGGCTGGCCGGCCATCACGCCGTCGTAGAGCTGCTGGTGGCTGACGTGCTGGTAGCGCTGGGTGTACTCAGACACGCGGCTCCCCCTCCCGCTTCAGCGCGTCGTCGACCCCGGCCAGCGCGGCCTCGATGTCGGCGGCGTTGGCCGCGTTGCGCTCCTCGGTGGTGCGGTAGTTGGACAGGATCGTCGCGGTCGCGCTCTGGGACGCCTTCACCGCCTCGCGCAGCCGATCGACCTGGTCCACATAGGACTGGTAGATCTCGGAATAGCGACGGGCGTTCTCGGTCGCGTCGGCGAACGAGCCCAGCGCCGGCGGCCGGCACTGCATCTCGGTGCGCAGCTTCCGCAACGCCTTCTCCGCTTCGGTCAGCCGGTCGGCCAACTTCTGCTGGAAGTCCTCCAGGGACATCAGGTCGACTGTCGTGCGCCCCGTCATGGCAGCATCCCCGTACGTCATCGTCGATAAACCGTTGGCACGCACAGGTTAGTCGACCGGCGCGAGTCGGGCGACCCGCCGGGTGTACCGATCCGTCGCGTCCGGGCTCAGTCGCCCGCGCCCGGCGAGGAGGCGGCCGGGTCGGGCGAGGCCGACGCCCCCGACGACGGCCCGCCGGACGGCTCGGTGGACCCGCCCGACGACGGCCTCCCGGACGACTCCGCCGACCCGCCAGACGGGCTCGACGTCGGACTGCCCGACGACTTCGCCGCCCCGCCCGAGGAGGCCGCCGGCCTGGCCGACGGCGGGGTGCCGGGCGAGAAGTGGGCGAGCGCCTCGTCCCGCGACAGGGTCGGCCCGGTGGGCACGAGGGCCAACAGCGACGCGGGTACGGCCAGCGGCTTGGACCCCTCGTAGCCGAGCGCGCTCATGGCGCCGATGCCGAGCGGGTAGCGGACCCCCTGGGCGCTGATCAGGTAGACGGTGGCCCCGGCGGCGGCCGTGCCGCTCTCGCCGGACCCCGGAGTGGCCTGCACGAGCACGCCCTTGCCGCCGGGCAGCAGCACGGCCTCGGCGGTACGCACGCCGTCGCGCCCGGTCTGCCGCACCGGAACGGCCGCGACCAGTTCCTGCGGTGCGCGGTCGAAGACCTCCAGCGTGGTGGTGGGCGGACCGCCGTTGACCCCGTCCCGGTAGGTCGCGCAGATCGCCGTCCGGCCCAGACTGACCTGGTGCAGCGCGGGCAGGGCCTGCGGCATCCCCGACTCCTCCACCCGCTGGTCGGTCAGCAGCTTGCCGGCCTGCGCGGGGGTGATGTCGGTGACCTGGCCGCCGTCGCGCAGCAGCAGCAGCGCGCTGAGCTCGCCGATCGCGCTGAGGCCCTCCCGGGTGAGCACGTAGTGCTGCCCCGCCGCCCGGAACACCTGGCCCACCTTGGCCGGGCGCTCGGTCCGGGTGCTGGCCTCGTCCTCGCCCGCGATGGCGGGCTTGCGCAGGATCGGCCCGGCCGGCACGGCGTTGAGCAGTTGCTGGCCCACGGGGAGGCGGGGCGCGTTGGCCATCCGCAGCGCGGCGAGCGCGGAGTCGCCGCCCGTCACCTGCAACCGGG
Organism: Micromonospora sp. NPDC047465; assembly: GCF_040643125.1. Classification (NCBI taxonomy): domain Bacteria; kingdom Bacillati; phylum Actinomycetota; class Actinomycetes; order Micromonosporales; family Micromonosporaceae; genus Micromonospora; species Micromonospora sp. NPDC047465. Next base: position 240,786 of record NZ_JBEYTP010000004.1, read on the forward strand.
CGTTCCCGGTGAGCAGGTGCCGCTGGCCGTCGACCTCCACCAGCACCGCGCGGTCGCCGAGCGGCACCCCGCCCGGGAGCGGACGGTTGATCACGACCTGGGTGCTGCCGGAGCGGCGGGGGTCGGCCGGGTCGGGCACGTCGCACACGGACCAGGGCAGGCCGGTCAGCGACTTCCGGTCCGGCAGCGCGTCCGGGGCGCCGACGATGCCGACCGTACGGCCGCGGGGCCGCTCGCGGATCGAGGCCTGGGACATCGTGCGCACCTGCGGTGCCGGCTCGTTGATGATCAGACGGGCCGAGGTGTAGTTGAGCGTGGGGTGCAGTTGCCCGTCCACGAACACGTACGTCGCCCCGGTCTCCCGCTCGATCACCAGGGTGTTCGGCTCCAGCGGCGCCGTGTTGCCGGTGAACTGCCCGTACGCGCCGACGCCGCCGAGCACCACCGCGGCGGCGATCACGCTGCCGAAGACCGCCATGCCGAGCCGCCGCATCGGCAGGTTGCTGGTCTCCGGGTCGCCCGACAAAAGCGCCGAGACGATCCGGCGGGTGACGAAGCGGTACGCCTGCACCTGATCGCGGCGGGTCCGCATGACTTACCTCCGGCGGGGGTGGGTCCGCGACGAGCAGGTCCGAGTCGGTGTCGCGGGCTTCCCTACGATAAGGGGCCGTCGACGGGTCACCGGGACCAGCGCCCGACCCGATCCGGCGGACGCTCCGCCGTCCAGAGAGGACTGTCAGCGATGACGCAGGTTCAGGCGCCACCCGGTCGTCCGGCACCACAGCCGTCCGGCGTCGCCCAGCGGCCGGTGATCCCGGCCGACCGGCGCGGCCGCGGTCGCATCGGGCCGGTGGCCGTGGGCCAGCTCGTGCTGCTGGAACTCTGCGCCCTGGCCGTCTGGGCGGCGCTGGGCGGGCCGCCCTGGCTCGCCGGCGCCGTGGCGTTGCTGTCGGTGGTGGTCGTGATCGCGGCCTTCGCCCGCCGGGGTGGCCGCTGGTGGTACGAGGACCTGCTGCTGCGCCGGCGGCTGGGCCGGCGCCGGGAGGCCGCCAGGAGCACGGTCACGGCCGGCCGCGCGGCGGATCCACGGCTGGCGGCGCTGGCCCCCGAGCTGAATGTGATTGAACTCACTGACCGGGGCACCCGGCTCGGCATCGGACAGGACGCGCACGGCTGGTTCGCCGCGGTGGCGGTGCAGGGCCGCGCGGGGGCCCCCGCCGGCTCGGTCGAGGCGGGTGTCGTGGACCGGGCGCTGCGCGTGCTCACCGACTTCACCGGCCCGGTCACCCGGGCCCAGGTGGTCTCGCACACCCTGGTCTGGTACCCGGCGCCGGGGGCGCCGCCGGCGGCCCACCGGACGGTCTGGGTGGCGCTGCGGCTCTCCGTGCGGGACGCCCGCGTCGAGACGGTCACCCGGGGCGGCGGGATGCCCGGGGTGCACCGCACGCTGGCCGCCGGGATCGGGCGGCTGGGCAAGGCGCTGACCGCGGCCGGGCTCGTCCACCGGCCGCTCGGCCGCGACGAGCTGCGCGCGGCGGTCGTCTCGGGAGCCGGGCTGGACCTGGCACCGACCCCGCAGGCGGAGACCTGGACCGGGCTGCGCGGCGGCGGCTGGACGCAACGCTGCCTGGCGCTGCGGCCCCGGGGCGACGCACCGTTCGGCCCGCTGGTGGACGCGGTGACGGCGACGTCCGCCCCGTCGCACACGCTGGCCGCCGTGGTGCTGCCGGGCGGGCGGGTCGCCCCGCCCCTGCTCCGCGTGGCGGCGCTGGACAACCACGTGGAGGCGCTGGTCAAGGCGGTGCGGGAGGTGGCGCGCCGGGCCGGCGCGCCGACCCGCCCGGTGGACGGCCAGCACGGCCCCGGCGTGTACGCCACCGCCCCGGTCGCCACCGTCGTCACCACCCTCGACCCGGCCGCCTGACCCGCCCGGGTGAAGGGTCGGGGCCGACGAGAAGGTTGGTTCCGCGGGTGTCGCAGGTGGGTCAGGGGCGGAGGTTGACGATCCAGCCGTAGAGGCCGACGACCCAGACCGCCAGCGGCACCAGCGCGATGATCAGCAGGATCTCCACGATGTCGAGCAGCCGGCCCCAGACCGGGGAGATCCGCTTGCCGGCCACGGTGAGCCCGTAGATGAGGCTCACCACGGCCGCGAGCACCAGGCCGCCGAGGACCAGGCCGAGGCGTACACCCGTCGAGCCGTTGCCGAACGTGGCCGCTGCGGTCAGGCCGAGGCCCGCGGTGCCGGCGAACAGCACCGGGGTGCGCTGGGCCCGGCCGAGGAACGGCCGCGCGCGCAGCAGCGACAGCAGGGCCAGCACGAGGCAGAGCAGCACCGCGGCGAGCCGGCCGTCGAACGCGAGGATCACCTGGGCGCCGAGCACCAGCAGCGACACCGTCCAGAGCAGGCCGGTGAGGAACTCGTCGGCCCGCTCGCTGAGCTGGAGCACCCGCCGGCCGTCCACCGACTCGGTGTCGGACTTCAGGTCGTCGGGGCCGGTCGGGATGGACGGGACGGGCAGCCGGGCCAGCCGGTAGGCCGCCATCGGCAGGGCCGGCACCGCGCCGAACGCGATCGCCGCGACGACCGCGGCGGCTTCCGGCGCGTCGACCTTCTCGAACACGAGGCTGAGCAGCGCGCCGATGCCCGTGGCGGCGCCGACCCCGACGGCGCCGAAGAACAGCGGGAGCCGGTCGCCGACGGCCAGCGCGGCCACCGCGGCGCAGAGCACCACCGCCGTGGCGGCGAGGAGCACGTGCGGGGCGGCCAGTTCCGTCAACGGGCGGTCGCCGGCGAGCAGCAGCAGGCCGCCGACGCCCGCGTACGCCAGGCCGACGACCCCGAGCACCGACCCGGTGGCGCTGTCGGCGGCGGCCCGGGACAGCACGGCGGCGGTGACCACCAGGGCGACCGCGACGACCAGCGCGGCCAGCGCGCCCGGGAGGTGCGGCGGCCCGGTGAAGAGCGCCGCCACCGCGCCGGCGCCGAGCGCCGCCGCGGCGAACAGCACCGCGAAGGACCGGGTGGTGCCGACCTGCCACGCGCCCGGGCGCTGGTTGGTGGCGGTGGCCACCGCGTCGACGACGTCGTCGAAGACGATCTCCGGTGCGGAGGCGGACCGCGGGTTGAAGTAGAGCACCTCGCCGTCGCGGATGCCGAGCTGGGCCGGGGTGCGACCGCCGTCCAGCGGCTGCCCGCCGAGCCGGGCCAGACTCCAGCCGCCGTGCCGGACGCCCTCGTCGGCCAGGTCCTCACCCGCGTAGCGCAGCAGGGTGGGCAGCAGGTCGGCGAGCGGTACGTCCGACGGTAGCGCGAGGTCCATCCGGGTACGGGGCGCCACGATGGTGATCCGGCTCAGGCCGCCGGTCGCCGTCTTCGTCGCCACATGGCCTCCTCGCGCTCTTCTACGATCGCCCCTGGCCGGCGGTACCGACGCATGGGTTCCTGACGCCCACGGGAGATTACCTACGATGGCGGGCACGTACGATGCCCACCCGACGACTCCGGTCCCGCACAAAACTTCATCAGGGCCGCTTCTGGGGAGGAGACAGCCGTGAGCACGGTGGTGTTCCGCCGGCTCCCGCGTCAGCCGGGGCCTGCGCTGCCGCGAGGCGAGGTGGTGCTGGAATCGCCTCCGGAGCTGCCCGAACCGACCCCACGCGGGATGGGGCAGCTGCTGATGATCCTGCCCATGGTCTGCGGCGTGGGCGCGATGGCGTTCCTCTACGCGGGCCGGGGCGGCGGCACGATGACGTACATCGCCGGCGGCCTCTTCGGCGTCTCGATGCTGGGCATGGCGATCGGGTCGCTCAGCCACGGCAACGACGACAAGGCCGAGCTGAACGCCGAGCGGCGCGACTACATGCGCTACCTGGCGCAGATGCGCAAACGCACCCGGCGCGCGGCCGAGCAGCAGCGGGCGGCGATGGCCTGGCGGCACCCGGAGCCGGACGCGCTCTGGTCGATCGCCGCCTCCCGCCGCCTGTGGGAGCGCCGGATCACCGAGGACGACTTCGGCGAGACCCGGATCGCCACCGGCCCGCAGCGCCTCGCCGTGGAGATCGTCCCGCCGGAGACCAAGCCGGTCGAGGACCTGGAGCCGATGAGCGCCATCGCGCTGCGCCGCTTCGTCCGCGCCCACTCGACCGTGCCGGACCTGCCGACCGCGCTCTCGGTGCGGGCGTTCAGCCGGGTGGTGCTGCGCGGCGACCGGGCGCCGGTGCTCGACCTGACCCGGGCCGCCCTGGGCCAGCTGGCCACCTTCCACGCCCCGGACGACCTGGTCATCGCGATCGTGGCCGCCCCGGACCGGCAGCCGTCCTGGGACTGGGTCAAGTGGCTGCCGCACAACCACCACAGCGCCCGGACGGACGCGGCGGGCGCCCGCCGGATGGTCTTCGCCAGCCTCGCCGAGGCCGAGGAGGCGCTCGCCGGCGACCTGGCCGGCCGGCCCCGGTTCGCCCCCGAGGCGAAGCCGCTGACCACCGCGGCGCACCTCGTCGTGGTGATCGACGGCGGTGAGGTCTCGGCGACCTGCCAGCTCATGGGGCCGGGCCTGCTCGGCGCGACCGTGATCGACCTCTCCGGCACCGTGCCCCGGGACGCGGGCCGCTGGCTGCTCTGCCTCGACGTGGGCGACGGCACCTCCCTCGACCTGGTGCGCGGCACGTCCTCGTCCCGCCTCGGCACGCCGGACCGGCTCGACGAGGCCGCCGCCGAGGGGCTGGCCCGGCAGATCGCCCCGTACCGGCTCTCGCAGCAGCAGACCACGTCGGACGAGCCACTGGCGCGCAGCATGGAGCTGCCCGACCTGCTCGGTGTCGGCGACGCCGCCGCGGTCGACGTGCAGCAGACCTGGCGCCCGCGCAGCCAACGGGACCGGCTGCGGATCCCGCTGGGCGTCGGGCCCGACGGCAACGTGGTCGAGCTGGACTTCAAGGAGTCCGCGCACGAGGGCATGGGCCCGCACGGCCTGGTGATCGGCGCGACCGGTTCCGGCAAGAGCGAGCTGCTGCGGACGATCGTCGGCGCGCTGGCCGTGACGCACTCCTCCGAGGAACTGAACTTCGTCCTGGTGGACTTCAAGGGTGGTGCCACCTTCGCCTCGCTGGAGGCGCTGCCGCACACCAGCGCGGTGATCACCAACCTGGCGGACGAACTGCCGCTGGTCGACCGGATGCGGGACGCGCTGGCCGGCGAGATGAACCGCCGCCAGGAGGTGCTGCGGGCCGCCGGCAACTACGTCTCCCGCTACGACTACGAGAAGGCCCGGGCGGCCGGCGAACCGCTGGATCCGATGCCCAGCCTGCTGATCATCTGCGACGAGTTCAGCGAGATGCTCGCCGCCAAGCCCGACTTCATCGATCTCTTCGTGATGATCGGCCGGCTCGGCCGGTCGCTCGGCGTGCACCTGCTGCTGGCCAGCCAGCGGCTGGAGGAGGGCAAGCTGCGCGGCCTGGACACCCACCTGTCGTACCGGATCGGTCTGCGGACCTTCTCGGCGGTGGAAAGCCGGATCGTGCTCGGCGTGCCCGACGCGTACGAGCTGCCCAGCGCGCCCGGCCACGGCTACCTGAAGACCGACACCAGCACCATGCTGCGGTTCCGGGCCGCGTACGTGTCCGGGCCGTACCGGGCGCCGGGGCAGGCCGTCGCGTCGTCGCGGGCGATGGTGCAGCGCCGGATCGTCCGGTACGGGGTGGACTTCGTGCCGGTGCAGAACCCGACCCTGCCGGCGCCGACCGAGCCCGAGCCGGAGCAGAGCGGCGAGGGCAAGGCCGTGGCGATGCTCGACGTGCTGATCGACCGGCTCAAGGGGCGGGGCCGCCCCGCGCACCAGGTCTGGCTGCCGCCACTGGCCGAGCCGCCCGGGCTGGGCGAGCTGCTCCCGCCGCTCACCGCCGACCCGAAGTACGGCCTCTGCACCGCCTCGTGGCGCGGCCGCGGGCAGCTCGCCGCTCCGATCGGCATCGTGGACCGGCCGTACGAGCAGCGCCGTGACCCGATGTTGGTGAACCTCGCCGGCGCCGGCGGCAACGTGGTGATCGTCGGCGCATCGCTGAGCGGCAAGAGCACCATGCTGCGCTCCATGCTCGCGTCGCTCGCGCTCACCCACACTCCGCGCGAGGTGCAGTTCTTCTGCCTCGACTTCGGTGGTGGCGCGCTGCGCAGCCTGGACGCGCTGCCCCACATGGCCGGCGTGGCCGGCCGGCGGGACACCGAGGCGGTGCGCCGCACCGTGGCCGAGGTGGTGGCCGTCCTCGACGACCGTGAGGCCCGGTTCGCCCAGCACGGCATCGACTCGGTGGCCAGCTACCGCCGCCGCCGGGCGGCCGGCGAGTTCGCCGACGACCCGTTCGGCGACGTCTTCCTCGTCGTCGACGGCTGGAACACGCTGCGCCAGGAGTACGAGGAGCTGGAGCAGACCATCACGACCCTCGCCAACCGGGGCCTGGGCTTCGGCGTGCACGTGGTGCTGACGGCCGTGCGGTGGGCGGAGATCCGGATCAACATGCGGGACCTGCTCGGCACGAAGCTGGAGCTGCGCCTCGGTGACCCGAACGAGTCGGAGATCGACCGGCGGGCGGCGGCGAACGTCCCGACCGGGTCGCCCGGTCGCGGTCTGACCCGCGACAAGCTGCACTTCCTCACCGCCATCTCCCGGATCGACGGGCGCCGCGACATCGACGACCTGACCGAGGCGTCCGTCGCCCTGTCCAAGCAGGTCGCGTCGGCCTGGCCCGGCCGGCCGGCCCCGAGGGTGCGGCTGCTGCCGCGCAAGCTGCCCGTCAGCGAGCTGGCCCGGGTCGTCGACCGGTCGGCGCCGGGCCTGCCCATCGGCGTCAACGAGTCGGCGCTGGCCCCGGTCTACCTCGACCTCGTCAACGAGCCGCACCTGACGGTCTTCGGCGACGCCGAGTGCGGCAAGACCAACGTGCTGCGGCTCATCGCGCGGGGCATCACCGAGCGGTACACGCCGGCGCAGGCCCGGCTGGTCATCGCCGACTACCGGCGTGGCCTGCTCGGCGCCGTCGAGGGGGACCACCTGCTCGACTACGCGCCCTCGAACCAGGTGTTCGCGCAGGGGCTCGGCTCGATCCGCAGCGCGCTGTCCAACCGGCTGCCCGGCCCGGACGTCACCACCGCGCAGCTGCGCGACCGGAGCTGGTGGAAGGGGCCGGACCTCTACGTCCTGGTCGACGACTACGACCTGGTCGCCTCGGGCGGCAACAACCCGCTCAGCGCCCTGCACGAGCTGCTGCCCCAGGCCCGCGACATCGGCCTGCACCTGATCATCACCCGACGCGTGGGCGGCATCGCCCGGGCCCTCTACGAGCCGGTCCTGCAGCGCCTGCGCGAGCTGGACCAGCCCGGCCTGCTGATGTCCGGCAACCGGGAGGAGGGCGCGGTCTTCGGCACGTTGCGGCCGAGCCCCCAGCCGCCGGGCCGGGGCACCCTGGTGCGCCGTCGGGACGGCCAGCAGCTCATCCAGACCGCCTGGTCCGAGCCCATCTGACGAGCCGGCCGGCTGCGGGGTCGGCCGGGGGTGATCGCATCCGGTAGCCTGCGGCACGAGCGTCGCAGCCGACGAGAGGACCGTGTTGAGTACATCGTGGATGCCCGGCGGCGCGGGAGCGGCCGGTCTCGAGGGGCTCCTGCGGCAGGCGCAGGAGCAGCAGCGTCGGCTGGCGGACTTCCAGCAGCAGCGCGCCGAGCTGCGGGTCACCGGGGAGAGCCCGGACGGCCTGGTCCAGGTCACCGTCGACGGCGACATGAAGGTCGGCGACATCCAGCTCAACCCCCGCGCCATGCGGCTGGACAGCTTCGGCCTGGCCGAGTCGCTCCAGGCCGCGATCGACGCCGCCTACGCCGCGCACGCCGAGCGGCAGCGCGAGCTGGTGGAGGAGATGGTCGGCGGCGCGGACCTGGTCCGGCGGGCCGAGGCGGGGAAGGTCACTCCGGAGGAGTGGTTCCGCCACTTCGGGGTGGACATCAACGACCCGCTGCGCCGGCTGCGCGGCTGACGACGAAGGGGAGGACAGTGGCGAACAAGGTCGATGTCGGCGCGATCCGGGGCGCCGCGAAGAAGCTCGCCGCCGAGGATGGCCCGAAGGCGTTCCTGCGGAACGCGAAGGAGAAGCTGGACGAGGTCAAGCTCTCCGGTCTGTCCATGACCATCCTGGGCATCGGTGCCGTGAACAGGCACAACGCGGTGATCGACGAGCACGTCGACAACCTGAGCAAGGGTGTCGAGCACCTCCAGAAGGCCGCCGACAACCTCGAGAAGACCGCAAGCAACTGGGAGAAGTCGGACCAGCCCTGGGTGGTCAAGTGACCCGGCAGGCGCAGAACGCAGGGAGGCTCTGATGCCGGAGATCCTGATCGCCAATTCCTCGGGTTCGGTGGTGGGGACGCACAGTGTCGCGGCGCAGACCGCGCCGGTGCGTACCCTGGCCGGCGCAGCCCGCGCCAACTGGGTCTGGCTGGTCGGCGCCGGCGTCCTCATCGTCGCCATCGTTCACCTCGAGTCCTTCGACAACGAAGAGATCTCCAAGGCCATCAAGAACTGGGGCGACGCGGCCACCTATCTCGGCGGTGACCAGTTCGGCAAGGCGATGGAAAGTGTGCCGCCGTCCGCCGAGGAGTGGAACTTCGAGGACCGCGAGGCGTTCGACAAGTTCGTGCAGCAGCTCAACATGGAGGTCGCGGCTCTCGCCGAGGCGCTCAACGCGAACAAGGACGCCTTGCAGGGCCTCCAGGACCACTACAACGCCGTGATCGACGCGCTGGTCACCGTGTTGACGACGATCCTGATCGCGGTGATCGCGGCCGTGGCGCTCCAGGCGTTCCCGCCGACCATCCCGCTGGCGAACGCGATCGGCGTGGCCGGCCTCACCGCCAGCATGGCGATCATCGCGCTGGTCTTCCAGGACATCGGGTCGGTGCTCTCCACCATCGCGAGTTCCTACCGGGGGGCCGACGTGCACCAGTTCACCGCCGAGTCCAAGCCGGGCTTCGCCTCGGGGCCCGATCCCGACATCAAGGACGTCAAGATCGACTGGGTGCAGGATTCGGGGTTCTACGCGGCCTGAGCGGCCGAACGGAAGGTGGACGGCACCGTGTGGCAGGGAGTCTTGTTCGGGTACGCCTTGGTCGCCATCCCGGTCTTCGTCGTGCTCGGGCTGGTCGCGCAGTTGACCCGCTCGCGTCCGGTCCGGCGGGCGGCGGAGATCGTTCTGCTCAGTAGCGTGGCCGCGTTCGCGGCGGCTCTCGGCACCCTCGCGGACGACGGACTGCAGTGGACCCTGGTAGTGATGCTGGTCGTCATGTTCGTGGTGGGTCTGGTGATGCACGTCCGCTCGTACTTCCGTTCCTCGTAAGGGGAACGGGTTTCCGGGCGGCCGTCGGTGCCGCCCGGGGGAGGGCTGCGCGGACTGGACGACGTCCGCTACGGTCTTCCGCAGGAGTGTCCGTCGGTGGGGTGATTTGCCTTGCCGCGGGGGAGGGGCGCGGCACTTGCGCCGCCACAAGATGACGGAAGGGTGTGAAGCATGGCGTTCGAGGTCGAAGCAGCGACTCTACATACCGCCGCGAGTGACGTGCGGTCCACGCGCAGCGAGGTCGACGGCGAGCTGAAGAAGCTGTGGAACGTGGTCGACGACCTGGCCATCGCCTGGAAGGGACAGGCGTCCACTGGCTTCCAGTCGCTGATGGTGCGCTGGAACGAGGACACGGCCAAGCTGCTGACGGCGATGGACAACATCGCCGACCTGCTCGACAAGTCGGGTACGACGCACCAGGTCAACGACGAAGAGCAGCAGCAGATGCTGGACAAGTTCCACTCTGCACTCAACCCGTGATCCGCCGAGACGAGCAGGGGAGGAACTCATGAGCATCAAGGTCGACTACGCGGTCCTCGAGAGCAGCAACCAGCAGATGCAGGCCATCTCGCGGACCATCGACGAGAAGCTGGACACGCTGCGTTCGATGCTGTCGAAGCTCCAGTGGGACGGTGAGGACCGCGCCGCGTACGAGCAGCACCAGGCGCAGTGGGACGCCGCCGTTCGGGACATCAACAAGATCCTGAACGAGATCGGTGGCGCGGTGGGCATCGCCCGCGAGAACTACGTCAGCACCGAGATGAGCAACGCCAAGGCGTGGAACTGACACAAACGCCGACGCGGCTCCGGTCCGGTTCGACCGGGCCGGAGCCGCGACGCGTTGTGCGCCGATAGGTCCTGGGGGAGTCATGCGTACGGGGAAGCCTTCGCGGCCGTTGCTCAGGGTGGCCGTCGCAGCGGTGGCGTTGGCCGTCGGCGCCGGGACCGGACCGCTGGTCGCGCCGGCTCCGGCACACGCCAACACCGTGCGCAGCCTCCAGTGGTACCTGGACACGCTGAAGATCCCGCAGGCCCACAAGATCACCAAGGGCAAGGGCGTCACCGTCGCGGTCGTCGACAGCGGCGTCGACGCGAGCCTCCCCGACCTGCGCGGCCAGGTCCTCCCGGGCAAGGGTGTGGGCTCCGCGACCGCTTCCGACGGCCGGCGGGACGACGACAAGGAGAAGGCCCACGGCACGTCGATGTCGGGCATCATCGCCTCGCGCGCAGGTGGCGGCGCGATGCGGCACCTCGGCATCGCGCCGGAGGCCCGGATCCTGCCCGTTGCCCTCGGCAGGCCCTTCGACTCCGGGGACATCGCGGATGGCATCCGGTGGGCGGCCGATGCCGGGGCTGATGTGATCAACCTGTCCGTCGGGACTGGTGTGGCGGCGCCGTCCGATCTGAGTGCGGCCGTCCGGTACGCCCTGGACAAGGACGTGGTCCTGGTCGCCTCCGCCGGCAACACCAAGCAGAACGACCGCACCGTCACCAGCCCGGCGAACATCCCCGGCGTCATCGCCGTGACCGGTCTGGCGAAGAGTGGTGGGTTCTTCGCGGAGAGCGTCACCGGCCAGGCGGCCGTGCTCGCCGCGCCGATGGAGGACATCATCTCCCCCCGGCCGAAGTCGGTCTCGCCCAACGGCTACGGCCTCGGCAGCGGCACCAGCGACGCCGCCGCCATCACGTCCGGTGTGGCGGCGCTGGTCCGCGCGAAGTTCCCGGACCTCGACGCGGCCAACGTGGTGAACCGGCTGATCCGCACCGCCCGCGACAAGGGCCCGGCCGGCCGCGACAGCCAGTACGGCTTCGGCGCGGTCGACCCGCTCGCCGCGTTGACCCGTTCCGTGCCGGCGGTGGACGCGAACCCACTGCTCGCCGGTGCCGCGACCGGTGCCGGCCCGTCAGCCGGCCCCTCCGCGGGCGCGGCCGACCCGGCGGAGGACGACGGGCCGGCCGTGTCGATCAGCATGAAGAAGGGCACCGGTGCGCTCATCCAGGCGGGGCTCTGCCTGGCTGTTCCCCTCGCCCTGCTGATCCTCGTGATCGTGCTGGTGCGCCGGTCCCGGCGGAAGCCGACGCCCGCCGGCCCGCCCGGGTTCGCGCCGCCCGGCGGTCCACAGTCGGGCCCGCCCGGTTACCCGCCACCCCCCGGCTACCCGCCGCCCGGCGGCGCACCGGGGATGCCACCCGCCAACCCGCAGGTCGGCCCGCCGGGGTATCCGCCGCCCGGCGGCGTATCGACGGGGATGCCGACCCAGGCGGGCCCCCCGTCCGGGTACGGCCCGACGCCGCCCGGCGGGCCCCACCCGTACGGCGTGCCTCCGGCACCCCAGGCGGGCGCCTGGTCGCCGCCGGGCGCCGCGCCGACGGCACCGCCACCTCCGCCGGCTCCCGGCGGGCACCAGCAGTAAGCCAGATTGTCAGTCGGCGACGGGGAGGAACCGATGACGGAAGACCGGACGAGCCCACGGGTGGACAGGACGGAGCAGCCGGACGAGATCCGGGTGGACACCCCCTACATGCCCATCACCCCGCTGGCACCCACCGTGCACATCAGCGGCATCACGATGGACAACGTCAACCGGGCGCAGACGCCCTCCGGCTTGGTGCCGGGGGCGGGCGAGAGCGGCGACAACACCGAGTGGGACGCGTCCAGCCTGGACAGCGCCATCGAGTGGCTCGAGTCGCACGCCTCCTTCCTGAACAAGCAGTCGTACACCATGGTCGAGATCCAGGACAAGATGGGCGGCACCACCGGCGGCGCCGGCGTGAATGCCGTGGGTGGCGGTGGATCGAGCCCGCTCGGCGGCTTCGACCGGGCCGGGGACCTTGCCCGCAAGCACTCCAGCCTGTTCACCAGCACGCAGCAGAACGTCCGCACGCTCGCCCAGGACCTCTACAAGGCGGCGAACGCGCTGCGTGAGGTCAAGGAGAACTACGAGACGGCGGAGAAGGCCAACGCCATGTCCGCGGCCGAGATGGAGCGCGCCTTCAGCGAAGCCTCCACCAGCGGATCCAACGGCTGAACGGGGAGGGTGACAGGATGCCGAGCTGGGAAGAGATGTGCCAGCAGGTCGTGATCGCGGGCCGGCCGGGCGACGTCGCCAGTGCCGCGCTGGGCTGGGACCAACTGCTGAAGAACCTGAACTCCGTCAAGGAGAGCCTGGAGAAGAACGTCAAGGATCTGGGTGAGGTGTGGAAGGGGCCGGCGTACGACTCCTTCAAGACCCACGTCGAGCAGATCGCGAAGAACGCGGGCCGGATCGTCGAGGACGCCGAGAGCCAGAACGGCATCGTACGGTCGCTCAATGACGCGGCCGACAAGCTGAGCGCCGCGCAGGCCGAGTTCCCCATTCCCGCGAGCTGCGTCAACGACGTGCTGGAGGCGCGCAACGGCCGCCTCGTGATCAGCACCGGCTTCTTCGAGATGAAGGTCAAGCCCGACTTCCTCGGCCTGCTCGACCCACTCACCTCGCTCGCGGACTGGATCAACGACAAGTCCGAGGAAGCGGCCAAGGTCTACAACCAGGTCAGCGGCGAGTACACGACGATCGACTCGGGCACGCCCGGCCAGACCACCCCGAGCATCAGCCAGTCGCCGGAGGTGGAGACCCCGAACCTCGGCGGTGGCCCCGGCGCCGGCAGCACCGGCAAGGTGCCGGGCATGGGCGGGATGCCCTCCACCGGCGGCATGCCGGGCATGGGCGGCACGCCGTCGCTCAACTCGGCCGACATGCCCGGCACGGGGAACACGGGGATCGGCTCCAGCACGCACCCCGACCTCACCGGTGGCGGCTACGACCCGAGCGGCGGTTACACGCCGAGCACCGACAGCCTCCCCGACGACTACGGCAGCGGTCTGGCCGGTGCCGCCCCGAGCACGCCCGGCCTCGGCGGCGGCGGGCTGCCGGGGACCTCGGGTCTCGGCTCCGGTGGCTTGGGCGGCGGCGGTGGTGGGTTGGGCGGCGGCGGCCCGATCCCGGGCGGCGGCTCGCTCGGCCGCCCGGTGACCCCCAACATGATGCCCATGATGGGCGGCGGCGCGGCCGGCGCCAACAGGGGCGGCGGCGGCCGGGGCGGCAAGCTCGGCGCCGGCAAGCTCGGCGCGGGCGGTATGGGGCCGATGATGGGCGGCGGCGCGGCCGGCAACGCCGGCCGTGGCGGCGGTCGCGCGGGTGCCAAGGGCGTCGGCGTACGCGGTGCCGGCATCGCCGGGATGGGTGGCGCCGGCGGCGCCGGCTACGGCGAGGAGGAGCTTCCCCGCAACACCTGGCTGGAGGAGGACGAGGACGTCTGGGGCGCGGACGGCGGCGGCACGCCCGGCATCCTGCGCTGACATCGTCCTGCCGAGCGCCGTCCACCTGACGTGGTGGGCGGCGCTCGGCGCTGTCCGGCATCCTCCGCGCCGTCGACCGGCGACGTGGGCCGTCTCCGCCGCGGCCGGGTCCGGTACTCCGCCCGCTCCCGTTCCGCCGTCGGGTGTCGGCGTCAGGCGGTGGGGGCGGTGTCGGGCCCGGCCGGGCGGCGGCCCGGGCGCCAGCCCCGGCGCCGGCCGCGGATCAGGATCGGCTTGACGGCCAGCAGCAGCGTGGCGAGGAGCGCGCCGACGGCGGCGACCCACACCGCGACGGTGCCCTGCCAGGCCAGCGGGTCCGTGGTGGGGGGCGGCGGCGGCATCGCGCCGGCCGGCGGGTCGCTACGGGTGCCGAGCAGGCTCGCCACCGCCCGGTACGGGTTCACCACGCCGTGGCCGACCTCGGCGTTCCGTCCCTCCGGCGGGCTGTCGGCCGTCCGGATCAGCCGATCCTTCACCTGAGCCGGAGTGAGGTTCGGGTGGGCGGCCCGGACCAGCGCGGCCACCCCGGAGACGTACGCGGCGGCGAAGCTGGTGCCGCCCTGCGGCAGGAACAGGTAGCCCGTGCCGCCGGGCGCGGGACCGAGGATGTTCAGCCCGGGCGCCGCGATGGAGACGTAGTCCCCGGCCACCGAACTGCCCACGTGCCCGCCCTGCTCGTCCACCCCGGCGACCGCGATCACGCCGTCGTACGCGGCCGGAAACTTGGCACGGTCCTGCTGGTTCTCCTGCCGGTTGCCGGCGGCGGCCACCACGACGACGCCCTGGTCGAGGGCGTAGTTGACGGCCGACTTGAGTCGCTCCGTGTCCAGGGTCGTCAGCGACAGGTTGATCACGTCGGCGCCGTTTCGCACCGCGTACTCGATCGCCTCGGCGATCTGCCCGGGCAGGCCCTCGTCGCGGGTGATCTTGGTGTCCAGCAGGACGCGTATCGGAAGGATCTTGGCCTGCGGCGCGATGCCGGTGAACGGCCCGCCGGTGTCATCCCGCCCGGCGATGATGCCGGCGATGATCGTGCCGTGCCCGGCCTCGTCGCAGCGGCCCTGCTGCTGCGACAGGCCGTTGAAGTCCCGGCCCACCTTGACCTGGCCCTGCAGGACGGGGTGGCTGGCCGAGACGCCGGAGTCGATGACCGCGACGGTGACGCCGGCGCCCCGGGAGAGCCGCCAGGCCGACTCCGGTTCGAGCCGGTGCATCGGCCACGGTTTCTCGGCGGGAGCGGCCTCGCCGGCAGGGCCGCAGCGGGGGACTGCCGCTGCGGCGGGCGACGGGGCGACGACGGCGGTGCCGAGCAGGACCGCGGCTGCTCCACAGAGGACGGCGCGGGCGCCGCGCCCAGGACGGCGGGCCGGCTCGGTCCCGCCCGGTCGGAAACTCTCGCGCACGCGGTGAGATTACCGTCGCGCGTCGGCGGCGGTGGCCGCCGCCTCCGGCGTCAGGGGCGGTCGGCGCTCTCGGGCGTCTTGTCGGTGAAGAGGGCGAGCAGGTCGCCCACCTGCCGGTCGGCCTCGGCGGGGTGCCGGAACCGCCCGGCAGGGTTGATCGTGTACTCGTTGCGCCGGCCCACCCGGGTGCGGTTCAGGTAGCCGCCGGCCTCCAGGTCGGCGACGATCGCCTGGGCGGCCCGTTCGGTGACGCCCACCTCGTCCGCGACGTCGCGCAGCCGGGCGGTGGGGTTGCGGGCGATGGCGAGCAGCACGTGCCCGTGGTTCGTGAGGAACGTCCAGTTCCGGGTGCTCCCGTTCTCCCCTGTCGTCGCCATGTCGTCATCGTATGGCGCGCCTTTCGGGTTTCCGCCGCGCCCTCGTGCGGGAGGCCCGCCCGACGTCCGCAGCCGGGCGCGAACATATGAAATGCATATCACGCATCCCTTGACGTACCTTCGAGTGCGTGTGACCGTGGGGACTGCCCGCGTCCAGCGTCGGCCGGGATGACCAGGTCGTTCACGTGAGGGGCGAGGTGAGGGAGATGAGTCGTCCCGGATCTCCCGGCGGGCAGCCGGGCCCGGAGTGGAATCCGTCGGAGCCGGCACCGGGGGGCTCGACCGCCGTGCGGGACGCGCTCCCCACTCCCGGCGACCCGGAGCAGGCGTTCGCCGAGTTGCAGGCCGGCAACCGCCGGTTCGTCACCGGCACCCCACGCCACCCCAACCAGGACGCCGGGCATCGTGCCGCGGTCGCGGACGGGCAGCACCCGTTCGCGGTGATCGTCGGCTGCTCCGACTCCCGGCTCGCTGCGGAGATCATCTTTGACCGCGGCCTCGGCGACCTCTTCGTGGTGCGCACCGCCGGGCACACGGTCGGCCCCGAGGTGCTGGGCAGCGTCGAGTACGCCGTGACGGTCCTGCGCACGCCGCTGGTGGTGGTCCTCGGGCACGACTCCTGCGGGGCCGTCCAGGCGGCCCGCGCGGCGGACACCACCGGCACGCCCCCGGCCGGGCACCTGTGCGCCGTGGTGGACGCCGTGGTGCCCAGCCTGCGCCGCGCCGCCGCCGAGGGCGTGGACGACATCGACCGGATCGTCGACATCCACATCGCGCAGACCGTCGAGGCGATGCTGGACAGGTCGGCCGTGCTCGCCGCCGAGGTGGCCGCCGGGCGCTGCGCCGTCGTGGGCATGTCGTACCGGCTGGCCGCCGGCGAGGCGCGGGCGGTCACCGCCGTACCCGGCGAGGCTCGGGGGGTCGCCGCCGCGCCCACCGGGCCGGGCGCGGTCGACGGGGCACAGCCGGCCGCCAGCGCCGCCCTCGCCTGACCGGTTCCCGCGCTCGCCCGGCCCGGCCCGGCCGCCCGACGCCCGCTCACGAGGGCCACAAGCGCCCGCCGACGAGGGCTACAGACGCCCGCCGACGAGGGCCACGGACGCCGGCAGGGCCACGGACGCCGGCAGGGCCACGGACGCCGGCAGGGCCACGGGCGACCACGGGCCGTGGACCCGACACGGCGACAGACGCCGACAGGGCCGCCCCGCGACTGCGGGGCGGCCCTGTCGTTGGCTGCGGTCAGAGCAGCGACACGTGCACGTGGTCCGTATGGTTCGACGGGCCGCTGTAGGACTTCCAGCCGGTCGCCGGGAACCAGATCTGCCGGTTCCAGATCACGTAGTAGATGCCGAGCCGGTCGGCGTTGCGAACCAGGAACGCGGTCAGGTTGTTGCCGTACATGTAGGTGTCGTCGTTGTGCCAGGGCGAGAAGCCGCTCCGCTGCAGCGACCAGTCGCAGGCCCGGCCCTTCGGATGCTCGTACGGCCCGCCGGAGCGGTAACAGCCGACGAAGCGGTTGAAGCCGGCCCGCTTGACCTCCTTGTACATGTGCAGCGTGCGTGCGGTGATGCAGCCGGAGGTGGTGGGGTCGTTCTCGGTGCAGGACAAGGGCTTCCAGTCGCCGTCGGCAGTACGACCCGGTGCCATCCGGGCCACCGGCGAGGTGGCGACCACCTTGCCGCTGGTCAGGCCCCTGCCGCCGACCAGTGCGAGCGCCTTCTCCGCCTCGCGCTTGCCGCGGGCCATCTCGTTGGTCAGCTTCGTCTGCTCGCGAACCTCGGCGTCGAGTGCCAGCTTGGCCTGCTCGGCGCGGTTCTTGACCGCGTTCACCTCGGCGAGCTTCTTGGAGTTGACCAGGTTCAGCTCGTCGAGGGCGGCGGCGCGCTTGACGAACGAGTCGGGGCTGGCGGTGTCCAGCAGCATCGACACCGCGCCGATCCGCCCGGTCCGGTAGGACTGGGCGGCGATCTGGCTCACCTGTGGGGCCAGCGCTGCCAGGTCGGCCTGCGCCCGGTCGACCTCCAGGGCCAGTTCCAGTTGGCGCTTCTTCGACTTCGCGAGCTTCGCCTTGGCCTGGACGTAGTTGCGGTTCCGCGCCTCGATCAAGTCGTTGAGCAGCTTGGGCTCGTCGTCCCCGTGGCCGGAGGGCTGGGGCGGTGGGGTGGGTGCGGCCGCCGCCGGGAGGGGCCCGGCGAAGACGGCCAGGGCGGCGATCACGGCCACCACAGGGGTCAACCAGCGGCGTAGGGGTGCCGTCACATTTTTCCCTTCCGTCGACCGCCGACCGGGTTAGCTGACGGGTTCGGGGCGGAAGTGGCCCCTACCGCTGTCGCGGATTCACCCCACGTACCTGGGTCCCCGGCTCGCCTGGCGGCGATTGGGCGGCGGCACCGCAGGCGCCGCTGCGCGCCTTCGGCGGTGACCGGCAGCGAGGTTACCCGAGAGCCCTGCCGGGGATCTACGTCCCTAAGCCGACTAAATGCGTTATTTCGTAGCGGCGGAGGGTGACCAGTGACGCGTTTATCAGGCGGGACGTCCTGATCGGTCACGCTGAGGAGTTTCACCATGCGGTGTCCGTGCTCCCGTCGCGGTCGGGCCACGCGGCGGGGGCGGCGGAGGGGGCGTTTCCGGCGCGCAGCCCGCTGAGGGCCTCCAGCGCCTCGGAGCGGTCGGCCGCCGGCCGGGGAGCCGGCGGCGTCGGGGGTGCGCCGCGGTCGGCTGACTCGCCGCCGCGCCGGCCGGCCGTGGTCACCACGGCCGCGAGCCCGGTGGTCAGCGGCACGGCGGCGATCAGGCCCAGGGTGGCGACCGCGCTGCGGACGATCTCCTGGGCCAGGAACTCGCTGGTCAGGATCTGGCTCACCGCCCGGGAGTCGGCGGTCAGCAGGAGCAGCACCGGCAGCGAGGCCCCGGCGTACGCCAGCACGATGGTGTTCACCGTCGAGGCGATGTGCGCGCGGCCGACCCGGGTCGCCGCCCGGTACAGCTGCATCCGGGACAGCCCCGGGTTGGCGTGCGCCAGCTCGGTGACCGTCGCGGCCTGCGTCACGGTGACGTCGTCGAGCACGCCGAGCGAGCCGATGATGATCCCGGCGAGCAGCAGGCCGTGCAGGTCGACGTCGGCCTGGAACATCGACAGCGTGGTGGCGTCCTCGCTGCCGAACCCGGTCAGGTGGGTCGCCGCGGTGGCGATCGTGCCGAGTACGCCCGTCAGGACCAGGCTGCCCAGCGTGCCGAGCACGGCGACCGAGGTCTGCGCGGTCACCCCGTGCGTCAGGTAGAGCACCACGAACATGATCAGTGCCGCGCCGACGACCGCGACCAGCAGCGGTGGGCTGCCGGCGCTGATGCCGGGCAGCACGAAGGTCAGCAGGATGGCGAAGCTTGCCGCCAGGCCGGCCAGCGCCGCGAGCCCCCGCCACCGCCCGAACGCGACGATCGCGGCGGCGAACAGCACCACCAGCCAGAGCAGCGGCTTGCCGCGCTGGTGTTCGGCGATGTTGTAGGCGCTCGCCGAGGGGTCGGCGGGATCGGTGAGCTGGACCAGGACGATCTCGTCGCCGACCGCGACCGTCGGCGCCCCCGGCCCTGCCGGTACGGGCGTCTCCACCTGCTGACCGGCGTCGGGGCCGTCGTCGACGCGCACGGTCACGGTGCCGCAGGGGCCCTCCGCGGCGCCCGGGGCGCCCTCCGGCGCCTCCGGGGTGGGCGGGCACGGCTCCGTCACCACCCGGGTCACCGTGCCGTGGTGGCGGGGCGGATCGGTGCCGGGCGCGGCGTCCGGGGCGTCCCACGGCCAGAGCAGCAGGGCCGCGATCAGGGTGGCGACGAACAGGGGCACCACCGTCGCGACGAGGATCCGCCGCACCCCCGGCGGGGCGGACGGTGCGGGACGGGTGTGGTCGGCGCCCATCGAGTGTCTCCCAACGAATCCAGGGCGGGGTACGTGCCGGCGAGCCGGTCGGTTCGGCGTGCCCGGGTGACCGCCGCGGCGGATCGCCCTGGCGTGGCGGGCCGGTCACGCGCCGCGACGGCCCGGACCGGCCGGTCGCGGTCGCTCGACACCGTCGCCCGGTCGGGGCGGCGGTGCGGACGGCGCGGAGTGCGGAGGGCCACCGGCCGAATGGTAGCCATCCCGACATCCGGCCGCAGGTCGTGAGGGCTGGTGTCGGCCGCGGGCCGTCCCGTCCGGCAACCCGGTCACCGTCCGGGTGCCGCCGGTCGACCGTCCCGTGGTGGCCGACCTGGCGGTCTCGTCCGGGGCGGATTCGTCGTCGGGTGCGCCGGTCGCCCCCGGACGCACCGGCCCCGGGGGCTACCGTGGTCGGTGTGCGGGCGGCGGCGACGGTGACGGCGGGGCGATGGGCCCGGCTGCTGCTGCTCGTCGGCACGCTGTTCGGCCTGGCCGCGATGCACACCCTCGGCCACGGCTCGCACGCCGTGGGCCATCCCGCCGAGGTCTCCGCGCACGCCGTTGCCGCGGCCGGTGCGCACGACGGCGCGTCGCCGGCGCCGCCCCGGCACGACACCGTTGCGCCGCTCCGTCAGGTCACCGCCGCGCCGCCCCGCCACGACACCGCCGCGCCGCTCGGTCAGGACCCCGCCACCGCGTACGTCGTCCCGGCGGCGCTGTCCGGCGTCGTGGGCTGCGCGGGCGACTGCCCGCACGAGCGGTTCCTCCCGTCCGGCGGGGCGGGCGGCGAGCTGCCCTGGTGGGGCGTGTGCCTGGCGGTGCTGGGCGCGCTCGCCGCCCCGCTGCTGCTCGCCGTGCTGCTGCAGGCCGGCGTACAGGCCGCCGGCCTGGCGGGCCAGGGGTCGGGCGGGCCGGCCCGGTCGCCCCGTGCCCCGCCGTCCCGGCCGGTCGGCCTGCGGCTCGCCACGGTCTCGGTGCTGCGCAGATAGGACGCCCCCCGGCGCGGCCCGGTCAGCCGGTCCGCGTCCCCCGTCCTGCTGCGTACGTTTTGACACCGAAAGGCCCAAACGTGACCACTCGTACCATTGCGCGCCGTGCCGCCCTGGCCGGCGCCACCGTCACCGCCGCCCTGGTCCTGACCGCCTGCGGCGGCGACGGGCACTCGTCCCCGGGCGCGGGGCACGGCACGCCCGCCACCAGCGGGCCGGCGGCCACCGCGTCCGGCGCGACCGCCTTCGGCGACGCCGACGCGATGTTCGCCCAGATGATGATTCCGCACCACCGGCAGGCGGTGGAGATGGCGGAGCTGGCCGCCACGCGGGCGGCGGACCCGGAGGTCAAGCGGCTCGCCGGGGAGATCAAGGCCGCCCAGGCGCCCGAGATCGCCACCATGAGCGGCTGGTTGTCGGCCTGGGGGCGGCCGGTGCCGTCGCCCGGCGCCGAGACGCCGCACATGGACCACGGCATGCCCGGCATGATGTCCGACGCCGACATGAAGAAGCTGGCGGCGGCCTCCGGGCGGGAGTTCGACCGGCAGTTCCTGACCATGATGATCGCTCACCACGAGGGCGCCGTCACCATGGCCCGGGACGAGCTGGCCCGGGGCGTGAACGCGGAGGCCAAGGCCCTGGCCCAGCAGATCGTCACCACCCAGCAGGCCGAGATCGACACGATGGAGAAGATCCTCGGCCGGCTCTGACCCGGGCCGCCCCGGCGCTCGCACCGTGCGAGCGCCGGGGCGCTGCCGGCCGGGTCAGCCGCGCTTCATGAGGCGGCCGACGGCGGCCATCATCTCGGTGGCCATCTCGTCGGCCCGGCCCTCGGTCGCCCCTTCGTGCATGCAGTGTCGGGCGTGCCCGTCGAGCAGGCCGAGGGCGACCTTGTCCAGGGCGGCCTGGATCGCGGAGATCTGCGTGAGCACGTCGATGCAGTAGCGGTCGTCGTCGACCATCTTCTCGATGCCGCGGACCTGCCCCTCGACGCGGCGCAGCCGCGCGAGCAACTGGTCCTTGCTGGCGGTGTAGCCCCTGGTCGGGGCGGGCGTCGGTGTGGTCATGCGATCCAGGATAGCGTACCCCTCGGGGGTATGGTACTGTCGTCGGTGTCCGATACCCCCACCGGGTATTGGTACGCCGAGCAGGCATCCGTTCGCCTCCTCATTACCCCTGGGGGGTATATGCTGGAGGTGTCGAGAGGAGAGTTCGATGGTCACCACGACGTACCAGGTGCAGGGCATGACCTGCGGGCACTGCGTCAGCTCGGTCAGCGCCGAGGTCGGCGCCATCCCGGGCGTCAGCGACGTCCAGGTCGACCTCGCCACCGGGCGGGTCACCGTCACCAGCGAAAGCCCACTGGACACCGACACCGTGCGCGCCGCCGTCGACGAGGCCGGCTACGACCTCGTCGGCGCCTGACGGCTGGCACGGGGAAACCGAGGTACACCATGAACACGGCGACGAAACTGAGCGGTTTCGTCCTCGGTCTCGCGGCGGTCTTCGGCGCGGCGTACGGGGTCGGCCAGGTGGCCGGCCCCGTGGCCCCGGCCGCCGAGACCGGCCACGACGCCGCGGACGGCCACGGGGACACCGGCGGGGCCGGCCACGGGGGCGACGAGGGCGGCGCGGCGGCCCACCTGCCCGGTGGACTGCTCGTCTCCGACCGCGGCTACACCCTCCGACCGGTCGACGCCCCGGCCGGGCAGTTCGCCTTCCAGGTCACCGGCCCGGACGGCCGGCCGGTCACCGCGTACGACGTGGCGCACGACAAGCGCATGCACCTGATCGTGGCCCGCCGCGACCTGTCCGGCTTCCGGCACGTGCACCCGGAGATGACGGCGGACGGCACCTGGCGGGTCGACTCGCCGCTGGGCGGGCCCGGCGTCTGGCGGGCGTTCGCGGACTTCACCCCCACCGGGGGCGAGGCGCTGACCCTCGGTGTCGACGTGACCGTTCCCGGGGCCCTGACCGAGCAGCCGCTGCCCGCCCCGGCGACCAGCACGACGGTCGACGGCTACACCGTCACCCTCACCGGTGCCCCGCAGCCCGGCCGCACCGCCGAGCTGACCCTGACCGTCAACCGCGACGGCGCGCCGGTCACCGACCTGGAGCCCTACCTGGGCGCGTACGGCCACCTGGTGGCGCTGCGCCAGGGCGACCTGGCGTACCTGCACGTGCACCCCGACGGCGAGCCGGGCGACGGGCGGACGAAGCCCGGCCCCGAGGTGAGGTTCTTCGCCGAGGTGCCGTCGGCCGGCGCCTACCGGCTCTACCTGGACTTCAAGCACGGCGGCGTGGTGCGCACCGCCGAGTTCACCGTCGTCGCCGGCACCCCGACGGGGTCGGCCTCGCCGGCCGCGACGGGCACCCCGGCGGCGCGCACGCCCGCCGCCACGAGCTCCCCGACCGCCGACGCCGGCCACGGCGCCCCCGGTCACGGGCACAACTGACGGGACCGTGATGACCACCACCAAGCCGCTGCAGATGGCACCCAACCAGATCGAGCTGGCGATCGGCGGGATGACCTGCGCCTCCTGCGCCTCCCGGATCGAGAAGAAGCTGAACCGGATGGACGGCGTGACCGCCACGGTCAACTACGCCACCGAGAAGGCCAGCGTCCAGTACGCCGACGACGTCAGCCCGGACGACCTGATCGCCACGGTGGAGAAGACCGGCTACACCGCCGCCCTGCCGCCCCCGCCCGCATCCGCCGGCGCGGAGCCGGCCGCCGAGCCCGTGGACGAGCTGCGCGGCCTGCGTACCCGGCTGTGGGTCTCGCTCGTGCTCACCGTGCCGGTGATCGTGCTGGCGATGGTGCCCGCCTGGCAGTTCACCTACTGGCAGTGGCTGTCGCTGACCCTGGCCGCCCCGGTCGTCGTCTACGGCGGCCTGCCGTTCCACCGGGCGGCCTGGGTCAACCTGCGGCACGGCGCGGCGACCATGGACACCCTGGTCTCGCTCGGCACCCTGGCCGCGTTCGGCTGGTCGGTCTGGGCGCTCTTCCTGGGCACCGCCGGGGAGCCGGGGATGACCCACCCGTTCACTCTCGACATCAGCCGCACCGACGGCGCCGGCAACATCTACCTGGAGGCGGCGGCCGGGGTGACGGCGTTCATCCTCGCCGGCCGCTACTTCGAGGCCCGCGCGAAGCGGACCGCCGGGGCGGCCCTGCGCGCCCTGCTCGAGCTGGGCGCCAAGGACGTCGCGGTGCTGCGCGACGGCGTGGAGACCCGGATCCCGGTGGACCAGCTCGCGGTGGGGGACCGGTTCGTGGTCCGGCCCGGCGAGAAGGTCGCCACCGACGGGGTGGTCGACGAGGGCACCTCCGCGGTCGACGCGAGCATGCTCACCGGCGAGTCCGTCCCGGTCGAGGTCGGCCCCGGCGATACCGTCGTCGGCGCCACCGTCAACGCCGGCGGACGCCTCGTCGTCACCGCCACCCGGATCGGTGGCGACACCCAGCTGGCGCAGATGGCCCGGCTGGTCGAGCAGGCGCAGACCGGCAAGGCGGCGGTGCAGCGCCTCGCCGACCGGATCTCGGGCGTCTTCGTGCCGATCGTGATCGCCCTCGCTGCGGGCACCCTCGGCTGGTGGCTCGGCACCGGGGCGGGCGCGACGGCCGCCTTCACGGCCGCCGTGGCGGTGCTGATCATCGCCTGCCCGTGCGCCCTCGGGCTGGCCACGCCGACCGCCCTGCTCGTCGGCACCGGCCGCGGTGCCCAGCTCGGCATCCTGATCAAGGGTCCGGAGGTGCTGGAGTCCACGAAGCAGGTGGACACCGTCGTGCTGGACAAGACCGGCACCGTCACCACCGGTCGGATGACCCTGGTGGACGTGCTCCCGGCGGCCGGCGAGGACCGGGCGGAGCTGCTCCGGCTGGCCGGGGCGCTGGAGGCCGCGTCCGAGCACCCGATCGCCCAGGCGGTCGCCGCCGGCGCGGCCGAGGAGGGCGCGCTGTTGCCGGTGACCGGCTTCGCCAACGTCGAGGGGCTCGGCGTGACCGGCACGGTGGACGGCCGCGAGGTGCTGGTCGGTCGGCTCCGGCTGCTGCGCGAGCGCGGCCTCGACGTACCGGAGGAGGTGGCGCGGGCGGCGACCACGGCGGAGGCCGAGGGACGGACGGCCGTGCTGGCCGGCTGGGACGGGCGGGCCCGGGGCGTGCTCGCGGTGGCCGACGTCGTCAAGCCGACGAGCCGGGCGGCGGTCGCGCGGCTCCGGGAGCTGGGTCTGACCCCGGTGCTGCTGACCGGCGACAACACCACGGTCGCCCGCGCGGTGGCCGCCGAGGTGGGCATCGACGAGGTGATCGCCGAGGTGCTGCCCGCCGACAAGGTCGACGTGGTGCGACGGCTCCAGGGCGAGGGGCGGACCGTGGCGATGGTCGGCGACGGCGTCAACGACGCCGCCGCGCTGGCCCAGGCCGACCTGGGCCTGGCCATGGGCACCGGCACCGACGTGGCGATCGAGGCGTCCGACCTGACCCTGGTGCGGGGCGACCTGATGGCCGCCGTGGACGCGATCCGGCTCTCCCGGCGCACCCTCGGCATCATCAAGGGCAACCTGTTCTGGGCCTTCGCCTACAACGTGGCGGCCCTGCCGCTGGCGGCCGCGGGCCTGTTGAACCCGATGATCGCCGGCGCCGCGATGGCCTTCTCCTCGGTCTTCGTCGTCGCCAACAGCCTGCGGCTGCGCGGCTTCCGCCCGGTCGCCTGACCCTGCCCACCGCGCCGCCGGTCCTCCCTGAAGGGGGCCGGCGGCGCGGTCGTTCGGGGCGGTCCTCGCAGGACCCTCGTCCGCCGACCGGCCGCGGTCGACACGGACCGGACGCGGGTCGCCGCGTTGACGGTGGGAGGTCGGGGCGGTTGGGCGTCGGCCGGGCGGGGTACCCCGAGGACGTACCGGCACTGCCGATCGGAGGTTGACATGGGCTTCGACGACAAGATCAACAACGCGACCGAGGACGCCGCCGGCAAGCTGAAGGAGGGCGCCGGCCGGGCCACCGACAACGAGCGGCTCGAGGCCGAGGGGCGCAACGACCAGACCAGCGCCAAGCTGAAGCAGGCCGGCGAGAAGGTCAAGGACGCCTTCAAGAGCTGACCCGCGTACGCGGAAACCGCCGGGCCGGCCCTCGCCGGCCCGGCGGACCGCGTGTCGCGCCACGACGGCCGACGTGTCCCGGAGGCGACCCCGCTCGTTGGCAGGACGACGTCTCGCCGCCCGGCGTCGGTCGACCCCGTGCCGTCCGCCGGACGGCCGAGACCCGCGAACGGGAGGTCCCATGTCCCGATCCGTCGTGTACGCGCGGCGCGCCGCCGCCACGGTGGCGCTCGCGGTGCTGGCCGTGGGCTGCCAGGACGCCCCCCAGGAGAAGGCCGGCGCACCGACCGGCGCGTCGCCGGCGAGCCCGACCGCTGCGGCGAGTGCCGCCGCGAGCCCGTCCCCGGTCGCCACGACGGCCGCCAACACCGCCGACGTCTGCCGGCAGGTGGACCGGGTCATCCTCACCGGCAGCCAGAAGATCGCCACCGACTCGACGGCCTCGCTCCGCCGTGACCTCACCGGCGAGCAGGTCACCGACCAGCTCCGGCGCAACCTGGCCGACCTGGCCGACGACGTACGCGCCCAGGCCCGCCGGGCCGCCGACCCGCAGATCCGCGCCCTGATCGAGGACACCGCAGACCGGATCGACGCCGGCTCCCGGGCGTCCCGCCCGGCCGCCTGGATGAGCTCCACCTTCACCGGCATCCCGGCGCGGCTGACCCGCGAGTGCCACGCCTGAGCCGACCCCTGTGCCGATCTCCGGCGGCTCCGGGGAGGAGCAGGGGAATCCCCCACCCGTCCCTGAGATCGACCGTCCACTGGTGACGCCCCGGACGCTGACCCGCTAGCGTCCGTTTGGACCGATCTTCGCCCTGCTCGTCAGCGTGCTCACGGTGGCGATCGTGCAGGTCGCCCGGACCCGGCGGGCCCGCGAGGAGGAGTGTCGACGGACCGCCCACACCGCCGTCGAGGCCCAGGCGGCCCTCCGCCCGGGTGCTGGCGGCCCTCGACGACCGGCTCGGCGGGATGGAGTCCAGGCTGGTCCCGCTGATCGCAACACTCCTTCGACGGAGAGGACAGCGTCTCGTGCTGCGCGTACGCAACTCCGCCCCTCGCGGCGGCGACCGACCCCCGGTGCCTGACGTCGGCGACGACCCGGGCCGACAGGACGCGGAGGGCACACCCCGGCGTCCGCTCCGGCTCCGGGCGCTGGCGCTCGGCGCGACCGCCGCGCTGCTGGCGGTGGGCCTGCCGGCGCCCGCGCCCGCCCTGGCCGCCCCACCGGCGCCGGCCGCCGCGCCGGGCATCGCCTGGCAGCCCTGCGCGGAGGACCGCACCGCCGAGTGCGGCACCCTGTCGCTCCCCGTCGACTGGGACCGGCCGGACGGGGACCGCTTCACGCTCCACCTGGCCCGCCGCGCCGCCACCGACCCGGCCGCCAGGATCGGTTCGCTGGTGTTCGGCCCGGGCGGGCCGGGGGACTCCGGCGTCCGGCGGATCATCCGGAACGACCGGTTCAGCGACGACCTGCGCCGCCGGTTCGACATCGTCAGCTTCGACCCGCGCGGCATCGGCCGGAGCAACCCCGTGCTCTGCTCGGCGGCGCTGCTCGACCGGCAGCCCCAGGTCATCACCGACCAGGCCCGGTTCGACGCCACCCTGGCCGACAACGCGCTGCTCCGGGAGGACTGCCGGCAGCGGACCGGGCCGCTGTTCGACCACGTCGACACCCGCAGCGCCGTCCGGGACCTGGACGCCGTACGGGCGGCGCTCGGCGAGTCCCGGCTCACCTTCCACGGCAGCTCGTACGGCACCCTGCTCGGCGCGCAGTACGCCGAGGAGTTCCCGCACCGGGTCCGGGCCGTGGTGCTGGAGAGCGTGGTCGACCACAGCCTCGGCACCCGGGCGTTCCTCGACACCCAGGGCGCCGCCGCCCAGGACTCCTTCGACGAGTTCGTCGCCTGGTGCGCCCGTACGCCGAGCTGCCCGTTGCACGGCGAGGACGTCCGGGCCGCCTGGGCGGGCCTGTTCCCCCGCGCGGAGCGGGGCGAACTGGCGGACCCGGACCGGCCCGGGGCGACGCTGACCCCGTACGACCTCAGCCGGCTCGCCCAGCGCGCGCTGTACGGCCCGGACTGGGCCGGACTGGCCCGGGACATCGTGGCCCTGCGGGCGACCCCGCCCGCTCCCACCGGGCTCCCGGCCACCGCCGCTGCCGCAAGTGAGGACGCGGTGCGGCCGCACCCCTTCGCGGTCTTCTGCGCCGACTGGCACCTGCCGGTCCGCGACCACCGGGAGTACGCCGCCCACCTGCGCCGGATGGCCCGGATCGCGCCCGACCTGCGCTACCCGCAGGCGCTGCTGGCGATCGCGACGTGCCTCGGCACGCCGGCCCCGGTCGCCAACCCGCAGCACCGGCTGCGGGTCCGCACCGACGTGCCGCTGCTGCTCGCCAACACCCGGCACGACCCGGCGAGCGGCCACAACTGGGCGACGAACGTGGCGCGGCAGCTCGGCCGCTCGGGGGTGCTGCTGACCTACGAGGGTTGGGGGCACGGCAACTACACCCGCAGCGCCTGCGTGCAGGACGCGGTCGACCGCTATCTGATCTCGGTCGACGTGCCCGCCCGCGACACCCGCTGCCCGGCCGTCCCGGTCGCCTGACGGAACGCCGGCCGGCGTGCGCCCCCGTGCCGCACGCCGGCCGGCGCGCCCGTCAGCGCGGCTCTCGGCCGGGCACGCCGGGACTCGTCGGTGTCGCCAGCCGGGCGGCGCGCAGCTCCAGGTAGCGCTGCTCCGGCAGGCTCGTCGTGCCCCGGGCCGCCGCCAGGTACGCCGCCCGCGCCGCCTGCGGCTCGCCGGCCAGCTCCAGCAGGTGGCCGCGGACGGCGGCCAGCCGGTGGTGCCCGGCGGTGCAGTCGTCGGCGTCGAGCGGGGCGAGCAGGGCCAGACCGGCGCGGGGACCGTCCACCATGGCCACCGCGACCGCCTGGTTGAGGGTGATCATCGGGTTCGGGGTGATCCGGGCGAGCAGCCGGTAGAGCGCCAGGATCTGCGGCCAGTCCGTCAGCTCCGCCGACGGCGCCTCGGCGTGCACCGCGGCGATCGCCGCCTGGAGCTGGTACGGGCCGGGCGGCGACCACGTCAGCGCCTCGGTGACCAGGGCGATCCCCTCCGCGATGGCGGCGGCGTCCCAGCGGTCGCGGTCCTGCTCGGCGAGCGGGACCAGCTCGCCGGCCGGCCCGGTCCGGGCCGCCCGGTGCGAGTCGGTGAGCAGCATCAGCGCCAGCAGCCCGCTCACCTCGCCGTCGTCGGGGAGCAGCCGGTGCAGCGTGCGGGCCAACCGGATCGCCTCGGCGGTCAGGTCGGCCCGGTGCAGGTCCGGCCCGCCGGAGGCGGTGTAGCCCTCGTTGAAGATCAGGTAGAGCACCTGGAGCACGCTCCGCAGCCGCTCGTCCCGATCCCCGGCCGAGGGCATGTGGAACCGGGCCCCGGCAGCCTCGATCCGCTGCTTGGCCCGGCGGATGCGCTGGCTCATGGTCGCCTCGGGCACCAGGTGTGCCCTGGCGATCTGCGCGGTGGTCAGGCCGCCGACCGCGCGCAGCGTCAGCGCGACCTGTGCGGACCGGGCCAGCGCCGGGTGGCAGCAGAGGAACAGCAGGGTCAGGGTGTCGTCCCCGGCCGGCGGCTCCTCGTCGGCCGCGGGCGCGACCGTCGCGTACGCCGGCTCGCGGACGGCCACCGCGACCTCCCGGTCCCGGCGGGCGCGCTCGCTGCGCCACTCGTCGGTCAACCGGCGGCCGGCGACGGTGAGCAGCCAGGCCCGGGGGTTGTCCGGCACGCCCTGTTCCGGCCACTGCATGGCGGCGGCGAGCAGCGCCTCCTGCACGGCGTCCTCGGCCGCGTCGAACTGGCCGTGCCGGCGGACGAGCAGGCCGAGGACCTGCGGCGCCAGGTCGCGCAGCAGGTCCTCGACGTGCCGTCCGCTCACATGTCCGTCCCGGCCTCGTTCATGACCGCCCGCACCTCCAGCGCGCCGAAGCCCAGCCGCACGTCCGGCCAGCGGCTGGCGATCTCGGCGGCCCGCTCGGGGCCGTCGCAGTCGACCATCAGGTAGCCGGCGAACTGCTCCTTGCTCTCCATGAACGGCCCGTCGGTCACCTCCGGCCGGTCACCGGCCAGCCGGACCGTACGCGCCTGCGACGGGTCGGCCAGCGCCTGGCCGCCGACCAACTCGCCGGACTCCGTCAGCTCGCGCATGATCTCGTCGACCTCGCCGAAGAGCGCGGTGCGTTCCTGCTCCGACAGCTCCTCGACGAACCCGGGACGGTTCCAGATCAGCAGCATGTACTTCATCGGGTGCTCCTCGTCGGCTCGGCCGCGCCCATGGTGACGCGTCTCCGGTGAAGGGTCGGAGCCGACCCGCCGGATCCGACAGCGGTGCGGGAAGATTCTCAGCGCCGGCCGCGTACCTGGCGCTTCGGGCTGGGGCCGCCGCCGAGCGAGGCGCGGTCGGCGGCGGAGGTGCCGGACGACCAGCCGTCGGCGTCGCGGACGGTGAGCCGGGCCCGGGTGACGCCGGGGAAGAGCGTGTCGAGGCGTTCGCGCACCGCCTCGGCGCGGGTGGCGAGCACCGGCAGCAGCCGCTCCGGCCCGGCCTCGGTGGCCGCCTGCCGGTCCGCGTCCTCGGTGGCCGCCCGTAGCCGCTCGCCGATCCGCAGCGCGAAGGCGTTGAGGAACGACTCGTCGTAGTCCCGGGTGCGGCGGCCGGCGCCCCTGGCCCGTCGCTCGCCCCGGCCGCGCAGCATCGCGGCGGTGGCCTGCACCAGCAGCGAGGTGTAGAGCAGCTCGACCGCCTCCAGGTCGGCCGGCCAGCCCAGCACGGTGGTGAAGCCCAGATCGTCGGACCAGACCGCCTCGCAGCGGTTCGCCGCCGCCACCTCCTGCACCAGCAGCGCCTTGGCGCCCGCGTACGGGGGGTCGGTGCCGAGACGCACCCCGCCGGGCTGGTCGGCGCGCTCGGCGACGCCCGCCAGCAGCGCCTGGTCGATGCTGTGCCGGGCGATCAGCTCCTGGGCCTTGCCGGTCAGCGCCTCCGCCTCGGCCGGGTAGGTCGTCGACTCCGCCTTGGCCAGCAGCGCCCGCACCCGGTCGAGCATCCGCGACCCGCCGCCGGACCCGCCGCGCGCGGCGACCGCCCCGCCGGCGCCGGGCGGCGGGCGCAGCACGGCGACCGGCGGGAGCCCGTCGACCAGGGCCAACGCGTCGACCGCCGCGCGCAGCGCGGTGAACCGGTCCCAGCCGGCGCGGGCCGACCACGCGGCCAGGTGGCCCTCGTCGGCGTCCCACCACACCCGCGCGCCGAGGTCGCGGAGCTGGTCGTCCCACCACGGAGGCACCGGCCCGGTCAGGTCGCGGCGGTGCGCCGCGAGCGCGTCGGTCACCAGCCCGGCCGACCGGGCACCGAGCCGGCGGGTGGCGAGCCGGGCCAGGTCCACCGGCTGCCAGCCGCGCGGCACCAACCGGCCGACCCCGCGGACCAGGCGGCGCAGGAGCGCGGCGTCGACGGCCGCCGCGCCGTCCGCCGCGCCGGTGCCGATCATCAGCCGGTCCAACTGCCGCTCCGCGAGGCGTACGTCGGTGCCGCGTACCGCCGCGAGGGCGTCGCTGATCAGTTCCTCGGCGTCCGGCACGGCCGCGTCCTCCTGGGGTCTGCTCCGGCGCGCCCGAAACGATCGGCGCCTGCCCGCCGAACGTACCCCCGGGCCTGCCCGCCGTCCGCCGGTCGTGACGGGTGCCACCGCCCGCCGGGCCCCGGGTCCGGGTGCCGGCGGGCGGCTCGGGTGGCGGCTGCCGCAACAACACCGGGCGACCCGGCCATAGTGGGGTGTGAAGACCGAGACACGGGCCTGCGACGAGGAACTCTGGCCGGCCGTCGCCGCAGGCGACGAGGCGCGTTCGGGCGGCTCTTCGACCGCCACTCGCGTGCGGTCTACAACCACGCCTTCCGACTGACCGGCTCCTGGTGCACGGCGGAGGACATCACCCAGGCCACCTTCCTGGTCGCCTGGCGCAGGAGGGACGCGGCACGCCTGGTGGACGGGTCGGTGCTGCCCTGGCTGCTGGTGGTGGCGAGCAACGCCGTACGCACCGAGTGGCGGTCGGCGCGACGGTGGGCGGCGCTGCTGCGCCGCCTGCCGGCCGACCGGCAGGCGGCGGACGACCCGGCCGAGGAGATCGCGCAGCGGCTGGACGACGAGCGGCGGATGAGGGCTGTCCTGGCCGCCGCCCGGCGGCTGCCCAGGGCGGAGCGGGAGGCCGTCGCGCTCTGCCTCTGGTCGGGGGTGTCGTACGCGAACGCGGCGGCGGCCCTCGGCGTCAGCGAGGTCGCCGTCCGGTCCCGTGTCAGCCGCGCCCGGAAACGCCTGGCGCGGCTGGTCACCGACGAGAACGAGGAGGAGCAGCGATGACGAAGAATTTCGAGCCGCCCGGCGAGCGGGACCTGCCGCCCCGGGTGGCGAACCGGATGCGGGCGGATGTCCTCCGTGCGGTCCGCCGGCCGGCGACGAGACGGATCCGCCCGCGGTTCGCCGTGGGCCTGACCGCGCTGGCGGTGGTCGCGGCCGGGTTCGCCGTACGGGCGCCCTCCGACGTCGAGACGGTGGAGGTGCTGGCGATGGGGTACGGCGAGTTGTCGCCCACCCTGCGGGCCGCCGCGCGGCAGTGCCTGGAGTGGGGCCCGCAGGACGGCCAGGTGCAGCCGACCATGGCCGATCTGGCGATGGCGGCCGAGCGGGGCGACGGCGCGGTCGTGTTCTTCCTGACCGACACGGGCTACGTGACCTGCGAGGTCAACCGGGCGGCGGGCGCGGAGGTGTCGGGCGCGCGCTCCGTCGACCGCTGGCCGTCGCACGACCTGCTGCCCGGCCCGGTGCAACGGCTCCTGCTCACCTCCGCGCAGCGGTCCGGTGGCGACGTGACGGTCAGCGGCCGGGTCAGCTCCCGGGTCGCCCGTCTGGTGCTGGAACACGGCGACGGGAAGACCACCGCTGCCCGGATCTCCGGGGGCATCTTCGCCGTCATGACGGTCGGGGCCGACCTCGACCAGGACGGGCCGCACCTGGTGAGCTACGACGCCGCCGGCACCGAGATCGACCGCCGCCGGTTGTTCCAACCCTCGAACGAGTTCGAGCACTGCTACGTCGACCCCGCCGGCACGGTGGTGTACGGCCGGCCCGGCGGTGACTGCCGACCGGCCGAGCCCTGGGGGCGGTGACGCCGCCCCCCCCGGCAGAGCGCCGGTCGGTCAGCGGGCGACGTGCGGGTTCCCGGCCGTCAACCGGAGCGTGAAGCCCTCGCCGTCGCGGTGCCAGGTCACGTGGCTGCACGACTGGTAGGTGATCCACAGGCCCAGCCCGCCCGGCGCGCCGCCGGACGCGGGGAGCAGCCCGCAGAACGGATCCCCCGGCCCGTCGCCGCCGTCGCGGACCGTCGCCACGATGCGGTCGTCGCCGGACCAGACGCGCAGCAGGACCGGCGGCCGGCCGTGGCGCAGCGCGTTGGTGACGATCTCGCTGACCGCGACGACGAGATCATCCACGTCATCCGCCGACACCTGGCCCCGGTCGGCCTTGTGCACGGCGGCGCGCGCCTCGGCCGCCGTCGGGTCGGTCAGCTCGACGACCGGCGGCTCCGCCTGGAGGGGGTCGGGCACGACCGGCCGGGTCTCCCGCAGGTAATCCGTCGGCGACGTCCAGGTCGTGCTCGGCACGTGCCGACCGTCGGCGGTCGCGAACCGGGGATGCGTGCGGGCCACGTCCGCCAGCACCGCCGGCGGCGTGCACCGGGTGTCGTACGCGCACAGGCTCCACAGCGGGAAGTCGTCGTAGGCGTGGTTGATCGCCGACTCGTACCGGGCCCACCAGTCCCACGTCGCGTCGAACGCGGCCGGGGGCACCTCGCCGAGGATCCGGAT
This sequence comes from Micromonospora sp. NPDC047465, assembly GCF_040643125.1. Taxonomy (NCBI): domain Bacteria; kingdom Bacillati; phylum Actinomycetota; class Actinomycetes; order Micromonosporales; family Micromonosporaceae; genus Micromonospora; species Micromonospora sp. NPDC047465. Next base: position 274,209 of record NZ_JBEYTP010000004.1, read on the forward strand.
CTGCCGGGCGCCGGCGGCCACCTGTGCCGCGAGGAGTTCACGGTAGGACCGGATGGCGGAGGCGGGCCGGGCGTAGACGTCGCCGCCGGGCAGGAACTCCACCCCGCGGCCGGCGGGCAGCGCCGAGCGGACCAGCGCGCCGGTGCGCTCGCCCAGGGCCACGTAGGTGGGCTCGCCCGCGTCGACGCCGCCGAGCAGGAACGGCACCACCACGGCGAGCAGTTCGTCGTCGGAGTCGTACCGGACGGCCTCGTGGTAGTAGCCGTGGTGCTGGGCGGCCGCGCCGGTCCTCATCGCGCGACCTCCACCCGGATGCCCGGCAGGTCCAGCAGGTCGACCAGCCGGGCCGCCGCCGAGTGGGAGGTGCGCAGCACGGCGGTCGCGCCGCGGCGGCGCGCGTACTCGGCGAGGTGGGTCAGGGCGCGGTGGTCGAGGAAGCGCAGCCCGGCCGCGGACAGCACCAGCTCACCGTCGGTGGGGCGCAGGTCGGCGCGGTCCAGGGCGGCGCGGAACAGCTCGTGGTTGGACAGGTCCAGCTCGCCGGCCAGCGCGGCGTGCCCGTCGGCGGGCGCGACGGCGTACAACCGGAACAGCACGTCGTCGACGTTGCTGGCCGGGTGCATGCAGGCCAGCTCGGCGACCGCCCGGTCGCCCAGCCCGGGCCGGTGGTAGGCGCACATGGCCGAGAACGGTCGGGTGCGCATGTAGCGGTCGACGAGGTGCTCGTAGCGGGTGAAGCTCTCCAGCTGGGCGGGGGTGCGGACCAGCTCGGTGGCCTCCGCGGCCACGCGCAGCCCGGTGTGCCCGGCGGCGAGCGCCTCGTCGGTGGCGGCCGTGTAGGCGGCGACCTGCGTCGGCGGGTCGACGACGTGGCCGTGCGAGTAGGTCGAGAACAGGGAGACCACGGCGGCGGCGCCCCGGCGCACGGCGGCGGCGAAGCCCGGCAGGCGGTGCAGCCGGTCGGCCACCGCGTCCGCGGGGTGCGGCGTGACATACCAGACGCGTTCGCCGGCGGCGAGGCCCGCGAGCAGGTAGCGCTCCGCCTGGGCGGCGAGCGACCCCAGGTCCTCGTACGCCCAGCAGAGGTGCCCCTGCGGCGCGGGCCGCCGCTCTTCGGTGATCACACTGATTGCCCCACGGCAACCAGTGTAGGTCGTCAGGAGACGGGGGCCAGGGGACCGGATGTGCCCGGCCGGTGCGGGCGGCCTGCCGGTCAGGCGTGCCGCGCGCCGCCCAGCCGGGCGGTGCGGGGGAAGGACGCCCAGATGTTCTTGGTGGTCCCGGTGGCGTACCAGCCGACGTCGAGGGACAGGGCGCGGGCGAGTTGCAGACCGCGCCCGCCGGCATCCTCGGGCTGCGTGTCGGCGAGTTCCGGCAGGGAACCGAGGTCGTGGTCGGCGACGTCGAGGACGAGGTGGTCGTCGGTGGCGAGCAGCCGGACGATGGTCGGCGGTCTCCCGTGGCGCAGGGCGTTCGTGGCGAGTTCCGTGGCGATCAGCACGACCAGCTCGGGGACCTCCTCCAGGGCCTCGCCCTCGCCGAGCACGTCGCCGGTCAGCTGCTCGTGCAGGGACGCCCGCAGGCCGCGCAGGTCCGTCCCCTCGGACAACGTCCACCGCCGCAGCTCGACGGCCTGCGGCGGGGGTGGCGAGCTGCTGAGCTGACCCATGGAGGGGTGGTACCCCGTCCCCGCCAGGCTCAAGCCGGGAGCGGGTCGATCAGCGCACCGGGTCGTGTGTGCCGCGCGGCACACCGGGACATCGCCTGGACCGTCGTCGGCCAGGCCGCCTACGGCGCCCGGGACGAGGAACTGCTGGCTGTCGTCGAGCGCTGCGAGGCGGAGACCGCTATCCAGCTCAAGTGGCTGCGTACCCGGATGAAGGCCGCCGCCCCGCAGGCGCTGGTCGTCGCCGACTAGCCGTCTCCCGGCGGTGACAAGCCGGCTGGTCAGTAGCCCGGCCCGGCCGCTGCGGATCAGCCGGTCGAGGAACCGCTGCCGCCAGTGCCGGGTCCGCGCCGGGTTCATCGCGACCGTCCGCAGCCAGGTCTCCGGGTCGTTCACGGAGAGGAAGCGCGCGGGCCGAGCCAACGCCCGCGCGAACGCCTCGTGCACCACGTCCTGCGCCTCGGGCAGGCTGCCCGTCAACGCGTACACCTGACCCACCAGCCGGCGGTAGTGCGCCCGGTATGCCTCGTGCACCGCCGTCACGCCGTCCATCCGCTCTCTCCTTCTGCCGCCTCTACTACACGGACCAGCGGCAGAGCGGACGGGTTGCATCCGCTGCGTGCGGAAGATCGGCCCATGGTCAGCGGGCCGACCTCGGCAGGCGGCAGATCCCGGCGTTTCACACACCGCCACCTATCGGAACAATGGGAAGTATCGATCAGTGCACGTGTCCTGGACGGAAGTCGGGCGGTTGTACCCGGCGTGACGGTGGAACCACGCACCAACATCGCGATCCCGGCGGCAACCTGCCCGGCCTGGCGGGTCAGGTGGGCGGAACGCGAGAGCGGGCGGCGGTCCCGCGCGTACGACGCCGAGGTCGAGGGCTGGCGCCGGCGGCACGACCACCTGATCCGGCTGCGGATCGAGGCCGCCGGTTTCCTCGGGTACGCGCAGCCGCGTACCGGCCTGCCGGTGGACCTCGACGACGACGAGGTCGTGTTCCGGGTGCTGCCGGCCGCGGAGCTGGTCGAGGCGGAGGCCCGGCACGTACACGGGCTGCCCGCGCCGGGGCTGACGGTCGCCACGGCCGAGGTCGCGGCGACGGGCCGCGCGCTGCCGAAGGGGCTCCGGGTCGTCGACGCGGGCCCGGCTGTCGTGACCAACCGCCGGGTGGCCTTCGCCGGCCGCGCGGGGCGGCGCGAGTGGGCGTACGCGGACATGCTCGGGGCCGCGCACCACCCCGACGTCCCGCTCACCCTGCTGCACACCACCGACGGCGGTCGGCTCGCCGGGCTGCGGGTGCCGACCACCGCCACGGTGAACTTCCGCTTCTATCTCACGCTCGCCCTCGCCGTCGCCACCGGGGAACGCGCCGCCGTCGCCGCGCAGCTCGACGCCCTGCTGGCCGCCCACCAGCACGCGCGGCCGGTCCCGCCGCCGCCGGCCGCGCCGGATCGGGCCCCGCTGACCGCGCTGCGCCCCGATCGCCGGATGGCGCTCGCCGCCGCCGTCGCCACGCTGGCGTACGCGATGCTGACCGCCGGCCCGTTCAGGTCGGAGCAGCCCGGCCCGTCGTACCGGGCGGACGGCGCCGGGAGCCTTCCCGCCGTGACGGTGGTGCCGACCGCCACCACGACCACTGCAGAGGAACCGGTGGTGCCGGAGGAGGTCGGGCCGGGCGCCGGCGGGACGGCGGTTCCCCGGACCCGCGTCGCCGCCGGAGCGCGGGTGCCGGTCGTGCGGCAGGACGTGGTGAGCACCGGCGGCTCCGTTCCGCCGGCCGCCCCGGCGAGGGGCCCGGCGCCCGCCCCGCCGCCGGCCCCCGTCCCGGCCCCGCCGGCCGCCCCGCCCCCGGCCGCCCCGGCGCCGACGGCCACGGCGCCGGTCGCCCCGGCGCCGGCCCCGACCACCGCGCCGCCGGCGTCGGAGCCCGCCGCGGTCGACCTCTGTCTGGACGTCCTCCGGCTGCCCCTGCTGGACCGGCTCCTCTGCCCGCCGAGCGGTCCCTGACGCCCGGCCGCCCGCCCTGGCCGACTGCCGCGTCGGCCCCTGATGATCGCCTGCCGCGGCTTCCCGGCGCCGAGGCGGCGCCCCGGTCCTCGGCCGCCACGTCTTCGCGGCCGACCGGGATCCGGCCCGCGCCGAGCACGCCCGGCAGCGCCGGGTGACGGCCCCGCCGATCGGCTGAACCACCGGCGACGCCCACCCGGCGACCCGGCGGATGCCCGCGAGTGCCCCGCCACGGACGGAGGGCCGTTCCCGGGCCGCTTCTTGCACATGTCTGGCAATTGCGGAATGCTTGCGGCAGTGGCGCCGGAGATCATCTGACCGCGCGGCGGGAGGTCCCCGCCGCGCGGCACTGATCCGGCCCGCCGCCGGCCACGCCGCACGCCATCGGCCGCGGGGACGGTCGGCCCACCTCAGGGCCTCGGCGCGGCGAACGCCGGGGTCGTGCGACGAACAGACCAGGGAGCATGTGATGGGTACGCCGGTGTCCGTGCGGGTGGCGGCGATGGCCGCCGGCACTGTCCTGGCCGTGGCGGCCTGCTCGTCCCCGACGAGCACGTCGACGGGCCCGGGCGCGGCCGACACCCTCGTCGTGGCGACGGCGGGAGAGCCGGAGGCGTTGAACCCCGTGCTCAACTACGGGGTCGACGGCGGCTCGCTGATCTTCGACGGGCTGGTCGAACGCGACGCGCGCAACCAGTTGGTGCCGGCCTTGGCGCGGGAGCTGCCGGTCGTGTCGGCGGACGGCAGGACCGTCACCGTGAAGCTGCGCGACGGGGTGCTGTTCCACGACGGCAGCCCCCTGACCGCCCAGGACGTGGTCTTCACCTACCAGGCGGTGCTGGACCCGAAGGTCGACTCCACGCTCCGCTCCGACCTCGACATGCTCGCCTCGGTCACCGCGCCGGACCCGTCGACCGTGGTGTTCTCCCTGAAGTACGCCTACGCGCCGTTCCCGCAGCGGCTGGCGCTGGGCATCGTGCCGGCCAAGGCGCTGGCCGGGCAGGATGTCAACAAGGCCGAGTTCAACCGCAGGCCGGTGGGCACCGGCCCGTACCGGGTGACGTCGTGGACCCCGGGCGACCGGCTCGTGCTCGCGGCCAACGAGAAGTACTGGGGCGGCAGGCCCGCCAACTCCGGCGTCGTGGTCGCGTTCGTCCCCGACGACAACGTCCGCGCGCAGCGGATGCGGGCGGGCGAGTTCGACGCGGCGGAGCTGGCGCCGAAGCTCGCCGCCGGTTTCGACGGGCTGGCCGGCCACCGGGTGGAGCGGGTGCCGACCGCCGACTACCGGGGCGTGGTGCTGCCGATGGGCAACCCGGTCACCGGCGACCCGGCGGTGCGGCGGGCGCTGAACGCGGCGGTCGACCGCGCGGCGATGGTCACCGGCCTGCTCGGCGGGGCGGGTGAGCCGGCGTTCGGGCCGGTCCCGTCGTCGTCGGATTTCGCCGAGCCGTCGATCGTCGGCAAGCCCGCCGCCGACCCGGCCGCCGCGACCGCCGCCCTCGACGCCGCCGGCTGGAAGCCGGGCCCGGACGGCATCCGCGCGAAGGACGGCCGGCGGGCGGCCTTCGCGCTGATGTACCCGGCCACCGACAGCCTGCGCAAGGAACTCGCCCTCGCGGTGACCGCCGACGCGAAGAAGGTCGGCATCGAGATCACCCCGGAGGGCCTGACCTGGGACGCGATCACCCCCCGGATGAAGCACGACGCGGTGGTGATGGGCTTCGGCACCCCGTACGACCCGGACTTCCTCTCCTACAAGCTGTTCCGCTCCGACTTCGCCGGCCAGGGCTTCTTCAACCCCGGCTCCTACCGGTCCGCCGTCGTGGACAAGGCGTTGCAGGACGCCCGCGACAACGCCGACCCGGCCACCCGCAAGGCCGCGTACGCCACGTTCCAGAAGCAGCTCGCCACCGACCTGCCGTGGGTGTTCCTCACCTACCTCAAGCACACCTACGTGGTGAAGGACGGCCTCGCCGGGGTGACGCCGCGGGTGGAGCCGCACGAGCACGACGTGGCCAACAGCCTCTGGTGGAACATCCACACCTGGACGAGGAAGTGACCGCACCGGCCACTCCCGCCCGCCGCCGACGGCTGGCGGGAGCCGGTGCCGTGGTCCGTCGGCGTCTGCTGGTGGCCGTGCCGATCCTCGCCGCCACCAGCGTCGGCATGTTCGCCCTCGGCGCGGCCTCGCCGATCGACCCCGCCCACCAGTACGCGGGCGCGGCGGCGTTCACCACCAGCGAGGAGAACCTGGCGCAGATCCGCGCCAACTGGGGGGTCGACGACCCGCTGCCGGTGCAGTACCTCCGCTGGGTGGGCAACCTGCTCCAGGGTGACCTGGGCTGGTCGACCAGCCGGCACGAACCCGTCACCTCCGTGCTGGCCGCCCGCGCCGGCTGGACCCTGCTGCTCGTCGGCGCCGCCCTTGCCCTCGTCCTCGTGGCGAGCCTGCTGCTGGGCACCGTGGCCGCGTACCGGCGCGGCGGCTGGTTCGACCGGGCGCTGCGCGCCGGCGCGTACGCGGTGCAGTCCATGCCGGTGTTCTGGATCGGGTTGGCCGCGATCGCCCTGTTCGCCCTGACCCTCGGCTGGCTGCCGGCGGGCGGGCTCACCGACGTCACCGCCACCTCCACCGATCCCGCCGACGTGGCCCGGCACCTGGTCCTGCCGGTGACGGTGCTGGCGGTCGCCCAGGCGCCGTGGTTCGTCCTGTTCATCCGCGACGCCGTCGCCGAGAGCCTCCGCGACGACCACGTCCTCGCCGCCCGGGCCCGGGGCCTGCCCGGCCGCACCGTCCTGTTCGGCCACGCCCTGCGCACCGCGCTGCTGCCGTTCCTCACCCTCGTCGGCACCCACCTGCCGGAGCTGATCGGGGGCGCCGTCCTGGTCGAGACCGTGTTCTCCCTGCCCGGTCTCGGCGCGGTGACGGTGCAGGCCGCGCTGGGCAGCGACTTCCCGCTGCTGGCCGCGACCACCCTCGCCACCACCGTCGTGGTGCTGGCCGCGAACCTGGCCACCGACCTCGCCTACACCGCCGCCGATCCCCGGGTACGCCTCGATGACTGACCTCGCCCGCCCCACCCGCGTCCGGCGGCCCAAGCCGCGTGCCGGCCGTGCCGGTGCCGCCGTCGCCTGGGCCGTGCTCGTCGGCGCGGTCGCCGCCTGCCTGCTCGCCCCCGTCCTGTGGCCGCTCGACGAGAGCGCCGTCGACCTGGCGCGCACCCGGCTCGCGCCCTCGGCCGCGCACCCGGCCGGCACCGACGACCTGGGCCGCGACGTGGCCCACCGCAGCCTCTACGGCCTGCGCGTCTCCCTGCTCGTCGGCGCGGTCGCCGCGCTCGTGGCCACCGTCATCGGCGGCCTCGTCGGGGCGGTCGCCGGCACCCTCGGCGGCTGGGTCGACCGGGTGCTGATGCGGGTCGTCGACACCATCGCGGCGCTGCCGCACCTGCTGCTGGGCATCTTCATCGTCGCGATGCTGCGCCCCAGCCTCGGCGCGGTGATCGTGTCGATCGGGCTGACGCACTGGCTGTCCACCGCCCGCATCGTCCGCTCCGAGCTGCTCAGCCTGCGCACCCGGCCGTTCGTCGACGCCGCGATCGCCGGCGGCGCCAGCCGCGCGCGGGTGATCACCCGGCACCTCCTCCCGCACGTGCTGCCCCGGCTGGCCCTGGCCACCACGCTGATGGTGCCGCACGCCGTCTGGCACGAGACCGCGCTGTCCTTCCTCGGTCTCGGCCTGCCCCCGCACCTGGCCTCCATCGGCAACATGATCAGCGACGGGCAGCGGTCCCTGCTCACCGGCGCCTGGTGGGCCAGCCTCGTCCCCGGCCTCCTCCTCGTCGTCGTCACGCTGGCCCTGGCCACCCTCACCGGCCGGTGGCGCGACCGCCTCGACCCGCGCGTACGAGCGGAGCTGAACCTGTGACCACCACCCGCGAGCCCCGCGCCGCCACGGCCGGCACCGTCGCCACCGGCGACGCCACGGCCGGCACCGCCGCCGGTCCTCGTCCCGCCCTGCTGGAGGTCGACGGGCTGACCGTCCGCTTCCAGCTCCGCGACGCCGTGGTGCGGGCCGTCACCGACCTGCGCCTGACCGTCCACCCGGGCGAACTGGTGGCCGTGGTGGGGGAGTCCGGCTGCGGCAAGTCGGTGCTCGCCCACGCCCTGCTCGGCCTGCTCCCCGGCAACGCCACCGTCACGGGCCACGCCCGGCTGCGCCCGCCCGGCGGGGACCAGGTCGACCTGATCGGCTGCACCGAGCGCCACCTCGCCCGCGCCGTACGCGGCCGCGCGGTCGGGCTGGTGCCGCAGAGCCCCGCCACCGCGTTGACCCCCGTACGCACCGGCCGGCGGCTGCTGGCGGAGACCCTGCGCGCCCACGGGCACGCCCGCCGCGACGCGCCCTCGGCGGCCGAGCGGGTCGCCGCCGACGTCGGGCTCGACCCCGCCGACCTCGACCGCTACCCCCACGAGTTGTCCGGCGGCATGGCGCAACGCCTGGCCACCGCCCTCGCGCTCGCCCCCGACCCACCGCTGCTGCTCGCCGACGAACCCACCACCGGCCTCGACCGGCCCCTGGTCGACCACACCCTCGACCTGCTGCGCCGCCGCTGCGACGCCGGCAACGCCGTCCTGCTCATCACCCACGACCTGGCCGCCGCCCGTCGCGTCGCCGACACCGTCGCCGTCATGTACGCCAGCCGGGTCGTCGAGCGCCGGCCCACCGAGGCGCTGTTCGCCGCGCCCGCCCACCCCTACACCGCCGGCCTGCTCGACGCCCTGCCCGAGCGGGCGTTCCGCCCCGTGCCCGGCCACCCGCCGATGCTCACCGACCTGCCCGCCGGCTGCGCCTTCGCCCCGCGCTGCGACCGCGCCACCGACATCTGCCGCACGCCGCCCACCCCGGTCGTGGACGGCCCCGGCCAGGTCGCCTGCCACCACCCGCTGCCCGTCGGAGCGCCGGCATGACCACGACCACGGCCACCCGTCAACACGTCGGACCGGAGGCGACCGCCACCGCGCTCGCCGCCCACCAGGTCACCGTCGCCTACGGTCGGCAGCGCGTCCTCGACCGCGTCGACCTGCACGTCGCCCCCGGCGAGACGGTCGGGCTGCACGGGCCCTCGGGCAGCGGCAAGTCCACCCTGGCCCGGGTACTCGCCCTGCTGCACGCCCCCGACGCCGGGCACGTCACCCTCGACGGCCACCGGGTCGCCGGAGTCCGCCACCGGCTGCCGGCGGCCGTCCGCACCCGCGTCGCGATCCTGTTCCAGAGCCCACGCGCCGCCACCGACCCGCGGCTCAGCCTCGCGGACATCGTCGCCGAACCGCTCCGCGCCACCGGCGTACCGGCCGAGCAGGCCAGGGCCCGCGCGGCCGAGCTGGCCGACCTCGTCGGCCTCACCGCGGACCTGCTCGCCCGCCGCCCGCACGCGGTCAGCGACGGGCAGCTGCAACGGGCCTGCCTCGCCCGGGCGCTCGTGCACCGGCCGGCCTACCTGCTCTGCGACGAGGCCACCGCCATGCTCGACGCCTCCACCCAGGCCCACCTCGCCGCCGTCATCACCGACTACCAGCGAGAGCGCGGCGCCGGGGTCCTGCTGATCACCCACGACCCGGCCCTGATGGCCCGCTGGGCGACCCGGGTCGTCGACCTCCCGCCCCCGCCGGGGGCGTGAACGCCGCCGTCGCACGGTCCACAGTGGTGAAGAAGGCCGCTCCATGGCATTCGTCACCGTGGCATTCGGGGTCGGGCGCAGGCTAGGGTGACGCTGCCGTGGTGTTCGGGAAGCCGGTGGAAGACCGGTGCGGCCCTCGCCACTGTGATCGGGAAGTCCGCGGCCCTCGTCGTCAGAGGTCACTGGGCGTGTCGCACGCCTGGGAAGGCCGGCCACGGACGCACCTCCCGTCAGCCAGGAGACCGGCCACGGCACTGCGATGACCCGTCCACGAGGTGCTGGAAGGCGGTCCCGATGCGCGTACGCGCTGTGCGGTCCACCCTGTCCCGGCGCGTAGCCGCGCCCCTGTCCGTCCTCCTCGTCCTGCTCGGCGCCTGCGCCACGGACGACGACCCCGCCCCGGCGTCCGGCGCGCCGGCCACCCTGACCAACTGCGGCACGCCGGTCACCGTCGCCGCCCCGCCCCAGCGGGCGGTCACCCTGAACCAGCCCGCCACCGAGATCATGCTGGCGCTCGGCCTGGCCGACCGCATGGCCGGCACGGCGTACCTGGACGACGCGATCCTGCCGGAGCACGCCGCCGCGTACGCATCGGTGCCGGTGCTGTCCGGAAAGTACCCGGCCAAGGAGAAACTCCTGGAGACGGCGCCGGACTTCGTCTACGCCTCGTTCCACAGCGCCTTCGGCGACGAGGGCGTCGGCGACCGGGCCGCCCTGGCGGAGCTCGGTATCGGCACCTACCTCTCACCCGCCGGGTGCCCGAAGCAGCACCGGCCGGGGAAGCTCACCGTCGAGGACGTGTTCGCCGAGATCCGGGACGTCGCGGCCGTCTTCGGGGTGCCGGAGCGGGCCGAGAGGCTCATCGCCGACCACCGCGCCCGGATCGCCGCCGCTGCCGCCAGGCTCGACGGCACGCGGGACGTCTCCGTGCTCTGGTGGGACGCCGGCACCGACGCCCCGAGCGTGGGCGCCTGCTGCGGCAGCCCCAACATGATCATGTCGGCGGTCGGGGTCGACAACGCCTTCGGCGACCTCGCCGGCGGCTGGGCCGACACCAGTTGGGAGAGCGCCGTCGCGCGCGACCCCGACGCGATCGTGCTGGTCGACGCGACCTGGGACCCGGCCGCCGCGAAGCAGGCGTTCCTGGCCCGGCACCCCACCCTCAAGGACCTGCCCGCGGTGGCCGGGCAGCGGTTCGTCGTCGTCCCGTTCTCGTCCACCTCCGCCGGGGTGCGGGCGGTGCTCGGCGTCGAGGCGCTCGCGGCGGGGGTGGCGCAGCTTCCCGCCGGAGCGGGCCGCTGACCGCCGTGGCGCGCCGTACCGCCGTGGCCCACCGTCTCGCCGTGCCCCGTCGCCTCGCCGTGCGCGGTCGGGCCGGCGCGGGCTCCGGCACCACCGCCTCCGGGGTCCGGCGCGGCCGTCCCGTGGGCACGGTCGCGCTGCTGGTCACGTTGCTGGCGGGTCTGGTCGTGTCGATCGGGGCGGCCGTCACCGTCGGGCCGGCCGACATCCCCGTGTCGACGGTCTGGGCCGTCGTGGCCGACCGCCTGGGCCTGGCCCACGCCGACGTGCCGCTGCTGCGCGAGCACATCGTCTGGCGGCTGCGCCTGCCCCGGGTGCTCGGCGCCGCGGTGGTGGGCGCCGGGCTGGCGGCCGTCGGGGCGGTGACGCAGACCGTCACCCGCAACCCGCTGGCCGACCCGTACCTGCTCGGGGTCTCCTCCGGGGCGTCGCTCGGCGCGGTCGCGGTGCTCGTCCTCGGCGTCGGCGGCGGGGTCGCGACGCTCACCGGGGGCGCCTTCACCGGCGCGCTGGCCGCGTTCGCCGTCGTGGCGGTGGTGGCCGGCCGGCGGGCCGCGCTGGCGCCCACCCGGGTGGTGCTGGCCGGGGTCGCCGTCGCGCAACTGTGCGGGGCGGCGACGTCGTTCGTCATCGTCTGGGTCGCCGACCCGCACGCCACGCAGAGCATCACCTTCTGGCTCTCCGGCTCGCTGGCCCGCGTCGACTGGGCCGCCCTGGCCTGGGCGGTACCGGTGCTGGCCGCCGTGCTCGCCCTCGTGGCGGCGTACGCCCGCACGCTCAACGCCTTCGCCTTCGGCGAGGACGCCGCCGAGACCCTCGGCGTGCCCGTCACCCGGGTCCGGTGGCTGCTGCTGGTCGCCACCGCGCTGCTCACCGCGGCGCTGGTCGCCATCAGCGGCGCGGTGGGTTTCGTCGGGCTGATCCTGCCGCACGCCGCCCGGTTCCTCACCGGCGCGGACCACCGGCGCCTGCTGCCGGTCGTCGTCCTCGCCGGCGCGATCTTCATGGTCTGGGTGGACACCGCCGCGCGGACCCTGTTCGCGCCCCGCGAACTGCCGGTCGGCGTGCTGACGGCGCTGCTCGGGGTGCCCGCCTTCGTGGTCCTGCTGCACCGGGCGCGGCCGGCAGACTCGCGGCGGCCCCGGGGACGGTGGGCCGGGCGCCGGAAGGCGCGCGACTGATGCTCACCGTCAACGACGTGTCCTGGGCCGTCGCGGCCCGGCGGATCCTCGACGGCGTCACCTGCGCCGTGCCGGCGGGCAGCCTCGTCGGGCTGCTCGGCCCCAACGGCTGCGGCAAGACCACCCTGCTGCGGATCGTCGCCCGGCTCGCCACGCCCGACAGCGGATGCGTCACCGTCGGTGGCGACGACGTCGCCGCCCTGCCCCGTGCCGCGCTGGCCCGCCGTGCCGCGCTGCTCGCCCAGCACGCCGACACCGACCTGGACCTCACCGTCGGGGAGGTGGTGCTGCTCGGCCGTACCCCGCACCGACGCTCACGATGGTCGGACAGCGACGCCGACCGCGCCGCCGCGGCCGACGCGCTGACCCGGGTCGACCTCGACGGGTACGCCGATCGTCGCTGGCACACCCTCTCGGGCGGCGAACGGCAGCGGGTCCAGCTGGCCCGCGCGCTCGCCCAGCAACCGCTCCTGCTGCTGCTCGACGAGCCCACCAACCACCTCGACATCGGCCACCAGTTGCAGCTGCTGCACCTGGTCCGCCGCACCGGGGTCACCACCCTCGCCGCGCTGCACGACCTCAACCTCGCCGCCATGTTCTGCGACACGGTGGTCGTCCTGGCCGCCGGCCGGGTCGTCGCCGCCGGCCCGCCCGCCGAGGTCCTCACTCCCGGGCTGCTCGCCGACGTCTACGGCGTCCAGGCCGACGTGGCGACGCACCCGGGCACCGGGCGGCCCACCATCACCTACCATCCGCCCGCGTCATGACCCGGCACGTGCCGCCGGGCTCGACCGGGACCAAGGAGTCGGACATGACCGTCGCACCGGGCTGTCTGGTCACCGTGTGCCGGGACTGCTGCTGTGGCAGCACCCGCAAACACCCCGCCGTCGACCACGACGCGCAGCTGCGGCGACTGCGGGCCGCGTTGCCGGCGCCGCACCGGGTACGCGTCAGCGCCTGCCTCGACCTCTGCGCGCAGTCCAACCTGGTCGTCGTCCACCCCGCGCCGCCGGCGCGACGGGCCGGCGCGCGGCCGGTCTGGTTCGGCCTCGTCCTGCACGACTCCGTGGTCGACGACATCACCGACTGGGTGCGCGCCGGCGGGCCGGGCGTCGCGCCGCTGCCCGCCGCCCTGGAGCTGTCGGTGGTCACTCCGATGCTCCCCACCGGCGGGTGAGGCGGTTAAGGCTGCCCGGGCCGTCGTGCCGACGACCTGACTTTCGTGGGTGACGACGCGGGTGGTGGGCTTTGTAGCCTGGGCCGCGTGGCAGGTTGGTGGCGCGGCGGGCGGCGGCTGCCTTTTCTCCGCTCCGGCGGGTCGCCCTCCGGCGGGTGGGCCGGGTACGCGCGACGACGCCGGCCAGGGGGATCGTGGGTGGAGGCCCTGTCCGACGTGTCGCTCTGGGCGGTCCTGTCGGCGCCGATCGCCTGGGACCTGGTCGTCGCCCCGACCGGCCCGTACGCCGGCTGGCGGCTGGCGGGCTCGCTCCTGCTGATGGCCCTCGCGGTCGTGGTCAGCCGGCACCACCCGACGGTCTCCCTGCTCATCGTCGTGGTGCCGACCGCGTTCGAGGGCAACTTCGTGTTCGCCATTCCGGTGATGAGCTACCTGGTGGGTCTGCGGATGCCCCGGGCCCGGCCGGCCGCGTACACGTTCGCCGCGATCGCGGCGGGCGGGACCGCGCTGACGGCCGGCGTCCTCGGCTCGGGCGTGACCACCTGGTTCTTCCTCACCACCACCCTGCTCTTCGTCGGGGTGTTCCCCTGGCTGGTCGGCCGCTACCGCCGCCAGCAACGGGCGCTCGTCCACGCCGGCTGGGAACACGCCGACCTGCTCGAACGGCAGCAGCGCGCCGCCGCCGAGCGGGTCCGGATGCGGGAGCGGACCCGCATCGCGCAGGACATGCACGACTCCCTGGGCCACGACCTGGCCCTGATCGCGTTGCAGGCCGGCGGGCTGGAGCTGGCCACCGATCTCGACGAGCGGCACCGGCGGGCGGCGGGGGAGCTGCGTGCCAGCGTCACCGCCGCGACCGAGCAGCTCGCCCAGATCATCGGCGTGCTCCGCGAGGACGGCGCGCCGGCTCCGACCCGGCCGGCCGCCGAAGGTGTCGCCGACCTTGTGGGGCGGGCCCGCGACGCCGGGATGCCGGTCCGGCTCAGCTGGGACGGGCCCGACACGCCGGCACCGCCGATGGTCGAGCGGGCGGTGTACCGGGTGGTCCAGGAGGCGCTGACCAACGCCACCCGGCACGCGCCGGGCGCCGCCGTGACCGTCGTGCTGACCCGCTCGGCCGAGCAGACGGTGGTGAGCGTGGTCAACGAGCCGCCGCCGGGCGATCTGCTGCCCGGCGTGTCCTCGACGGGTTCCGGCCTGCTGGGCCTGCGGGAGCGGGTACGGCTGGCCGGTGGTGCGCTGAGCGCCGGGCCACGAGGCGGCGGTTTCGAGGTCACCGCCCGCCTGCCCCACGCCGCCGGTGCCGCGTCGGTCGACGCCGACGAGGGCGTACGTCCGGCCCGGCCGGCGTCGGCGACCAGGTTGCGTGAGGCGCGGCGGCGGGTGCGGCGCAGCCTCGTGGTCGCGGTGACCGCCCCGGTGGTGGTCGCCGGCGTGCTGTCACTGGCCTACTACCCGTTCGCCACCTTCGACGCGGTCCTCGCTCCGGCGGACTTCGACCGGATGCGGATCGGTCAGTACCGCACCGAACTGCGGGGCCTGCTGCCGGACCGTCAGGTCGTCGAACGGCCGGACCCGGCGGACTGGCCGCTTCCCCCGGGCGCCTCCTGCGAGTTCTACACCGACGGCAACTTCCCCCTCGGCCAGGCCGCCTACCGGCTCTGCTTCGTCGAGGGTCGGCTGCTGACCAAGGACCGGATGTCCGACTGACGGCGGCCGGCGACGACCCGGAGCACGATCTTCGCCCGGCTCGGCGGGCGGAACCGGGTGCAGTCCGCGATCGTCGCGTACGACGCCGGCCTGGTGGACGACGCCGGTGGCGGCGGTCCGCGTCGGACCGCCGCCACCGGGCCCCGGATCAGGCGTCCCGGGACCGCAGCACCGCGTAACCGGCGAGCATCGCGGCGAGGGCCCACGCGGCGAGCAGGGCGAGGCCGGCCGCCGGCGGGTACGGATCGGCGTCGCCGCTCATGAAGTGGTGTCCGGCCACCCCCGGCAGCCCGTCGACGAGCCGGTTGACGAACTCGATGTCGAGGGCGCCGAGCGCGATCGGTACCACCATGAGAATCATGAACACGGTGGTCAGCGTGCCGACCGCGCTGCGCAGCGCCGTCCCGAGCCCGAGGGTGAAGACGCTGATCAACGACAGGTACGCGGCCACCGCCAGCACGTCGCCGACGGTTTCCGCCGCCCGGAACCGGCCCCACTCACCGAGCACCGGGTCGGCGACGGCAGAGCCCAGCGCGGCGAGCAGCGCGCCCACGACGAACGTGACCACGGCGACCACGGCGGTCTTGGCCAGCAGCAGTCGGCCCCGTGACGGGGTCCACTGCAGTGTGCTCCGGATCGTGCCGGTCGCGTACTCGGCGGTGATCACCAGCATCGCCAGCGCGAGCACCGTGAACTGCGCCAGGAGGACGGAGCTGATCGCGACGGTGCCGACACCGACCACCCCCGGGTCGTCGGCGGGGTCGGAGTTGGTGTTCTCGTTGACCACGTAGATGGCCTCCTGCCCGGCCGCCGCCGCCATCAGCAGGGCACTGGCGAGCAGGTTCCACCAGACCGAGCGCACCGACCAGAGCTTGGTCCACTCGCTGGCGACAGCACCGGTCAGGCCGCCGCCGGTCGGGTCGCCGCGCCGGGCCGACCGGTCGGCGGCGGGCAGGGTTGTCGTGGCCGTCGTCATCTCCGCGCCCCCGATCGGGTGGTCGCCAGCGCGCCGTACTCGACGTCGTCGGCGGTCAGTTCCATGTACGCCTCCTCCAGTGACGCCTCGCGCACGCTCAACTCGTGCAGGCGTACGCCGATCTCGTGCGCCAGGTCGCCGACCTGCTCGACGCCGGCGCCGGTGACGACGAGCGCGCCGGCCGTCTCCTGCTCGACCGCGACGCCCGCCGCGACGAGCCGGCGCCGCAGTTCGGCCAGGCCGGCCGGTTGTGGGCTGCGCACCAGCACCGCCGTCGACGAACTGCCCCCGATGACCTCGGCCACCGGGGCGTCGGCGATGAGCCGGCCCTTGCCGACCACCACGAGTTGGTCGGCGGTGAGCTGCATCTCGCTCATCAGGTGGCTGGAGACGAAGACGGTCCGTCCCTCGGCGGCCAGGGACCGCATGAGCTGGCGGACCCAGCGCACCCCGTCCGGGTCGAGTCCGTTGACCGGCTCGTCGAACATCAGCACCCCGGGGTCGCCGAGCAGGGCGCCGGCGATGCCGAGGCGCTGGCCCATGCCGAGGGAGTACGCACCGGCCCGCTTGCCGGCGACGGTGGTCAGGCCCACCGTGGCGAGCACCTCGTCCACGCGTCGGGTGGGGATGCCGTTGCTGCGGGCCATCGCCAGCAGGTGGTTGCGTGCGCTCCGCCCCGGGTGCACCGCCTTGGCGTCGAGCAGCGCACCGACCTCGCGCAGCGGATGCCGCAGGGTCGCGTACCGCCGGCCGCCGATGAGCGCCTCGCCGGCGGTGGGCCGGTCCAGACCGACGATCATGCGCATCGTGGTGGACTTCCCCGCCCCGTTCGGGCCGAGGAAGCCGGTGACCCGGCCCGGGGCGAGGTCCAGGGTCAGGTTGTCGACGGCTGTCGTCGCGCCGAAGCGTTTCGTCAACCCGCGTAATGTGATCATCGTTCTCCCGGTGAAGGTGCCATCTCGGCGTCGACGCTAGGAATCGGCCGCGCGCGACACAGCCGCCGATCGGCATCAGCCGGCCCTGACGAAAGTCAGGACCCGGGTGCGCCCGCCGTGGAGAAAGCGCGGGGCCGAACCGGTGGCCCGTGACCGGCCGACCTGCCGTCCACTGTGGTTCTCCCCGGCCCGAGGCCCGCCGTCCCTGAGATTTCTCAGGGGCGACATGGTTACTTCCGGCAGATGCCGTCGACGGGCGCCCCGGGCGAGCCTTGCCGCATGCGAACGATTTCTCGACGATGGCTGTTGGGCGGCGTCGCGGTCGCGGTGTCGGTGGCGATGGTGCCGACCGCGCCGGCGGCTCTCGCCCTGGCCGCACCGGACCCGAAAGCAGGCGCGGCCCCGCCGCCCGCGACGAGCGCGCCGCTGCGGTTGCGTCTTCCCGCACCGACCGGCCCGCACCCCGTCGCCGCCACCGAACTGCATCTGGTCGACCACGGCCGGCCCGATCCGTGGGTGGCCGCCAAGCCGCGAGAACTCATGGTCACCGTCTGGTACCCGGCTCGCCCGGCGGGCGGCGAACCACTCGCGCCGTACCTGCCGCCGCTGGCCGCGCAGCGGTACGGCGAGAATCTCGCCGGCACCCTCGGCATCCCCGCCGGGCAGGTCGACTGGGCCGGCATCACCACCCATGCCCGTGCCGGCGCGCCCGCCCGCGCCAGGCGCGGAGGATTCCCGGTGGTCGTGTACTCGCCCGGCGGCGAGCGGCCCCGCGCGGAGGGCACGGTCCTCGTCGGGGAACTGGCCAGCCGGGGCTACGTCGTGGTGACGGTCGACCACACGTACGAGGCGCCGGTCGTCGAGTTCCCCGGCGGACGCGTGGAGACGCAGCGTCTACCCGACCTGGAACCCGGCGACCTCATGCGCGCACAGATCCGCACCCGGATCCAGGACACCCGGTTCGTCCTCGACCAGCTCGCCGTCCTCGCCGGCGGCGGCAACCCCGACGCCGGCAGGCGCCCGCTTCCGCGCGGCCTCGGCGCCGCGCTGGACCTGTCCCGCGCGGGCATGTTCGGCCACTCGGCCGGTGGCTTCACCACTGCCGAGGCGATGCTCGCCGACCGTCGGTTGGACGCGGGAGCGGACCTGGACGGCAGCATGGCGTACGGCAGGGACGACCTCGGCGACGTGGCCGAGCACGGGCTGGATCGCCCGTTCCTGCTGATGGGCGCCGGTCTCGTCGGCGGCAGGCCGTACACCCATCTGGACGCCCCGGACTGGCGGTCGTTCTGGGCGAACTCGACCGGCTGGAAGCTCGACCTGTACGTCCCCGAGGGCCAGCACTTCACCTTCACCGACCATCAGGTGCTGCTGCCGCAGCTCGACGCGGCGTTCCCGCTGCCGGAGGGACTCGTCGCCGGCCTGATCGGCACCGTCGACCCGGGCCGGATCGTCACCTCCCAACGCGCCTACCTCACCGCCTTCTTCGACCAGCATCTCCGCCAGCGACCCCGGGCGCTGCTCGACCGTCCGTCGCCGAGGCACCCCGACGTCACCTTCGTCCGCTGACCAACCGTCGAGGACGCCGCCGGCCCGTCAGGGCGGGCCGGCGGGCGTCGTCGGGCCCTACGCCCCAGCGCCTGCCGGGCGGGAACGGCGCTGTCCGTCGTCGCGCGGGACGTTGCGGCACCACCACGAGCCCGTAGTTGTAGTTGGCCATCTGAATCGTGGGCTGTCGTCACGGGTGACGGTCGGCTGGGAACTGGGCGGCGCTGCCTGCCGCCGCTGACCCTGCCGGTAAGGCCGCTCGCAGGCTGTGCCAGCCTGCGGACCCTCAGTTCTCGATGCTGCCGGCGCATGGTCGATTCCTCCCCGGTTCGCTGGCCGGGCGGCCAGGCGTGCGCCGGGGATAGGGCTGGCCGTACCTCGAAAGACTCCGGGCAGCCTCACTGCGGCGGGCTGAAACGCGGGCTTTGCTGGAGCCATGCAGAAAGATCGCGGGGTCGCCCGGAATCCGGGCGGCGGTGACATGATCCGGTTGGATGGCGTCAGCAAGCGGTACGGGTCGGGCACCGCCAAGGTGACGGCGCTGGACGAGGTGACGGTAAGTTTCGCCAGCGGCACCCTCACCGCCGTCATGGGCCCGTCCGGCTCCGGCAAGAGCACGTTGCTGCAGTGCGCGGCCGGGCTGGACCGGCCGACGGCCGGCAAGGTCCGGCTGGGGGACAACGACCTCGGCCTGATGTCCGAGACCGAACTGACTCTGCTGCGTCGCGATCGGATCGGCTTCGTCTTCCAGTCTTTCAACCTGCTCCCGTCGTTGACCGTCGAGCAGAACGTGGCACTGCCGCTGCGGCTGGCCGGCCGTCGACCGAGCCGGTCGGAAATCCGGGCGGTGCTGGCCGGCGTCGGGCTGGCCGATCGGCACCGGCACCGACCCGCCGAGTTGTCCGGCGGGCAGCAGCAGCGGGTGGCGATCGCGCGGGCGATCGTCACCCGGCCGCAGGTGCTGTTCGCCGACGAGCCGACCGGCGCGCTGGACTCGGCAACCGGCCGGGACGTCCTGCGGCTGCTGCGGGAGCTGGTCGATCGGGACGGGCAGACGATGGTGATGGTGACCCACGACCCGATCGCCGCCGCGTACGCCGACCGGGTGGTCTTTCTGGCGGACGGCCGCCTCGCCGACGAGTTGGCGCAGCCCGACGCCCGGTCGGTCGTCGAGCGGATGGCCGGGCTGGAAACGGCCGTCGCATGCTGACCCTCTCCCTTCAGACGCTCAAGGCGAGGTGGACCACGTTCGTCGGGTCGTTCCTGGCCCTCGCTCTCGGGGTGTGCCTGCTGACCATCACCGGTCTCAGCCTGGCGGCGACCCTCGGACGCGATCAGGCAACCGACTGGTACGCCAACGCCGACCTGGTCGTCACCGGCAGCGACACGGTGACGGTCACCTACGGCGCCGGCGACGCGGCGGTCCAGGAGACGACAACGACAGCCGACGCGGCCCCGGTACCGGCCGACATCCCGGCTCGCATCGCCGCCATGGGCGGGGTCGACGAGGTGGTGGTCGACCGTCGGGTCCCGGTGCACGTGGACGGCTGGGACGGCTACGCCCGACCCTGGTCCAGCGCCGCGATGCACCCGTACTCCCTCCTTGCCGGCGGTCCACCGACAAGCGGCGAACACGTCGTGCTGGGCAGCGCGGCCTCCGCGTCGCCCGGGGAGCGCATCGTCGTGCAGACCCCCGCCGGTCCCCGCGCGATGACCGTCGCGGGCGTGGTGGACGACGACGCAGGCGCGATCTATCTCAGCGACGACACGGTCAACGAGTTGGCCGGCGGTCGCATCGAGGCCGTGGCGATCCGGATGGCCGACGGCGCCAGGGCGGCTGACCTGGCGCAGCGGATCTCCCGGCCCGGCCTGCGGGTGCTGACGGGAGACGCCCGATCCCTCGCGGAACCCGACCGCCACGGCGACAAGCTCGCTTTCGCCTCCTCGCTCCTCGGCTCCACCACCGGCGTGGCCGCGTTCGTCTCGGTCTTCGTCGTGGCCGGGACGTTCTCGTTCGCAGTCGTGCAGCGCCGGCGGGAGTTCGCCCTGCTGCGGACCGCCGGGGCCACGCCTCGGCAACTGCGGCGCCTGGTGCTCGGCGAGGCGCTGGCGGTGGGCGTGCTGGCGTCGGCCACCGGCGGCGCGCTGGGGACCGTCGTGGCGGCACCGTTCGCCTCCTGGCTCGCCCGGGTCGGCCTCGCGCCACCCGGCTTCACCGCGCGGCCCGTGTGGTGGCCATTGGTTGCGGCGATGGGCGTGGGACTGCTCGTCGCCCTGACCGGGGCCATGGTTGCCGCGCGGCGGGCGGCGCGGGTTCGGCCCCTCGACGCGATGCGGGAGGCAGCAGTCGATCGGCGGGTGATGACCGTCGGACGGTGGATCTTCGGGCTGCTGAGCCTTGCCGGTGCCGGAGCCCTGCTGGCGGCCGTGCCCGCCAGCGGACCCGACGGGCTGGGCCTGCTCCTGGTCGATGCGCAGCTCGCGCTGATCGCCGCGGCGTTGCTGGCCCCGGTGCTCGTTCCACTGTTCGTCCGGGTGGTCGGCTGGCCGCTGGCGGGCAGCACCGGGCAGCTTGCCCGCTGCAACGCCCTCGCCGCCAAGCGTCGCACGGCGTCGACGGCCACGCCGATACTGGTCACCATCGGTCTCGCCGCCACCACCCTGGCGGCTACCGCGACCCTGTGGGAGACACAGCAGCGGTCGGCCCAGGACCGCATCACCGCCGCCACGGTGGTCACCCCCGCCAGCTCCGCCGGAATCGGGGAGGCCACGGTGACGGCCCTCGGGCAGCAGCCCGGGGTACGCGCCGCCGTTCCCGTCCGGAGTGCGGAGGCGTACGTCCGACGCGGTGACCAGATCGAGGGTCTTCCGGCGATGTACGTCGGCGCCGGCGTGACCGAAGTGCTGAACCTGCCCACCCTCGCCGGTTCGGTCGATGCCGTCCACCAGTACGGTGGCGCCGACGGCAAGCCCGTGCCGGTGGCGGTGAGCCGGTCCGCGAAGTGGTCGCTCGACGACGTCGTCTCGATCTGGCTGGCTGACGGCACACCCGTCCGGCTGCGGGTGGCGGCGGTGCTCGACGATTCGCTCGACCTGGACCGGACGCTGCTACTGCCCTGGGACCTCGGCCGGCAGCACGGCCCTCGCCGTGGCGCAGACGCGGTGTATCTCGCGCGCGACTCCACAGTGACCCACGGCGACGCCGCGCTCGACCGGGTCGCCACCGCAGGCGGCTCCACGATCGTCCCCGTGGCCGACCACGTGTCGGCGGCCCACGCCGAACAGGACCGCATGAACCGCCACGCCCTCCTGGCGCTGCTCGGCATGGCACTGCTCTGCGCCACGATCTCCATCGCGAACACACTGATCATGGCGGCCGCCGATCGGAGGCGAGAATTCGCCCTGCTCCGGCTGGCCGGCGCCACGCCGCGGCAACTGCTGCGGACTGTCGCCACCGAGGCGACGCTGATCGCGGTTGCGGCAACCGCTCTGGCCGGGACACTGGCGGCCGGCACGCTCGTCGGTCTGCGGGCCACGCTGGTCCCGCTGACCCCGCACCCGCAGATCGTCGTGCCATGGGCAACCATCGGCGCGATCACCGCCGTCTGCCTCGGCGTCGCCGTCCTCGCCAGCTTGGCACCCGCCGCGCTGGCGCTGCGGACACCGGCCGCCCGGCTCGCCGCAGCGCGAGAATGAACCGGGTGTTCGAGCTGTTCCGGCCTGGGCCGACGGGGGTCCGGACGAAACCCTGCCAGAAGACGGGCAAAACAAGGTCAACAGGTCAAACCCCACCCTTGACCGGCTCCCCTCCTTCATGGATGACACAGAGGAGAGCCATGATCGGACGGCACGGCACCGCGGCACGCGGCAGATCGCGCACACTCGTGGTAGGCGGGCTCGTGCGCCTCACATCCGGGATTTCAACACGTCGACCTCGCAGCCTGGCGCGGCCGGGTCGAAGCCGTGGTCCACCAGCCAGCGGATCGCCAGCAGGCTTCGCATAGACCACCACGCACGGATGACGTCGAGGTCGACGTCGGTGCCGTAGCCGGCGACGACGTCACCGAGGTGCTCCTCGTGCCCGAGCGTCAGGATGGCGAGGTCGTACAGGGCGTCGCCCTGGCCCGCCTCGGACCAGTCGAGAACGCCGGTGATCTCGTCTTGGTCGACGAACACGTGGGCGCTCTGCAGGTCGCCGTGCATGAACACCGGAGTCCACGGCCGAAGCGCGGCCTCGGCAACCCGGCGGTTGCGGGTGACCAGGTCGGCGGGAAGGAGGCCGTTCGTGACGAGCCACCGGCATTCACCGTCGAGGCGCGACGCCAGGTCGTCGAGGCGGCGACCGCGCCATGGCGGCAACGGCGCGTCGTGCAGCATCCGTGCGGCGGCACCGGCCGCGGCCCACGCCGCCGGCGACGCGGTCGACGGTTCGCCGAGGCGGCCGAGTGCCCTCCCGGGGAGCGCGGCGAGCGCGAGTACGGGCGGCTTGCGCCACAGGATCTCCGGAGTGGGGGTCGGCGCCATGGTCATCGCCTCGACCTCGACGTCGGTGCGGGTCTGATCGGCGTCGATCTTCAGGAACACGTCGCCGACGCGCAGGGTCGCGCGCTCGTGATGGGCGACGACCACCTCGACCTCTTCCACGTCGGCAAGTGTCGCGGAGATGACCATCGACGTCACCGGCTTTCCGCATGGCGAGGCCGGTACGGGCGCCGGGGTGACCACTCACGTGCCGCCGTCAGCTGACGGCGCTGGACAAGGAGTCGCTCAACGCGATCGGGCGGGCGCTCGGGCGGCCGGCCTCGACGATCAAGCGCGAAATCGACGACCACGCCAGGGACATTCTTCTCGTGGCGTGGCGCAGGCTGGCTACGGTACCGACGGCGCCACTGCCGTGGTTGCTCGGCGTGCCAGGCAACCGTGACGGCGGTGCAGATGATTTTCTTCATGCGAGTTCGGGCCGGAGGTAAGTGGGCCGAGGGGCTCAGGCGTGTACGGGACGTGGGACACGAGCAAGCACAGTTCGCAGAGTTCTATCGGGTCCACCGGGCCGCCTGCGCGCGGGCGGTAGTGGCCAGCACGGGCGACCGTGAGGGCGCTGAGGACCTGGTGGCAGAGGCGTTCACCAGGGCCTGGATGTCCTGGCGGAAGGTCAGCCGGCACCCGGCTCCCCAGGCGTGGGTGGTGCGTACCGCCCTGAACGTGCGGGTGTCGGCCTGGCGGTGCCGCCGCCGCGAGGTCGCCCTGGCTGACGGGCACGACGTGGCGGTCGGCCAGGACGCCGGGGGCGTGGACGCGGCGCTGATGGCGGCGCTGCGACGGCTGCCTGCCCGCCAGCGAGAGGTGGTCGCGCTGCGGGCGTTCCTGGACCTGGACACCGAGACCACCGCTCAGGTGCTCGGCATCGCTGCGGGAACTGTCACCGCTCACCTGTCCCGGGCCGTCGCGACGCTGCGCGGCCAGCTGGTACCCGCCGAGACTCAGGAGATCAAGCAGTGAGAGACCAAGACGTACTGCGTGCGGTGGCGGACGGCCTGTCCGGCCTGGACATGGATCGGCCGGCGGAGGACATCATCGCCGCGGGCAATACGCGGCGCCGACGGCGGCTGGCCGCAGTGACCGCGGCCGGGGTGATGCTCGCCGGGCTGGCCTTGGCCGTGCCGGCGCTCACCGGCTCGGGCCCCGCCTCGCCGCCGTCCGCGGAGCGGCCGGCCAGCATGGCTCCGACGCAGCTGGTCGCCTTCTCCGTGGCCAGCAAGCCCGACGGGACGGTGCTACTCACCCTGTCGAAGAAGCAGGTCGCCGACCCGGACGCGGTTCGAAAGGCGCTGTCCGAAGCCGGCGTGCCGGCGGAAGTCAGGGTCGGCTCAACCTGCTACTCCGTGCCCCCGCCCCGACCTAATGATCGGATCTTCCCCTCGCATAGCGAGGCGGATGCGGACACTCTTCTGGTGATCAACCCGTCGGCCATTCCGAAGGGCGCGGTGGTGAGCATCGGGTACAAGGACTCCCATGGCCCGGTCTCGTTCGGCCTGGCCTGGAAGAACCGGATGACCTGCAGCAACATGTGATCATCCTGGCCGCCGTACCCCCTCGTCGAGCAGCTCCGGCGGCAGCGAGCCGCACGACAGAGATCGCACACCCACCACCGCTGAAGACGCTCATCGGCGTGCGGTGCGGACCGCTCAGGTCCGCACCGCACGCGCCAGGTCTGCGCGCCCGAAATCCGGCGTGTTCCGTCGGGAACGAGGAATCAACACGCGTCGCCGAACCGAAACAGTGGGGCCCCCTGCGGCAGGGCCATTGCTCTCCAGCGGATGCCGAGCCGGGTCAACCCGTGCCAACGCGGGTCACCGCAGCCGACCGCCGGTCGCAAACCCGGGTCGTGTGCTCGGGGTGTGGTCCTGGGCTGGGAGAACGGGGGTGGGTGAACGTGGGCCACTCCCTGCCACCCCAGGTGAACGCCCCGGTCGCTAGACTAGGCCCTCGCGCCCTCGTAGCTCAGGGGATAGAGCAACGGTTTCCTAAACCGTGTGTCGCAGGTTCGAATCCTGCCGGGGGCACCTCGAAGATCAGCAATAACGCCATCTGAGCAGCGGATACGTCACCGCGTTGATCACTCGACCTGTGCGGTGGTGTGCGGCCCGGAGCCGCTGTTTGTCGCTGTCCACGGACTATTCACGGATTGATCTTGGCCCGTGATGTGAGGCGTTCTTGCAGCTCGCAGCCTGCACCCGGGCACTGCTACATCAGTCTTCCGGGGGAAAGCGCGGACGGAGCCTCGCTGCTGCCAGGTGGCCTCCCGTGCGATTCACCTGCGATAAGGGGCGGCCATTAGTGGGGATCCGGGGTCAACCAGGGGCGGACCGGACAGGCGGGATTTCGGTGCGCGACGCAGAAGCGCCGACCGGCGTTTCCGCTGGTCGGCGCTTCAGGAGTCCGGCGAAATGCTATGTGGCCAGGGGCGGGGCCAAACCCTCTACCTTCC
This sequence comes from Micromonospora sp. NPDC047465, assembly GCF_040643125.1. NCBI lineage: Bacteria > Bacillati > Actinomycetota > Actinomycetes > Micromonosporales > Micromonosporaceae > Micromonospora > Micromonospora sp. NPDC047465. The sequence continues at coordinate 299,386 of NZ_JBEYTP010000004.1, forward strand.
GATTTCAGCGGAAGGTCCGATGGGCTGCCCGTAGGTTAGGCCAGTTGTCGGGCGCGGGTGGCGGTGACCGTCGCGGTGCCGCTGTTGGACAGGCCGGAGATCAGGTACGCCCGGTAGGTGCCGTCCGGCAGCACGGTCCACAGGTCCGGGGTGCCGTCGGCGTTGATGTCGGCGGCCTGCAGCGTGCTGATCGCGACGCCGGTGTTCCAGTTCGCCGCCACCTGGTACTGGGTGTGGGTCAGCGTGCCGGTGCCGTCGCCGTTGTCGACCATGGTTACTCCGGTCCACAGGTACAGGTCACCGGTGCCTGCGTTGCGCAGGAAGAGCGCGATCCCCGAGGCGGTCTCGGTGCTGGCGAGGCTCCAGTTCTGCCAGTCGGTCCCGCCGGTCGGCGTGGGGTTGGTCAGGCCGGTGACGCCGTAGTAGAGGCCCGGCGCGAAGTAGTTGGGGTGGTAGCCGAGTCGGTAGCCGTTGCTGGCGTCACCGGCGATGCCGAGCAGGTCCGGGATGCCGGTGTCGACGCCGTCAGCCTGGAACGCATTCACCAGTTGCAGCGGGATGTTGCCGTTGGCATCGATCAGATTGTCGGACAAGATCGAGAACTGGTTGCCGCTGATCGCCGGGTTGGTCATCGTGCCGTCCCCAGTGCCGCGGATGACGCCACCGTTACCGGCGGAATTTCCGGTCGGGTAGTAGCACAGGAAGTCCTGGCGGTCGACGCCGGTGAAGCGCCCAGTGATGACCTGGGCGCCATCGAAGTCGGCTGGGGAGTTGTTGCCGGTGACACCGTTGCCGCGCAGGCCGATGTTGCTGGCCGGGGTCTGCACCTCGCCGGTGCCGACGCCGGTCTTGTGGGACTTGACGCCGAGCGCGGACCAGACGCCGGAGCCGAGACCGGTGCCCGGACCGCCGGCAGCGACCAGGTCGGGCACCCCGTCGCCGTTGAGGTCCTTGTCGACCGGTCCGGTGGTGACGGTGGGCGTGGGTTTCGGCGCGGCCTGGGCTGGCAGGGCCGGGGCGAGCGCGGTCAGCGCGAGCGCCACGGGCGCGGTCCAGGCGAGCATGCGACGGGTACTGAAGGATTTCGTCAAGGTTGCCCCCGTCCTGTACGTGGTTGCCGCTCGGACGGTACTGGACGACGGCAACTGCCACGACCCCGTTTCGTCGGGCTTCGGGTCCATGTAGGAGTTGGCTGTACAGCCATTGGTGCGGCCGAGCCGGCCGACAGCAGTCTTGATCTTTGCAGGGCAGGGGTCGACTACTTGTACCTGCGCGCTTGCGGGGCCCCGCCCTGCGGGCGGCCTCGGGCGGTCCGCAGCGCCTCATGTCAGGTCACGGACCATTCACGGACTGGTCTTGACCAGGTGGCCCGAAGGATGAATCGTCGGTGCAGGCCAGCGGCCCGCCCCCGGCCGGCCGTACTCCGTTCCTAATACTCCAACGTCACTTTGCCCGTCTGCGCTGGTAGTGGGATCGTCGGGCTCGGGCTTGGGATGTTCGTCGCCAGGTTGACCAGTGCAGGGTGTGCGCTGGTGATAGCGGTGCGGTGAGGACGAAGGCGTTGAGGAGCCGGCGGATCTCAGCGACGGTCAGCGCGATGATCTCCGGGTCGGCGTCGGGTTGCTCGACGGTGATGGCGGCGAGGATGGTCAGGACGGCCAGGGCGAGCATGGCCAGCGTGATGAAGCGGTGCCAGCCGGTCCAGCTACGGACCTGGTAGTGGTCCAGGCCGGCCTGGCCTTTCCCGGTCTGGAACAACTCCTCGATGCCCCAGCGGGATCCGGCGACGGTCACGAGGGTGTGCAGCGGCACCGGGCGAGGTGACCAGCACAGGTAGAAGGCCAGCTTGCCGGTGCTGCGGTTACGGCGGATGATCAACCACCGATGCTCATCAGGGTGTGTGGCAATGGTGATCCAGGCCCACAGGTAGTCGCGGGGACCTTTTGCTCCCGGCCCGCAACTGTGCAACTGCCATTCCCGGGTGGGGATCCGGTCGGCGAGGTCGTCGACGCGCACGAGGGTGCGGCCGTCGTTGACGTGCACGCGTCGATCGCAGCCGACGGCCAGGACGTAGCCGATCCCGCGCAGCTCGAGGTCATCGCGTAGGCCGGGGTCGGCGCCGTAGACCTCGTCGCCGGTCACCCATCCTG